>JAYSQG010000165.1:0-24325 GCA_043721685.1 Saprospiraceae bacterium | reverse complement strand
TTTTTTATTGTTCTACGTGGAACTTTAATAGTTGTTTGTTAACCATTCTTTAAAACTTGCAAAGTCTGTTCCTATCTGTGTAGCACTTTTTTCTTTATCAGAAAGGCAAGCTAAACGTTCTGGAATAGATATTTTTCGCTCTAAAATACTTTCCATATCGTCTAAGAACTTCGTTGGATGGGCAGTTTCTAAGACTACGCCTACAACATCCTGTTCTTTCTGATACTCTTTTAAAGCTAAATAACCAACAGCGCCATGCGGGTCAATGATGTAATTATACTTATTAAAGACTTCTTTGACACCTTCTTTTGTCGCATCATCATCAAAAGTGTAACCTTTTATTTCACTTGCCATATTGTTCCACGTAGAACCATAGATGTCTAACATGCGGGCAAAATTTGAAGGATTGCCTACATCCATAGCGTTAGAAAGAGTTCTTACTGAGGGGGTCGGTTTGTACTCCCCTGTCTCTAAATACTGCGGAACGACATCATTGGCATTCGTTGCAGCTATGAATTCAAGTACTGGTAAACCCATTTTTTTAGCAAAAAGCCCTGCTGTAAGGTTGCCAAAATTGCCCGAAGGTACACTGAAAACGACGGGTTTACCCTTCGTATCAAGCTGTTTATAGGCTTCAAAGTAGTAGAAACTTTGAGGTATTAAGCGAGCAATATTGATAGAATTGGCAGAACTCAAACGGATTTTCGCCGTCAAAGTATCATCTAAAAAGGCTTGTTTGACTAAGGCTTGACAATCATCAAACGTTCCATCAACCTCTAATGCGGCTATGTTTTTCCCTAATGTTGTTAATTGTTTTTCTTGCAGCATACTCACTTTGCCCGAAGGGTAAAGGATAACCACCTTTATACCCAATGCTTCATAGAACCCCGCAGCCACTGCCCCACCCGTATCGCCCGAAGTAGCGACTAAAATGACCAATTCTTGATTGTCATCCTGATTAAAATATGACATGAGTTGCGCCATAAAACGTGCACCAAAGTCCTTGAATGCCAATGATGGACCATGAAATAGCTCTAAGATATGTGTATTGTCATCGAGTTTGACAACAGGTGCAGGGAAGTCAATAGCCGACTCAACGATGTTTTTTAAGTCGTTTTCAGGTATCGCATCGCCAATCATTGTCTTTGCAACTTCAAAAGCAATGCTTTGGAAAGATTGACTTTTTAGGTTTTTGATGAAGTTTTCAGGTAATCGAGGGATTCTTTCGGGCATATACAAGCCATTGTCTTCTGGCAAACCTTTGAAAATAGCTTCTTTGAGAGTGACAAATTTTGTTGGATTCTTTGTGCTATAAAGTTTCATTGTTTGATTTTGACGCTTAATTAAGCGAAATTAAATTGGTTATAAAAAGAAAAGTTCTACGTGGAACATGACTTTATACTTAATTCGTGTTCCACGTAGAACAATAAGGTTATTTAACAAAGAACTGTACCTTCCATATTGATAGGTGAAATGTACAATTCACATTCAATATTATGCTTTTCATAGATTTTTTGCATTGCTATCCCTGCATTTTCAGCGACTAAACTGTTTTCAGAAAGCGCAAAAATAGATGGACCTGAACCTGAAATAGAGCAACCAAGCACCCCCTCAGTATAAGCCGCTTCTTTTATCTCAAAAAAGTGAGGAATTAATGAAGCCCGTTGTGACTCGATAAGCACATCTACTAAAGAGCGACGAATCAAATCGAAATCAGAATTGAACATACCGATGATAAATGCACCCATATTAGCGGTTTGTTTGACGGCATTTTTCAAAGAAACTTCTGTTTTTAGCATAGCCCTCGCCTCTTTTGTCAACACTTCTACTTTCGGATAAATGACAGTAGCGTACATGCCACGTGGTACATGAATGCGATGCACATCATTTGTCGCAGAGTCACGCACTAATGTAAAGCCACCTAAAAGTGATGGTGCAACATTGTCTGCATGAATAGCACCACTTGCGATACTCTCTCCTAAGACTGCAAATTCAAGTAAATCACGTTTTTCCAACGGGCGACGAAGCAATTCATTGATGGCAAAAACTGCCGCTGCCGCACTCGCTGCACTTGAACCTAAGCCAGAACCGAAAGGCATTTTCTTGTGAATGTCCATTTCGATACCGCGTTTTGATTCGCCTAAATGTTCGAGCAATTTCAATGCAGCATAACCCGCTGTATTTTTTTCTGCTTCATAAGGCAGTTTGCCACCTGTTATTTTGGTGATACGCAAACCTGGTTCTTTTGAAAAACGGACAACGATTTCATCGCCTGGCTTTTCCAAAGCGAAACCAAGAACGTCAAAACCACATGCAACATTCGCTACACTCGCTGGTGCAAAAACTTTGATGCCCGTTTTGTTTTTTGTTGAAGTAATAATAGTCGGATTAGACATTTCCATATTGTGGCATTTTTGACCCCCTCAGTATTTTGAATAGTTTGAGTATTCAAAAACACATTTGTTCCACGTAGAACAATATTGGGTATAAAAAAAGAATTGAGATGTGTTAACACCCCAATTTTTTACTGATTAAGTGGTGCAAAGTTACGTTGAAATTCCACTAAATTTATATTGCCTTTTAAGATTTTATATCTTTTAGAAAAAGTATAAGGCACTAAATAAAAAAGGTTCGTATTCTTGCGAGATACGAACCTTTTTTATTTCAGGATAAAACCTATTGGAACTTCCGTTTTAAGAACCAAGTATTGTCGTTGAGTGTAAAACCAAGATTGATTCTGAAATAATTTTCAGTAATGATTTTAGTTTTTAACTGACCATATTCTAAGCCTAGATTCATATAAGAAATTTGTTGACCTCGACCAACACGTAAGGGCAAACACATACCAATCGTGCCCGCTGTGTTTTTCACTTGTTCACCTCCTAAACTGCGGGGGTCTGAACCTGTATGAAAACCAATACGCCATCTAACTTTTTCTTCTTCTGATTTCAACTTGTTTTTGTCGAGAATGAATTCCGCACCTGCTGAAAACTGATTGGCATCTAAAAGCGTTTCAGGTTTTGCATCATTTTTATACTGACTCCATTTTGAAGTCTTGTACTCTATACCGCCCTTGAACAATAAACCATTTTCGTACATAATGCCTGCACTATATTCGGAAGGCAAAACGCCACTACCCGCTTTGTCGGTAAAACTTGTAACCGAGTCAACTAAAGTACCCAAAACACGATTGTAATAACGATTAGATTTAGTCGTAAAACTTGTTGAAGGATTGCCATAGAGACCAATGACGATGTGCTTCCTATCTCCTTGGTCATTTGGATTTTTCTTAGGGTCAAGTGTGAAATCATATTGTAAACCGCCATTCCACGAAAAACCTCTGATATTATAATCGTCATCAAAATAGTTGGCGTAACTAACAGATAATTTATCGCCTAAAATAGATTGACGAATAGAATTGATTTTGCCAAAAACATAACCTACGTTAAGCCCAAGAGAAAACCCTTTGTAACTGATGCCATTGCCTAACATACCGCGATAGGTGCCACCACTACCAACAAAGAAATTGGTTAACGTTGATGAGTCCAAAGAATTTTGGGCGGGCGTAACGGTATTGATATTATAGCCAACCGTACTGTATGGCATTAGGCTCATAGCCATGCCCCAACGGACAGCACGTGGTTTGCGGTCAAGCACTTCATTAATTACACTATAAGTTGGGAAGCCCAACGCAAGGTTATTGAGATTACCACTCCACGCAGAACTATTGCCACCACTACTTTTAACATCAGTACTTTTGGCATAAAGACCAACTTCATAAGCCGTTGTGCGCAAGGCGGGTAATGACGCTGGATTGAAAGGATTGAGGTGATATTTATCACGATATGCTGCGGTCATACCGCCCATACCTGCATTAGAAGCAAAATACTGTGGATTCAAATTACCTAAGCCATAGCGAGATAACAATGAATTTTCCTTAGGTTGGTTTTGTTTATAATTATTGTCAATAATTTGTGCATTTACAGTTAAAGCACTGATTATCAATAAAATAAAAAAGCTAATTTTTTTTAACATTATATTTTTTTTACTTCGTAAGAGCTGAATTTTCGAGAAACAGTTCGTTTATTTTAATTGAAAATGATAATTCAAAATTTGATTCAAACCTTGTAAAACAAGATGTGGCTCAAAATATTTTTCTTTTAATTCAAGATTTTCGTAAAGATATGGGCCATCGCCACCAGTCAAAATAACAGTAAATTCACCCATCTTTTTCTCTAAACGTTTGACAAAGCCTTCTACCTCGGTGAGTAAGCCAATTTGTGCGCCTGCCCGCATTGCCGTCTCTGTGGTATCTCCTATTAACGCAACCCCCTCAGTATTGCGCTCGATTAAAGGTAATTTTGCTGTAAAATAATTCATCGCTTTCAAACGCATCGTCAAACCAGGTGCAATATTACCGCCGAGAAAAACGCCATTTTTATCTAAACAATTATACGTTATACACGTACCACTATCTATGACGAGACAGTTTTTTTTAGGAAAAAGAAAATTGGCTGCGACAACAGCCGCTAAACGATCTTTTCCTAAGGTGTCGGGTGTGGCGTATTTATTTTGAATGGGCAAAGGCGTGTTGTGTTCTAATTTTATAAAAGGCAGATATTTTTTTAAAAAAATTTCCACCCCCTCAGTATCCAGCCCCGTTGCAGAAAGAATCGACCCTTCGACGATGCGCTCATCTTGCAATCGCTCACTCAGCCAACTTAACGCTGATGATTGCATAATCGCTTTCTCGACAAGTGTATTTTTTTCGTAAAAAGCCAACTTGGTGCGTGTATTTCCTATATCAACGACGAGATTCATTCAAATTTTATAAAAAGCCGCGCAAAGATAAGTCACTTACAGCATTTATTTAGAAAAAATACCCCCTCAGTATTTCGAAAGACCAAAGGTATTTTGTATGGAAGTTCTAATGGCGTATTTGTGAGGATGGGAGAGAATGTTAAAATTTTCAGACACAGATTTTTGATTTTAGGTGTGATTTTAGGGTTTTTCAAAAAAAAATGACTGAAAAAATAAACCTATTAATTCCATTGATTTCATAAAGTGTTTTAATTCAATAGTTTATAGAAAATTTTTAATTGAATGGATTAAAAAAATATTGAATTTATACCAAAAATGTTTTAACCTTTGCACAATATTAAGAAGTAGAACAATGCAAACAAGACGTTAAAAATGTTAACGATACTTTAACAGTTATGCAAGTTCCGTAATTTGTTCTTTTCTTTGATGCATCAATTAGTTGAGCAGTTGAAACAAAACATAATTCAAACAAAATTATAAAACCACGAACGAAGCCTTAGCCAAACCTTATGTAGTATTCACAGCTATTTTTTGTGAAATAATACCACGAACATTTTTTAGAATAATCCATATATATATTACCGAACATATCTTGAACTAAATTTTTTAACAGCTGCGAAAGCAATCAAATTACAGGCTCATGGCTAATATCTTTACACATTTTCAGGCGACTATTTTGAGTCAACCTGAACTTGCTGAAACGAGCAAGCCGCTTATGCGGAAATCCCTACAACGAACAGAAAAAGAAACGAGAGAGTACGACAATTGGAAAGAAACCTCAAAACTTTCAACGATTCTGCTCTATTTACAGGAGGAATGTCAAAAGCATTTGTCATCTCCAACAAAAACACATGATGGGATTGATTTTTATGGTACGGCTTCTGCACGCGGTTTTCGTATGCACCCCGCGCTGACACGTTTCCCCGATGTACACATCAAATATTTATTCGATTTTTTGAAAGAAAGACTCATTGCCCTTGATTATCAAGCTGTTTCTTCGGACACGACGACTTTTCAACGCGGTGATTATTGGGTGGAGACGATTCATCGTCACGTCCTTCGTGCGCCTAATGCCAAAGGTTGCTATGCCGACAATTTAGTGGGTGGTTTTGGTCAAATTACGATTGAAATGCTCCTGAAAGACAATAGGCTTTGCACTTTGCGCTTAGAAGCCACCGTTCCTGATTCCGATTTGCCGCGACCTACTGATGATTTCGCTAACCTCATACAGCTGTTACCGGCTTAACCATCGAAATAGTTTCAACCAACAATTTTTCAAAAACTCCGACGTCTTCCCGAGTCGGAGTTTTCTTTTTTTATAAAGGTCGTTTCTCACGCATTTGTCGAGCCACTTCATGCGCTTGACCATCATTAGTTTTTTCTAGTCCCTCTACAACTTCTTGATAATCAACATCTTCTCGATTTTGAGACAATTTGGCTTTTGCTTGAACCTCGTCTAAGGTCATCTCAAAACCAATAATGCCTTTTATTTCTCTTTTCAAAAAATCGGTGGACATGTGTTCCACTAATTTCGGATTCTCAACCGAAGCCTCATATTTCGCTGTCAAATGACTAACGGAATCCCACAATTCATCATCGGTCAATATTTTGATTTTTCCACGCACATGCACAGCACTGTAATTCCATGTTGAAACATTTTCATGTGTGTACCACGATGAGGAAATATAGGCGTGCGCTCCGTGAAAAATCACTAAGGCGTGTGAATCTTCCAACAGCAATTTTGCGTGTGGATTGGCTCGTGACACATGACCCCTCAGTATTGGTTCATCGGTTGCCGTTTTTTCAAGCATGATGGGTATGTGTGTCGCAAAAGGTATTCCCTCAGTATTGACACTGATAAGCGTTGAAAAACCATTGTTTTTGATAAAATCGTATATTTCATCTTGGTTTTCCATAAGATTGATTTTTGGAACGTACATTTTTTAGCTCGTTTAAATTTTTTTTTAAATTTTCACTTTTTATATTGCACCCAATTTGGGAACAGTGTATCTTTGCACCATATAATGGTAATTGTAAATTAAAGTAAAAAAGTATAAAATGAAAAAAGAAAATTTATTCAAATTCAAAATTGATAAAAATGCGCATAATCGCAGAAAAGACATTAAAGATTTTTTGGGAGAAAGAAGAACCCAATGCAGAACAATCACTCAAAAGTTGGTGTGCTGCAGTAGAAAGTGCTCAATGGAGCAATCATAATGAGTTAAAAGAACAATTTGGTAAAGCTTCAATTATTAATAGTAAAAGAGTCGTATTCAATATTCACGGAAATAAATATAGATTAATCGTTGACATAGAGTATATTAAAAAAATAGTTTTTATTGTTTGGGTAAATACCCATTCAGAATATGATAAAATAAACGTAGAAGATGTTAAATATAAAAGGGGTGATTAAAACAGAAGAACAGTACGAAATGGCTCTTGAACGAGCTTATGAACTGATGCAACTTGATTTAACTGAAGATTCTCTTGAGTTAAATGAGTTGGAGCTTCTTAGTGTTTTAATTGAACTATACGAGAAAGCAAACTATCCAGTTGCACCACCACATCCAATTGAGGCAATAAAATTTCATCTTGACCAAAAGGGCATTAGTGAGACTGAACTCAATAAAATTTTAGGTTCGCGTAGTCGAAAATCTGAAATTTTAAGCGGTAAGCGTAAATTGAGCCTTTCAATGATTCGGATTTTATATGAAAAATTGAAAATTCCCGCCGAAACCTTGATTATAGCTTACTAAGATAAATTTCATTTTATACTTTTTAAAATCCAAGACGATGTCACATCGTCTTGGATTTTTTTTAGGTTAACCCAATTTCTCCTTCAAAAAATGCCCCGTAAACGACCCCTCAGTATTCGCCAATCCTTCGGGTGTACCTTGATATACCAAATGACCACCGTTTTTTCCTCCTTCCGCACCTAAGTCAATGACCCAATCGGCTGATTTTATAACTTCCATATTGTGTTCGACCACTAAGACGGTATGCCCTTTTTCAACCAATGCGTTTAAGGCATCGAGCAATTTCCGGATGTCGTGAAAGTGCAAACCTGTTGTCGGTTCATCAAAAATAAAGAAAATATGCTCTTTCGAGTTCTCTTTTCCTAAGAAAGAAGCCAATTTGACCCGCTGCGCTTCGCCACCTGACAATGTTGAACTCGATTGACCCAACTGCACATAGCCTAAACCAACATCAAACAATGGCTTTATTTTTTGAACAATGCCTTTTTCTTTTTTGAAAAAATCTAAGGCTTCTTCGATGCTCATTTGAAGGACTTCATAAATGTTTTTACCATTATAAGTCACATCGAGCGTTTCTCCTTTGAAACGTTTGCCATTGCACTCCTCACATTCAAGGTGAACATCGGCGAGGAACTGCATTTCGACAACAATTTCGCCTTCACCTTTGCAGGTCTCGCAACGCCCCCCCTCAGTATTGAATGAAAAAATGCCCGGTTTGTAACCTCTAATTTTTGATAATTGTTGTTTGGAAAACAAATCACGAATTTCATCATAAGCCTTTACATACGTCACTGGATTGGAACGTGAGGACTTGCCGATGGGTGATTGATTTATCATTTCAACAACGGTGATTTTTTTCACATCACCTTTTAAGTCGTCAAAATGTCCTGGCACAACCGCTATGGAAGGGTCTACTGCACGTTGCAAAGCGGGGTGCAAAATCTGTTTTACCAAAGTCGTTTTGCCCGAACCCGAAACGCCCGACACAACAACAAGCGTATTTAAAGGCATTTTGACTGAAATGTTCTTTAAATTATGCTGTTTGCAGCCTGTCATTTCAATCCAATGTGTTGACTTACGGCGGAATGTAGGCGTTGGAATAGACATCGTGCCATTCATATATTTTGTCGTCAAACTCTCAGTCGCTTCTGTATAAATGTCTTCATAATTGCCTGCAAAAACGACATGACCACCGTTTATACCTGCTTGTGGACCCATATCTACTAGGAAATCCGCGTTTTTTATGACTTCTTCTTCATGTTCAACAACAACAACGGTGTTGCCTAAGTCTCTTAATGTTTTCAAAACAGTAATCAAACGAGCTGTATCTCGAGGGTGTAAACCCACGCTTGGTTCGTCCAAAATATACATCGAACTTGTCAAATTGCTGCCCAAAGTACGTGTCAAGTTGATGCGCTGCGTTTCGCCACCGCTTAAAGTCGAACTGATACGGCTCAATGTCAAATAACTCAAACCTACATTCATCATAAACTGCAAACGGTTTTCGATTTCGAGCAACAAACGCCGCCCTATTTGTCTGTCATTTTCTGAAATTTTGAGTTTTTGGAAAAATTCAAGGAGTTCATCAATCGGCGTTTCAGTTAATTCCGCAATGTCGGTGCCGTTGATTTTGACGTATTGTGCTTCAGGTCTGATGCGTTTGCCTTCGCAAGTCGGGCAGGTCGTCCGCCCACGATAACGCGCGAGCATGACACGGTTCTGAATTTTATAGGTTTGCTCTTCAAGCATTTTAAAAAAGGCATCAATCCCTTGAAAATGCTTGTTGCCTTGCCATAAAATTTGTTTTTCTTTTTTCGACAAGTCCTGATAAGCCTTGTGAACAGGGAAATCGAAACGATGTGCAGCTTCCAACAAGTTATCGAGCCATTCACTCGATTTTTCACCTTTCCAACAAGCTATTGCCCCTTCAAAAATGGACAATGTTTTGTCGGGAATGACTTTTTCATCGTCAATGCCAATGACTTTTCCATAACCTTCACAGCTTGGGCAAGCGCCAAACGAATTGTTATAGTTGAACAATTGTGGCGTTGGCTCTATAAAAATCATATCGTCGAGTTCAAAACGATTGTTGAAGGCTTGCGTTTTATCCCCCTCAGTATTTAAAAGAATTTGAACAATCGCCTCACCTTCTGATTCATAAAACGCCGTTTGCACAGAGTCGCTCATGCGTTTTGTATTTTCCTCATCGTCTTGTTTGATAACAAAACGGTCAATCAAAATACGTATATCGCTGTCTTTAAAAGTCATTAAAGGTTGTTCCAAATGAGACATTTGAAAGCCCAAATTCTCAATGCCCTCCCCCCTCAGTATTTCGTCAATTTGCGCTAAATTTCCCTTTGCCCAAACGCGGGTATAACCTTTTTGCATCAACAAATTGAGTTCGGCTTCGAGTGTTCTGTCGTCGTATTTTGTTGGTAATGGAATAAATAATTGTACACGTCCCCCTTCGTTTTGCTTCAAAATGAAGTCAATAACGTCGGAAACTTGATGTTTTTTAACTATTTCACCTGAAACAGGTGAAATAGTTTTACCAACACGGGCAAATAAAAGACGTAGGAAATCATACACTTCCGTCATCGAACCAACGGTTGAACGGTTGTTGCCTGTCGTTGTTTTTTGTTCAATCGCAATGGCAGGGCAGACACCTTTTATGTAATCCACATCAGGTTTTTTCATACGCATCAAAAACTGACGGGCATAACTCGATAGGCTTTCAACATAGCGACGTTGCCCTTCGGCAAACAGCGTATCCATGGTAATCGAAGACTTGCCGCTGCCTGAAACGCCTGTGACGACGACGAGTTTGTTTTTGGGAATGACCAAATCCACATTCCGCAAGTTGTTTGACCGCGCTCCTTTTATGAAAATTGAATTATTTGCGGTTTGAACGACCCCCTCAGTATTTTTGGGTTTTTCAAGCTCTTTCAATGCCATGTTTTTATATTTTTAAACCAAAACAAATGTTTGGTTATTGAGTTTTCAAAAAACACAAAGTTATAAAAATACACTCGGGGATAAAACGTTTTGTTGAAGATATACTGAGGGGGGTAAAATTTAATAATTTTGCACTCGTTTTTAAAATTCATAAAACCACACAGCATGAAAGACTTAAAAATAGCCGTTTTGCTAACATTTTCAATCATTTTCTTAGCGATTGGTTGCAAAAATGAACCGAAAACGGATGCACTACAATATGGCAAAACAGGCAATCCGACGATTGACTCGTTGGCGGATTTGATTTTTAAAAATCCAAAAGATGCCAATTTGTATTTTCAAAGAGCCCAATTGTTCAATGAAAATGGTGCAAAAGGCGGTTTTGATTATGCCATCAAAGATATGCAGTATGCCTTGTCGTTGGATTCAAACAATATTGATTTTCATCATTTTTTGGCGGATGTGTATATGGACTATTCGCAGTCTCGATTGGCGGTTCAGACGATGGAACGGGCGGCAGCGATTGCACCGACTCGATTGCCAACGCTCTTGAAATTGACGGAATTTTACCTCATAACAAAACAATACGGGCAGGCTTTGCAGGAAATTACGACTATTTTGAAGCAAGACCCTCAAAATTCAGATGCGTATTTTTTGACAGGTATGGTCTTTAAAGAACAAGGCGATGACCCACGGGCGATTAGTGCGTTTCAGAAATCGGTGGACTTGAATGCCGATAATAAAGATGCATTTTTTGAATTGGGTCAACTGTTTACCAAACGGGGTAATCCATTAGCGCTGAAATATTTTGATAATGTGTTGTTGAAAGATTCGCTTGATATCAATGCTTTGATGGGCAAGGCGTTTTATTTGCAATCGAATAAAAAAACGCAAGAAGCGATTGATATTTATCGTAAAATAATTTTGCACGACCAACACTACGAAGCGGCTATTTTTAACCTTGGTTATTTGTATTTTGAACAAAATGATTTAGAAAAAGCACATTTCCACTTCGATTTGTGCATAAAAGAGTCGCCAACTTCTTATAAAGCCTATTACTATCGAGGAATGGTTGCAGAAAAAAAAGGTGACAAGGCTGCCGCTTTAAAGGACTACGAACAGGCATTAGAGTTCAAGTCGGATTATGATAAGGCTTTGGAGGGTGTGACTCGATTGGGAAAAAAGTAAAAAAATAAGTATCAAAAACACCATAAAGACGTATGACTTTTCGTTGTGTCATTAAAACCTAATCCGCCAGTAAATTTGAAAAGTCATGCGTCAAATTTTTACACTTACCTTTTTTTTAAATAGCTCAATCCTATTTTTTGCTCAATCTGAGATAGGGCAAGACAACCTTGTCCCCAATCCTGGATTTGAGGAATTTGATGGCTTTCCTATCGGCTGGTACTACAAAGGTTCTGATTTTGATGATGTTGTCAAATATTGGAAATCGCCTACGACGGCTTCGCCTGATGCTTATGGTTTGCGTGTGCGTGTGCCGTCGAGTTGGGCAGACAAAGGCTTTGGCAAACAGACGCCTCACAGTGGGCAAAATATGGCGGGCATAACGGTTTATGGTTGTTCAAATGGCAAGCCGCACTGTCGGGAGTATATTCAGATTCAATTAAAAGAACCGTTGGTTGTAGGGCAAAACTATGTTTTTGAAGTATGGGTTGCCAGCCTTGAAGCGGGTTTGAGAATCAATAACTTAGGCGCTTATTTATCGAGTTCACGCCTTAAAATTGTCGGAGAAGAGTGTATAAATGTAAAACCGACCGTTTCTGTTAAAAAAGTCATTGACCCTAAACCTAAAGAATGGTATAAAATAACCTTAAAATTTAAGGCTGATTCTGAATCAGAATGGCTTATGATTGGCAATTTCAATTCTGATGAAGAGACGACGATTATGACCCCTCCCTCAGTATCTAATTTGAATTTCGCCTATTATTACCTGGACGATGTGAGCCTTAAAAAAACTGAACCTATCGTGCCCGTACCTATAAAAGACGATGATTTAACAAGGGTAAGGCTTGAAATTGGCAAAACGGTACGTCTAAAAGATATTTATTTTGATAGTGATAAATCCGATTTATTGCCACGCTCGAATGTGGAACTCGATAAATTGGTCGGTATTTTGAGAGAAAACCCTAATCTCGAAATAGAAATCATCGGTCATACAGACAAGGTTGGGGATTCTGCTTACAACCTAGCATTAAGCCGTCGTCGTGCAGCTATGGTTATTGAGTATTTGATTAACAGTGGTATTGCGTCTCGCCGCCTTCGCTCAAATGGTTTTGGCGATAAACAGCCGATTGCATCGAATGATACAGAGGAAACACGTCAGATGAATCGCCGTGTGGAGTTTAGGATTTTGAAGAAATAACAATCCTTATTTGTAAATCGGTAGAGAAAAGGAAAATGAAGTTAGACCATCATTACTTTCTACAAAAATCTCACTGCCGTGTAAGTCCACAATTTTTTTAACAATAGCCAAACCTAAACCAGTACTTCCTTCAATCGCTGAATTTTTGAAATAGCGGTCAAAAATCTGTGTCAATACTGAGGGGGGGATAGTCTCGCCTGTGTTCGATATTTTTATAACTAATTGATTATCATTTTTTTGTAAACTTAAATCAATGCGCCCATTGGGTGTATTGTAACGAATGGCGTTGTCAAAAAGGTTTTGCAAAACGCGGTCAATCAGTTTAATATCAGCAACAATCCAAGGCAAGTTGCTTGAAAAATTCACAGAAATTAAGATGTTTTTTTGAGCGCAAATGACTTCATATTTGGCTACGATGTCTTGCAACAATTCTGAAATAGGGAAAGGTTCTGTGTTCAGTTGAGTCTGATTGGATTCCAATTTCGATAGTTCAAATAGGTCTTCAATGAGTTTCGTCAAACGTTGCGATTCTTTTTGAGCGATGGTTAAATAACGCTCACGTTCAGGCATCGTAATAACGTGTCGCCGCAAGAAAAGCGTTTCGATGTACCCAAATAAATTGGTCAAAGGCGTACGCAAGTCGTGTGAAATATTGGCAATCATCTCTTTACGTAGTTTGTCAACAGACGATAGTTTCTCATAACTTTCTTCTAATTGATGGCTTATTTTGAGGTTGGCTTGATAGGCATATTCTAATTTTATTTTCATACGTTCTTGTTGGAACAACATGCGGCGCAACCAATAGATGAGTATCAAAATGATGGGGAATATGATGAGGATAGATATAAGTAAATTTTGAAGCGCTACTTGCCTTGCACGAGCAATGAAACGATCGAATTGTTCGTCAACCATAACTATGGCAAAGGGTTGCCCATGTTTGTCGCGGACAGGTGCAAATGCGGACAACCACATACCAAATTCGTCTTTATACATCGGTATAACGCCCCCCTCAGTATATTTTTGTTTAAGAATGGGTTGAAAAGTGCAGTATTCATGCCTAAAATATGGCGTGTCTGCTGATGTCGCTAAAAACTCAAAATGCGTTTTTGCAGAATCATACACCATCGTATAAACGGGTGTTTTGAGCATATTGGCAACAGCATTTCGGGCTAATATGTAGTGGATTTTGTCATAATTGGTATCCTGGGTATTGAACAATATGGCATCTTTTGTCTTGTAACGAGTAGCGACTTGTGTGTGAATATCAGCATCTACTTGCAAAGCGATGGCGTTGGCAATGCCTTCCAATCGTAGAAGGCTGCTTTTTTCTGCTTGTTCGCAAAACCGAAAATAAGTCCAGCTTACGAAATAAGCGGTCACTATCAGATAGCCTGTGAGGACGAGCCAAAAGATGCGTTTTGTCATTTTATTTAAAAAATAGGTTTTAAAAACCAATAATAAGCCTGTTTTTGAAATTATGAGCTTAAAAGCTCTAATTTTTTGAAAAAACTTCACGAATAACCCCAACAATTTTGAACCTTTGCGGTTTAAAAACAAAAATATAGGACTTTGAAAGCTAATCAATTATTTCGGAAAACACCGCCCCCGATTTTCGAAGTCACATCATTGACTTTACCATCCCCCTCAGTATCCAAGCTCGATAATGGTATCCCTGTCTATCAAACGCGATTGGGGACGCAGGAGATAATGAAAATAGACATTGTCATTTTGTCTGGACGTCCTGAAGAGCATAAGCGGTTGACTTCACGTGCAACTTCACGACAGTTACGTGAAGGTACAGCGAGTTTTAACTCCGCAGAAATTGCCCAACAACTGGACTTTTGGGCGGGTACGTTGAAAATGCCTGTCAGCCTTGATACGGGAAATATGACGCTATATTGTATGACGAAACATTTTCCAAAGTTGCTGCCGCTACTCGCTGAAATCATTCAACAACCGACCTTTCCTCAACGGGAATTGAATACGTTTGTTGAGAATAATATACAAAATTTGGCTGTTGAATTGACAAAAAACGATGTTATTGCTTATAGAACCATAACGGAATTGGCGTACGGCGCAGACACGCCTTATGGCTATAACTCAATGCCTGATGATTACCGCGCTTTGACAACCGATGATTTGAAGCAATTTCATCGCGACAATTATACGTCGGACAATATGAAGATTTTTTTAAGCGGCTATTTTGATGATTCTGTTTTGACGTTGTTGAATCAATATTTAGGGCAAAACAAAACAGTTGCGCTTAAAGAAAGTGCCCCCCTCAGTATTCAAGGCTTAAAACCACAAAAAATAAGGGTTGGAAATCCCGATACTTTGCAAGCGGCTATCCGCATTGGTCGGCGTATTGGGAATCGTAAACATGCAGATTATAATGGCTTTTTTGTGCTGAATACGATACTTGGCGGTTATTTTGGCTCTCGTTTGATGCGGAATATTAGGGAAAAGAAAGGTTTTACTTACAATATTGGCTCTGCAAGCGATACTTTACATCGAGACAGCTTTTTCTATATCAGTTCTGAAATCGGTAATCAATTCGTAGAAAAAGCCCTTGTTGAGATTTATAAAGAGATGGCTATTTTGCAAAATGACCTCATTGGTGATGATGAATTGGCGATGGTCAGAAATTACCTAATGGGCAATCTTTTGGGCATGGTGGATGGTCCTTTTGCTATAAATGAGGTCATTCGAAGCTATGTCATTGAAGACATACCTTTGGAGTCATTTTCTCATTTTGTAGAGACTATTCGCACCATTTCACCGACTGAATTGCGCGATTTAGCACAAAAATACTTGAAAAAAGAGGATATGTTTGAGGTGGTCGTTGGTACTTTTTGATTTCAAAATACTAAACTTTTGCAGGACTTGTATCGGGTTTAGGTGTCAAATCGAGTAAACGCAACTTATTTTTGTTTTTACCATCAATTTTGAAGGTCTTAAAACCTGAAATACGAGTCAAAAGCCAACCGATTACACCTGAACTGGCACCGACAACCATTGCTTCGTCGCAATTGGGACACTTAGGTGTTAGTTTTCCGACCAAACCGAAGAAGGCGGCACCTGCGCCAAAAGTTATTAATGTTGCGCCAATAGTCCGAACTGCACGTCGCTCATTGCCCTTTCTGACGGCAATAATGTCCTCAACAGTGACTGACCAATCTTCAAAAATGACTTGGTGTCGGTCTATGTTGAAGTCAATAATACGTTTGGTCATCCAAACTTTATTCTTTTTGTCGTCACCGTCTGTTTGGAAAGTAATAGTTGAACCGATGAGGAATGACATACGCGAAGGGTCACGTGGGGTATCGAGTTTCATCACTTTTTGAGCCGTTAGGTTGCTTAAAAAGCATAATGAAAAAAAGAGAGATGTTAAAAGCCGCATATTCGTAAGTATTTGTAGGTGAAACGTTGTGCGTCAAAATTACGCTGCTCAATTGACAAAAAGGCAAGGAAGCGTTTTTTTATTGACTGAATGTGGCTCTTTATTCAACTCAAAGTAGTTGAGAAAAAGTCAATGCTTAGGATTAATTTTGCATAATGGAAATACTGGACAATTGGGAAAAAAAATCTGCTGAAAGGCAAAAGACGTATAAGAAATTCCTTCAAAAGGCGGATAAAAACCGTGTTTTGAAGGAATTACCAAAACTGCACGAAGAGGCTTTTTCGAAAATAGATTGTTTGGCTTGTGCCAATTGTTGCAAAAACTATTCACCACGTTTTAAGCCGCCCGATATTAAACGGATAGCGAAACACCTGAAAATGAGCGAGTCAGCGTTTGTGGATAAATATTTACGTCGTGATGAAGAGGGTGATTTTGTGGTGACGACTAAGCCTTGTCCGTTTTTGGATTCGGACAATTATTGTGATATTTATGAAGTCCGTCCGTCCGATTGTCATCGTTTTCCTTATACTGATGAGGACGTTTTGTTGAAAAAACAAGCAATTACCTTGAAAAACAGCACTTTTTGCCCTGCTGTTTTTTATATCTTAGAAAAATTGAATTGTTGAATTGTTGAATTGCTGTATTGCTACATTGTTAAATTGCTGTTTAACAATGTAGCAATACAGCAATTTAACAATAGAACCATTTATTTTCCAATTGTTTTAATCAGCATGCCTCTTGTAACGCGGTCGGTCAATTCCATGCCGTTGATGATAGCGAGTTCTTTATGCTGTTTTTCAGGCATATTGAAAGCCCGCAAAGTGTCAAGGAAAGTTCCATCAGTATAAACCGTTTTAATACGGATACGATTAGGCGTGACATTGATTTTATTGTAGTCGGTCAAAGTTCTGAAACCGTTCATTGTATTGCTAAAAAAACGTTCGTATTGAGGGAAATCCGCTAAACCTGCTACGCCATGAATGATGTAATTCATTCCGTTGTAAGCAATGAAAGTGGTCATAACCCGCACTGAATTTTTAGCTGCTTCTTGGGCGTTTTGCGCATTTTCAGGCACTTGGTCGCCTACTTGAATGATGGCTTGAAGCCCATTTATACTTGTATTTCGTTGGTCAATCACTTTAAGTTTATGTTTTTGAACGACGGCATTTGCGGCTTCATCAAGCGTTTTTTCGGTGGCAAGTGTCAAAATCATCATGGCTTTTTGGTCCTTTGAAGCCATTTGGAACTGAATTGGTGAATTATGGGTTTGCCAATCTAAGGGAACGGGAAACTCAAATTTGAGTTCGGGGTGGTAGAAATTATTGTTTTCGACATAACCTTGGCGTGGATCTTCGCCGTATACTAAGCCTTCGATGCGGCGCAAATAACCGTCTCTATTGACTTCATACGTTTTTGACGGATTGGCTTTTTGGGTTTCAATAGCCATTGCAGTCACGTTATTGTAGCGATCACCTGGGTCAGGGTGAGTGGACAGGAAACTAGGGATATTGGCACCCGCAGCCTCTTGAATACGTCCAATGGTTTGAAAAAAACCAGCCATTTCACGAGCATCATAGCCCGTTTTCGAGGAATATTCGACGCCTAATTTATCCGATTGAGATTCATGGTCGCGGCTGTATTTGAGCATCAAAAGTTGTAAGCCTTGACTGGCAACATCGGCATATTGCGCAAACTTAGGAGAAGCAATCATCCCCACAATCAAACCGCCTTGCAATAAGATTTGTTTGGTTTGTTGTTGTGCTCCATGCCGTGCCGTTACATGACCGATTTCATGACCCAAAACGCCCATAAATTGTGCTTCGTTATTGAAATGAGCTAATATGCCGCGTGTGAAATATACGAAGCCGCCCGGAACCGCAAAGGCATTGACAACTTCTGAGTCCATGACTTTGAACTGAAAATCCAGAGTTGGGCGATGAGAAATTTTAGCCATTGACCGACCTTGTATGCCGACATATTGTTGCAAAAGGGAGTCGGCATAAACACCAAATTCGGCTTGAATAGATGGGTCGGACTGTTGCCCAAGAGATAACTCCTGTGCTTCAGACATAAAGGACAATTCTTTTTTGCCTGTAACAGGATTGCGTGAACATTGGTTAAAAACCAATAAAACGGCTACAAGAGCAGCCATTTTTGAGAAACGATGGAAGTGCATGATATTCATATTGTGCAGTTTTAATAAAGGTAAAATTAGTGCATTATCAATGATTTCAAAACAAAACAGGTGAAAACTGTCTTATAAATGAATTGTTTTTTATTATAAAACAAAATAATTTCACTTAAAAACGACTAAAACAGATTCTTTTTTTTGAATAATATGTAACTCATTGAATATTTTCCGTCAAAAAAAGGTTCTTTTACTGAGGGGTATCAAACTGAACTTTTTTAGTATAATGAGCCAAAAGATAATTACAATTTTTTTATGAAAACAAATTTAAATGACTAACAAGATGAAACGTCAACAGATTCCTCAAAAACAATATTCCGTAGAAGAAAATGGTGGGTTCCCGTGGCTTCTTTTTATAGTAGGCATCGCCAGTATGCTTATCGTATTGCAAGTTTTCGGTATTTTCAAAACAGTGGATATTGAGCATAAAGCCACTGTCATGGATGTTCATTCAGGAGAGTATGAAAATCGCCAAATATCCCAAGAACGGCTCAAAAACCTTGAAAAGCCAACGCCAGAAGTTGACGGTGTGCTTAAGTCAATAAAAGAGGAGTACGAATCACCTGTTTTTACAGATATACGCACGGCGAATGACAATAATAATTGGGGTTTGGCCGATGATGAAGCCAAATTTTATGATGATATGCGTATTCGTTATGGCGGCACTCATGACAATTGGCTCGGGGTTGTTCAAAGGGCGAATAGTACCTATAAAGTGGTTAAAGAAATTTTTGGTGGTCGTTCAGATGTTGGGGCTGTGTTACAAGATTCACGTGCTGCTGCAACGGTGTTCGGCCGAATTCAACAATATTTTGGTATCTCAACTTTAGATTGTTTAAATTTTGCTCAAAGTGGACGTGCCACGCATTTAAGCGATTGGGCTAATTTTGTTGAAGGTAAAAAACGTTAATCCCAAACATTTTATCCTTTATAAGTTAAAACTTGCTCCCTCCTGTAAGAAACTTCACTGTTTTTGCGTTTTTAGATAACTTTGCATAGTTTTTGGAACGTTTGCTTTGTCAAACACCTAATTCTAACGTAAATATTTTGTTTTTTAACATAATCGGTTTGAACATATTTTATCTTCCAATCAAAAATAGCAAATAGTGAAAAAAATCTTTTTGATACTTTCAACCGTTCTGGTTTTCCAAATCAGTGCTACGCAAGCTCAACGCGGTTGGGAAATTGGTGGCTGGGCAGGTGTTTCGCATTATTTTGGGGATTTGAATACCAATTTTGACCTTACTCGTCCTGGTTTTGCAGGTGGAGCCGTTTTTAGGTTCAATTTCAATGACCGTCTGTGCCTTAAAATGTCTGGAAATTATGGTAATATCAGTGCAAATGACAAAAATTCGAGCAATGTATTTGAACAACGGAGAAACCTTAATTTCCGCTCGGTGCTCGTGGACGGAACAGGGCAGTTTGAGTTCAACTTTTTACCTTATAACTATTTTGATAAGGCAGAATGGTTTTCGCCCTATTTGTTGGCTGGTTTGAGCGTCTATCATTTCAACCCACAAGGGAAATATAATGGGTCTTGGTATGATTTGCGGCCATTGGGTACTGAGGGGCAGTTCAGAGGAGAAGAATACTATACGACTCAAATGGCATTGGCATATGGCGGCGGTTTTAAAATAGCCTTAAATGAAGTTTGGAGTATTAACGTTGAAATCAGCGCGCGCAAATTGTTTACTGATTACCTTGATGATGTGAGTAAAACATATCCAAGTATGAACGAAATACGCAAGCAGCATGGCGATATAGCCGTTTTGCTGTCAGATCCATCTATCCCAAATGCTGAAGGAAAAAAAATAGGTCAATTGGGGCGTCAGCGAGGAGATTCAAAAAGCAATGATATGTTTACCTTCTTTGGCGTTAGCCTTCTTTATTATTTTGGTGAATTGCGATGCCCACCTCTAAGCAATCGGTGACCAGATATTTTTAGATTTATAGGTTTGAAAATTAAAAGCCCGTACCTTATAGGAACGGGCTTTTTGTTTTCTTTACTTCGCTTTATTCAATTTCTTAGATGGAATATTCATTAAAACTAAACAAAGAGTAAGATAAGCTAGCAATAAGATGTCATGTGAAAAAGTCATGTTGTAGGGAGTTTAATGGTTAAAAATACTAACAACGGTACAAAGTTATATGATTTTGTTTAAAAAAACCGATTTTAGAACTAAAATATGCAATAATTTTTATATTAATATTTTGTTTTACTTTTGAGACTATTTAGATTGCCAAAAGTTTAATTTGTAAAGTCATGAATAACCCTTTTTTTATAACGCAAAGACAGAAAATAATGAAATATTTCGTAACAAAAAAAATATAAAGAATAATGAATTTTTAATTCTTTTAATTCAGCATCTTTTTTCAAAATCATAGAACGATTAATTTCATTATACTTATATGTTTTCCTTTTTGTTTCTTTATTATTGCTTTTTTTAAGTATTATTAAGCGTTTAAATTTTAGTTTTGCAAAAACACCTTGTTTTATGATGAAAAAAATAGATCCAGAGACAACCTCCCCTCTCGATATGTATCAATTTATGATTGGTGCAGTATCGCCGCGCCCAATTGCCTTCGTTAGTACTGTTGATACTGAGGGGGTACCCAATCTCGCGCCATTTAGTTTTTTCAATGCTTTTAGTTCTAAACCACCCATAGTAGGTTTCGCAACAAGCATTCGGGCGAAAGATGGGACGACAAAAGATACTTTAGCAAACGTTCAAGAGGTCAACGAATGTGTCATTAATATTGTGAGTTATAATTTTGTTAGACAAATGTCTTTAACGGCGGTCAATTATCCAAAGGGCGTGAGTGAGTTTGAAAAAGCAGGGTTGACTCCCATCGAATCGGATTTGATACGCCCTTTCAGAGTGAAAGAGTCCCCTATTCAGATGGAATGTCGGGTTGAACAGGTTTTACCTTTGAGTGACGAAAAAGGCGGGGGTATTTTGGTTTTGTGTCGCGTTCTGCGTATGCACATCAACGAAGACATATTAGATTTAGAAAAAAATCGCATTGATCCGCGTAAAGTAGATACAGTGGGCAGAATGGGGCGTTATTGGTACACGAGAGCCAATGGTACTTCTCTTTTTGAAATTCAACAACCTGAGCAACCTGTTGTCTTGGGTTACGATTTCCTACCAAACAATATTCGTAGAAGTGAAGTTTTGACAGCTAATAACATTGCTGAAATTGCTGCTTTGACGGAATTACCTTCCGAACAAGACATTTTAGCTGTAAAAAAAGACACACGCGTTCAAAAGACACTTTTTTCTCAAAATATACTGAGGGGTCTGCACTTGCTCGCACAAGAAGAGTTTTCAAAAGGAAATAAAGATTTTGGGATTAAAGTCGCTTTGTTAGGCGAACTCATTCTGAACAAGCAATAAAGTAGTATTTTATTTAAAATCAATCATTTATAAATTTAATTTTAAAAACATGAAAAACCATTTTACGCCGCTTTCTAAGTCTGCTCTCAAAGGTGCGTTGTTTGTACTTCTCTTAATTTCAACGCAATCGCTTGCTGCTCAAACGGATGAAAATGCCGCATTGAAAATTAAACTCGACAAATTGGCTGTTGCCATTGAACCAAAGGTCATCGCTTGGCGACGTGATTTTCATCAAAACCCGGAACTATCGAATAGAGAATTTAAAACAGCTGAGAAAATAGCCAAATTTCTTCGCGATTTGAAATTTGACGAGGTGAAAACGGGCATTGCTAAGACTGGAGTCGTCGGCATACTGAGGGGGGGCAAACCGGGTCCGACAGTCGCACTTCGCGCCGATATGGACGGCTTGCCTGTGACAGAACGCGGTAATTTACCCTTTAAATCAACAGTAAGAACTACGTTTAATGATATGGAAACGGGCGTTATGCACGCCTGCGGACATGATACACACATGGCGATACTCATGGGAACGGCGGAGGTTTTGTCGCAAGTAAAAAGCGAATTGGCTGGTACAGTCGTCTTTATTTTCCAACCTGCCGAAGAAGGCCCGCCAAAAGGCGAAGAAGGTGGCGCAAGTATGATGGTTAAAGAAGGTGTTTTGGACAACCCAAAAGTTGAAACTATTTTTGGTTTGCACATCAATTCACAGACCCCAGTAGGACAAATCAGATACCGTCCAATGGGGACTATGGCAAGTTCAGACGGTTTGACAATTACAATAAAAGGTAAACAAACGCACGGCGCATATCCATGGGAAGGTATTGACCCAATTGTGACAGGCGCACAAATCATCATGGGTTTGCAAACAGTAGTGAGTCGCATGACACCGCTCAATGAGTCGGCTGCTGTTGTCACTATTGGTAGTTTTCATGCGGGTATTCGCGGCAATATCATTCCAGAAGAAGCCAAAATGGTTGGTACGATTCGTGCATTAGACCCTAAAATTCAAAAACAAGTGCATGAAAACATCAAACGAGTGGTGAAAAACATTGCAGAATCAGCTGGGGCAGAAGCGATTTGTGAGATTGAATTGGGCAACCCTGTGACCTATAATAACCCAGAGTTGACAAAAAAAATGTATCCAAGTCTTGAAGATGCCGCAGGTGTGGACAATGTCCGTGTCACTGTTCCCGTAACGGGCGCAGAGGATTTTTCTAAATTCCAAGAGAAAGTGCCTGGTTTCTTTTTCTTCCTTGGAGGCATGGCAAAAGATAAAACAGCATCAGAAGTATCGGCGCACCATACGCCCGATTTTTATATTGACGAAAGTGGTTTTACAGTAGGTGTCAAGGCGTTTTGTCATTTAGTTGTGGATTATGCAGCAAAAAAATAGCAGTTATTGGTTAATCGTTATTGGTTCTCCTTCAATACGGAAAACCAATAACGATTAACCAATAACTATTGACAAATTATGCGTATTTTTGCGGACAATTTGAAATAAATAGTCATTCTATACATGAATAAGAAAAATCAAGGTTATTATTGTTCGTTTTGCGGACGACCAAAAGAGCAAGTCGGCATCTTGATTGCTGGCTCCGAAGCGCATATTTGCGAAGCTTGTACAAGTCAAGCAATGGAAATTGTTGAGCAGGAATTAGGCGAGCAAGCCTTACCCGATAGCAAAAAAAAGAAAAAGAAAAAGGACGATTGGAAACCCATTGACCGAACGCCGCAGCAGTTGAAAAACTACCTCGACCAATACGTTATCGGGCAAGACGATGCTAAGAAAACACTCGCTGTTGCCGTATATAATCACTACAAAAGACTGAACCAACCACCGCCTGTTGAAGGCGATGTTGAGATTGAAAAATCAAATATTCTTTTTGTTGGACGTACAGGAACAGGCAAAACATTGATGGCGCGGACGATTGCCAAGCTGTTGAATGTACCGTTTTCGATAGTAGATGCTACTGTTTTCACAGAGGCGGGTTATGTCGGTGAAGATGTGGAAAGTATGTTGTCTCGTTTGCTTCAAGTTTGTGATTTTGATGTCAAAGCAGCTGAAAGAGGTATCGTTTATGTAGATGAAATTGATAAAATCGCTCGAAAAGGCGATAATCCAAGCATTACACGCGATGTGTCAGGCGAAGGTGTTCAGCAAGGTCTCTTGAAAATGCTCGAAGGGGCAGATGTGCAAGTACCACCGCAAGGCGGACGGAAACATCCTGAACAAAAATTGGTTAATGTCAATACGAATAATATCCTTTTTATATGCGGCGGCGCATTTGATGGCATCGAAAAAGTCATAGCAAGACGGCTCAATACGCAGGTCATTGGCTACAATGCCGAGCAAAAAGCCTTGATTGACCGTGAAAATATGCTGCAATACATCTCTCCACAAGACATAAAAGCCTTTGGTTTGAT
>JAYSQG010000164.1:0-10625 GCA_043721685.1 Saprospiraceae bacterium | reverse complement strand
GCTTTCAGGAGACCGTTTTTTTAGAAATGACAATGGAAAATACGTTGAAATCACTAAAACCGTAGGCATTTACAGCAATGCTTTGGGCTATGGTTTGGGTTTAGCCGTTGGCGATGTCAATGGCGACGGTTATCCTGATATGTACATTGGCAACGATTTCCATGAAAACGATTACCTCTATATCAATCAAAAAGACGGTACTTTCAAGGAGCAAATAACGGATTATATCAATCACACAAGTACTTTTAGCATGGGTGTGGACATTGGCGACTTGAATAATGATGGTTGGAACGACATTATGAGCCTCGATATGCAGCCTTATACCCCCTCCGTATTGAAGGCTTCGGAAGGCGAAGATGCGTTTGGAATTTATCAATTTAAGCGCAATTATGGTTACAATTATCAATATGCGCGCAATGCCTTACAAATTAACAATGGGAATGGTACGATGAGCGAGGTGGCGACATATTCAGGCATACAGGCAACCGACTGGTCGTGGGCAACGTTGTTTTTTGATTATGACAATGATGGGAATAAGGACATTTTTATCAGCAATGGTATTCCCAAAAGGATGAATGATATTGATTATATCAAATTCGCAGGAGCAGATGAGTTTCAATCTAAAATTTATGAGAACAAGTTGGCAGACAAGGATTTAGATATGATTCGGAATATACCTGAAATAAAATTAGACAATAAATTATTCCACAATTCAGGCAATTTACACTTCAAAGACCAACAGTTTTCTATTCAAAATAATAAGGTGTCGTATTCAAACGGTGCGGCTTATGCGGACTTAGATAATGATGGTGATTTGGATATTATTACCTCAAATATCAACGACAAGGCTTTTGTTTATGAAAATATTGCGCCACATGATTCAGCACATCAAATGTTGACATTAAAGCTCGTAGGTTCTGAAAAGAACAAAAATGCAATTGGTAGTAAATTGATTGCATACTGCAAAGATTCTGTTATGGTTTATGCAAAATACCCGACACATGGTTTTCAATCGAGTATGGAAACGCCTTTGTATGCGGGTTTGGGCAATCCTAAAAATATAGACAGTTTGGTTTTAGTTTGGACAGATAATACGTTTCAAAAGTTGGATAAAACAACTTTTAGATGGCAGGGTGCGAATGAAGTTGTATATAAAAAAGGTTTGCAAAGATTTGATTATCAACGATTTATAATTTCTAAAAAGCCACACATCAGTAAAATAACAGATATTACGCCTCAAACAAAATTAGATTTTAAACATAAAGAAAATGATTTTATAGAATTTGATCGTGAGCCACTTTTACCGCATTTAACCTCAACAGATGGACCTGCCTTAGCGGTCGGCGATATAAACGGAGATGGTTTAGACGATGTGTTTTTTGGCAATGCCAAATGGGAAAAAGCGGGATTGTTTTTGCAAAAAACGGATGGCACTTTTTCAAAATTGCTATGTCCTACCCTCGATATTGACAGCATTTATGAAGACGTTGATGCGTTGTTGATTGACGTGGATAATGACAATGATAAGGATTTGGTGGTTGGCACAGGCGGCAATGAATTTTACAATAACGACCCAAAACAACAGTCTCGCGTTTATTTGAACGATGGTAAAGGCAATTTTACACGCCTTGCCGATGCTTTCAAAGGTATTTACGCGACGGTGAGTACCTTGCAAGCCTTAGATTTTAATGGCGATGGATTTTTAGATTTGTACATGGGCGCACGTTCAGTTGTGTGGGCTTATGGTGAAACGCCACAATCTTATCTTTTGCAAAATGATGGGCATGGACATTTCTCAGATGTGACCCCTCTGTATAATAAAGATTTGGGGATGTTGGGTATGATTAAAAATTCGGCTTTGGTTGACCTAAATAAAGATGGTAAACAAGACCTCATTGTGGCGGTTGAATGGGATGGCATTTATGCTTTTTTACAAGAGAACAAGTCGTTTAAGACGGTAAAACTCACGGAAAAGAAAGGTTGGTGGAACTTTGTGCTGCCTTATGATTTGGACAATGATGGTGATATTGACTTGATTGTAGGCAATTTAGGTGAAAATTCAAGGCTGAAAGCGAGTGAAAAAGAGCCTGTACGTATGTATTATAATGACTTTGATGACAATGGTAAAAAAGAGCAAATTGTCACTTCATATTTACAAGGAAAAGAACACGTTTTTGCAACCATAGCTGATTTACAAAAGCAAGTGCCGATATTGAAAAAGAAAATTTTGTATGCTCGAAAGTTTGCAGAAATGAGTTTGGATGAGATTTTTACGGCAGAAAAGATCAAAAAGTCGAAAAAATATGAAGCCAATTACTTCGACAATGCCGTCTTGATTAATCAAGGCAACGGCAAATTTGAGACCGTTTCGTTACCTGATTTAGCACAATTGACACCTTATATGACCGCTCAAATCATAGATGCGAATGGTGATAACTTGCCCGATGTGTTGATGTATGGCAATTATTTTGGCAATAATATTCAGTTGGGACGCTATGACGCTGATTTTGGCAAAGTTTTAATCAATAAAGGCAATGGTCGTTTTGAAGCACAAAATACTGAGGGGGTGCAGATTAGAGGTGAAGTTCGGCGTATGTTGCCTGTGACATTATCAAAAAAGAATAAAGGCAAAACGTTTGTATTAGGCATAAACAATGAAAAAGTGCGTATTATCAATGTTGAATAGTTTGGTACAACGACCATTTTTATTATTTTTGCATAAAACACTATTATTGACGCTTAAATTAACATTCACGAATTAAAAGTATGCTTCTTCAATTCCCACAAGATTTTTTCTGGGGTACATCTACTGCCTCAGCACAAATAGAAACGGCTTCAGAACATTCATTCAAGGGGCTACGTGCCAAAGATGGTCACGTTTTTGACCGAACAGCCGACCATGAATTGCGGCGCGATGAGGATGTGCAGCATATCCGTCGTTTTGGAACGGTTTATCGGTGCAGCGTGGACTGGGCGCGTTTGCAGACAGAACCTTATGGAGGTTTCCATCACGAAACGGTTGTTGAATATCGACATTTTTTCCAACAATTAAATGATGGTGGAACGGATATCATGTTTGTTTTGCATCATTTTGCGAATCCAAAATGGTTTGAAGCGAAAGGTGGCTGGCTTTATGAAGAGAATGTCGGTTTTTTCATGGATTTTGTGAAAAAGTGCATTTTTCATTTTGGCAAATATGTATCGTATTGGAATACGTTTAACGAGCCGAATGTTTATGCCGTGAATGCGTACTTTTTAGGCGTTTTTCCGCCGTTTCACAAAAGTTTTGGAAAAGCAAATGAGGTATTGAAAAATATGGGTATTGCACACAATACAGTTTATACATTGTTAAAAGTCAATGATAAAAATAAACCCGTTGGCATTTCGCTGAATACGGCTTCCATGAAAGGCTCAAATATATTGGGCTATCCCGTTGCAATGTTAGCCAGTTATTGGTTCAACAAATGGTCTGCCTCTCATTTTGAGAAGGTGGATTTTTGGGGATTGAGTTTTTACGCCCATGTACTTTTTGACCCGCGCCCGATTTCAGAAGTACACCGTCCGGGCAAATTGGACAAAATGGGTATCCCTCACGACAAAATGTGGGCATATAAACCTGAAGCATTAGGCAAAATACTGCGTCAGTTTCATAAAAAGTATCAAAAGCCTATTATCATAACAGAGAACGGTATTTGTACGGATGAAGATGCTGTGCGCATTCAAGCGATTAAAGATTATTTGACGGTGATACATGAAGCGATAAGCGATGGTGTACCAGTAATTGGCTATATTCATTGGTCAACATTCGACAATTTTGAGTGGAATTTGGGACCAATATACCGATTTGGCTTGCTGAAAGTGGATTTTGAGACCAAAAACAGGCTTGATACTGAGGGGGCTCGTTTCTATGAAGGGGTCACAAAAGCGAATGCGGTGAAGGTTTAAAAAGTTGGAAAAGACAAATAAAGATTAAAAAAATAATTTTTCTTCAAAAAAGTTTGCACGGTTTTAAAATTGCTATATCTTTGCAACGCTTTTTGAGAAACGGCTTTCGGGAGCGAGAAATCAGCAAGAAAGTCGCCAATCACAAATGTTCTTTTACCTGTCATACTCTTGGAAAAAACAATCAATAAGCCAGTGTAGCTCAGTTGGTAGAGCAGCTGATTTGTAATCAGCTGGTCGGGGGTTCGAGTCCCTCTACTGGCTCTTAGTTGGGAGTATTCCAGAGCGGCCAAATGGGGCAGACTGTAAATCTGCTGGTTACACCTTCGGTGGTTCGAATCCATCTGCTCCCACCCATTCTTCCCTTAGTTGGCCAACAATTGTCATCAGTCAGTGGTCATTTGTTCTTTAGTTAAAAATTAACGAAAAGCAAATGACTACTGACGAATGACAATATAAAGCGGAAGTAGCTCAATTGGTAGAGCGACAGCCTTCCAAGCTGTAGGTCGCGAGTTCGAGACTCGTCTTCCGCTCTTCAGCTTACATTGACGATTTACGATTTTAATTTACGTTTTACCGTATCTGATGCAACAACTCACCTCGTTAATCGTAAATCTCCTTATCATAAAGAGAATCGTAAAAATCAATATAAGCCGTAGAGCTACTTATAGATAAGCCGTTGTAGCTCAGTGGTAGAGCACTTCCTTGGTAAGGAAGAGGTCGCGGGTTCAATTCCCATCAACGGCTCGCAAGAGAATGGGATTGAATCCTTTTAGTATTTTAACGTGTATTAATTACCTGATTTATCGGGTTTTGAATAAATAATCTATTTCCGAAATTTTAAAAATTTAAAAAAATAATTCAATGGCTAAGGAAATCTTTGACAGGTCGAAACCGCACCTTAATATCGGTACAATCGGTCACGTTGACCACGGTAAAACTACCTTGACTGCAGCAATCACAACAGTTCTTGCATCAGAAGATGGTAACAATAAAGTGATGTCTTATGATTCAATTGATGCCGCTCCTGAAGAAAAAGAACGTGGTATTACTATCAATACAGCACACGTAGAATATCAGACGAAAAATCGTCACTATGCGCATGTAGACTGTCCTGGTCACGCTGACTATGTCAAGAACATGGTAACAGGTGCTGCACAAATGGACGGTGCTATCCTCGTAGTAGCTGCAACAGACGGACCAATGCCACAAACACGTGAGCATATCCTTCTTGCACGTCAGGTAGGTGTACCTTCTATAGTTGTTTTCATGAATAAAGTTGACCTTGTTGAAGACGAGGAAATGTTAGAACTTGTTGAAATGGAAGTTCGTGAATTGCTAAGCAAATACGAATTTGACGGTGATAATACACCAGTTATTCAAGGTTCTGCAATCAAAGCACTTAGTGGTGACGCAAGTGGTGTCGCTCAAGTAAAAGCATTGATGGAAGCTTGTGATACTTGGATTAAACAACCACCCCGTTTGACTGAATTGCCTTTTTTGATGCCAGTTGAGGACGTATTCTCAATCACAGGTCGTGGTACTGTTGCGACAGGCCGTATCGAGCGTGGTATCATCAAAGTAGGTGAATCTGTTGAAATCATCGGTATGCAAGCAGAAGGTGCGAAAATCACTTCAACTTGTACAGGTGTTGAGATGTTCCGTAAACTCCTTGACCGTGGTGAAGCTGGTGACAACGCTGGTATCCTTTTACGTGGTGTTGAGAAGGACGCTATCAAACGCGGTATGGTTATTTGCAAGCCAGGTTCAGTGAAACCACACAAAAAATTCAAGTGCCAAATCTACGTTTTGTCGAAAGACGAAGGTGGTCGTCACACACCGTTCTTCAACGGTTACCGCCCACAGTTCTATTTCCGTACAACAGACGTAACGGGTGATTGTAAATTACCTGAAAACGTTGAGATGGTAATGCCTGGTGACAACATCGAACTTGAAGTTGCGCTCATCAACTCAATTGCAATGGAGAAAGGTCTTCGTTTTGCGATTCGTGAAGGTGGTCGTACAGTTGGTGCGGGTCAGGTAACAGAAATTCTTGACTAATATTCTCGAAAAATACGTGTCAATAGTCATTTTATGTTATCTTTGATGACTGAATGGCTATTGACATTTTTTTCTTTTATACGGACATAGCTCAACTGGTAGAGTGGCGGTCTCCAAAACCGCAGGTTGCGGGTTCGATCCCTGCTGTCCGTGCAACTAAGTTTTGGGTTTTGAGTTTTGAGTTTTGAGTTTTGGGCAACCCAAAACTCAAAACCTAAAACTCGAAACCTAAAGCCCAAAACTAAAAATATACTGAGGGGGGTAATTCCCCTTTTTTTTTAAACTGAATTGAAGTCATGAATATCAAGCAGTACGTAATAGAAAGTGCAGAAGAATTTCGCACGAAAATGACTTGGCCCACATGGTCAAATTTGCAACAAACAACAGGTGTTGTTTTGTTAGCAAGTATTTTATTGTCGCTCATTATCTTTGGTATGGATGGTGTTGCGAATTTTGCTTTGAAATTCGTCTATAGTGTAAAATAAATTGGCGAGCTAAATGCTTTGCACAATACCAATAACCAATAAAAAAATGTCAGAAGAAACAAGATGGTATTCCCTCCGCGTTATTAGCGGCAAAGAACGGGTCATCAAAGAACGTATAGACAAAGAAATTGCCGCAGAAAAATGGGGTGAATACATCCCTAATGTCGTTGTGCCAACTGAAAAGGTCTATAAAATACGTGGTGGCAAAAAGGTTATTACTGAGCGTAATATCCTACCTGGCTACATTCTCGTTGAGGCTGTCCCTGCAAAATTAAAAGGCGATATTGTTACAGCTATCGTCAATTTACAAAATGTCATTCATTTCCTAGGAAAAAACGACCCTATTCCGATGCAAACATCAGAAGCAAAACGTTTGCTTGGTGTTGTGGACGATACGCAAAGCTCTGGCGAAACACTCGTAGAACCTTATATCATTGGTGAAACGATTAAAATTACTGATGGCGCTTTCGTTGATTTTATTGGTGAAATTCAAGAAATCAACGAAGAGAAAAAGAAACTAAAAGTCATTGTCAAAATTTTTGGTCGTGGCACAGAAGTCGAATTGAGTTTTATGCAAGTGGAAAAACAAAAATAGTTTTTAGTTGATAGTTGTTGGTTTATAGACTAATTTATCAAAAAAAAAATCTCTTTTGAATTAATTTTCAAAAGAGATTTTTTTTTGCATGTAATCTTTCATCGGATAATTTGACAATTTGTTTTTATGAAACACAAACACATAAATTTTAAGAAAATTTATTTTCTTAAAATTTTTCGCCGCATTTTTTGTAAAGCGTTTCGCTAAACTTAAAATTTAAAAATAAAAAGTTTCCGCGTAAGTTTCATGGCGTATGTGCAAAAACGTAGCTTCTAACGTGTAGTGCCATTAAAATTTTCTGAAAATTAAATAAAAGTGTACGTCTTTGAAATGGCGTTTATAAAATAATTTAATATTCGTATTTTATTTTATTTTTTTTAGATAAAAATTTTTTAATTTATAATTGTGTTATTATATTTACGAAAGTTTTTAACGTATGCTTTTGTCAAAATTTATCGAACTTAATTTAAAAAAATTTTGAGCTATAGCCTCTGAAATTAATTTTATTTTACTTTAAGATGTAATGAAAAATAAAAAAAAATGGATAGAATAAAAAATATTGGGAATCATTCAATAGATCTGGAAAGAATAAGAACAATAAAACATATTTTGTATCGGGACTTAAAACAATCTAAAGCTTTGATTATAGAGTATAACGCCAGAGTTGAATATTTGAAAAAACCCTCTGATAATGAGTTTGAAAAAATAGAAATAGTTGATACTATTGAAATAAAATTTCTAGATTTTGAAACTGCCCAATTAAATTATATTGCTTTACAAAGAGATTGGAACAATTATTTAAAAAGCAAAACTCAATAAAATAAAAAATATATAATACACCTTAATAAAATTTATTAACTTTTTTAAATTATGGACAAAAAGACTTTATCAAATTTATTAGAAGGCAAGTTATTTCAAATTCCAGATTATCAAAGAGGTTACGCATGGGAAGATAAACAATTAAAAGATTTTGTTCAAGATATTGATGCATTAATTGATGTTAAAATATTCAATCATTATACAGGAACAATTGTAATTTATCAATCAAGCGAAAAAAATAGTGAGAAATATGGAATTGATAATTTAGAAAAAGTTGATATTGTAGATGGACAACAAAGACTAACAACTTGTAGTTTGTATTTATCAATCATTCTAAACAAGTTAGTTAGTTTAAAACATGCTGACTACAAAGCTAAACTTTCAATTTATTTATATTCAGGTAATAAAACTAAATTAACTTTAAATAATGACTCAGCCGATTTTTATTTAGATTTAATTACAAAAGGAGTTCCTAATATTCCTCCAAATACAATTCATCAAAAAAAATTGTACAATGGCTTTCAATATTTAGAAAAACATATCAATGAACAATTAAGTTCTAGAAAAGAAAAAGGTGAAGAATATTTAAAAGACCTTTTTGATGCGATAACAAGGAAACTTAATTTTTCATTTTATCCAATAGAAGTAGAAAGTGAAATTGGAATGACGTTTGAATTAATGAACTCAAGAGGAAAAGATTTGTCATCAATGGAACTTTTAAAGAACTATTTGATGTATTGGGTTTATAGAAATGTCGAAAAACATAAAAAGGAAGATTATACTAGACGAATAAATAAAACTTGGAAAGAAGTTTACACTAATATTGCCAGTAGTAATGGCAGTGAAAGCCAGTGTTTACGAATTGCTTGGACACTTTATGTAAATCATACTCCAAAAAATTGGGATGGATATCATGGATTTAAATCAGATGAAGTTATTCCGTTAAGAGACTTTACTAAAAAATCACAAGAAAATGTAGAAAAATTTTTAGAAAAATTTATTGATGGTTTAGGTTTGATTTCAAAATATTATTCAGAAATAATTCAACCAATAAATAGTGACACTAAAGAATTTGAGCTTCTTACTAAAATTAATAACCTTGGAAATATTGCAAATTTTTTACCATTAATGGTTGCAATTAAGATTAAAAAGGAAAATATAACAATAAAAGATGAGGATTATTTAGAGTTTTTAAAATCTTTAGAAAAATTTTCATTTAGAGTTTTTTTATGGCAAGGAAAAAGAAGTAATGCTGGTTTATCAAAATTTTATAGTTGGGCAGATAACATTTTTTCTGACAGATACGGAATTTTAAAAATTACAGAATGGATTAATTATACTATTAATTTGTATTCCAACGAAAATATTTTTAGAAAATCATTGGAAGAAGATTTTTTTGATTGGTATCAACATAGACGACTATTAAAATATACTTTATTCGAATACGAATTACATTTATTAAACGGAAAAAATAAGCCAAGAATAAATTGGGAAGATTTATCAGATTCAACGTTAGAACATATTTTTCCCCAAAATCCTGATTCTGATTCAGAGTGGTTAAAAAAATGGACGAAAGATGACATAAAAAATTTTACACATAATATTGCTAATATTGTTTTAACTAAAGATAATTCTCGCTATAGAAACTTTGAATTTGAAAGAAAAAAAGGAATGCCTGGCATTGGTTATTCTTATTCAAATTCTGATATTCGACAAGAACGTAAAATTGCCGAATTTGATGATTGGACGGTAGAGAACTGTAAAAAAAGAAAAGCTGAACTTTTATCTTGGATTATAGAAAATTGGGGAATTAAAAAACATTTTGAATTAAATAGTGAAGAATTAGTTGATATCGATGAAGATACAACTTTTATTGATAAAGATTAATAGAGATCAAGCGCATAATTTGGTTTTCACAGAGATTAAAAATAATTCAACTTAATTTTAGATAAGTATAAAGAAATAATTAATTAAAAATTAAGTTACCGTCAGCTTTAGCTGACGGTCAGAATATTAATAAATTTTTAGGCTTTAGCCAAAATTAAATTAATTACTGATTTAGCTAAAGCCAATTTTATTCTAATTTTAATCCGTCAGCTAAAGCTGACGGCAATTCATTTACTTTCAATTATTTTATATGCCATACTTAAAATAGTTTTATTACCTAAGTTTTCACAACAGAATCACGAATCAATTCGACATTATATTTTTACATATGCAGTAAATTACGTAAATACATTGAACGCACCCTCGCTACTAAAAACCCTGTATTTAAAAAACCCACCATTTATTTCCTCGAAAAATATCTAATTTCAGAATTTTTATTTAGGTTTGTTGCCAAAGTTGTTTCGGCAATTTTAAAAACAAATAAACTAATAAATAATGAAAAGAGAGAAGTTTCTGAGAGCTACTTCTGTTTTAGCAGCGGGTAGTTTACTCGCACCGTTTGCGTCGTGCGCACCTTCCAAACCTAAAGTTGTAAATCTTGTAAGAAAAAACTGGGCAGGAAATTTACAATACAGCGCTGAAAAGTATTTTGAGCCCAAGTCTGTGGATGAAATGCAATCGCTCGTAAAAAGTTTGAATAAACAAAAAGGTCTCGGCTCATGTCATTCATTCAATAATATTGCCGATACGCCATTCAGTCAAATATCGACGAAAAATTTAAACAAAGTAATAAATATTGACGCAGCAAAAAATACTTTAACTATTGAGTCGGGTGC
>JAYSQG010000163.1:0-18424 GCA_043721685.1 Saprospiraceae bacterium | reverse complement strand
CAGCAGAACTACCTTGTCCTTGCATCTCCGTTGCTTTGTTAAAAGTACCTTTTTTGTAGGCATAAACAACGATTTTTTCGCTTGCTGTTGCTGACGCATCGGCTGTTGAGCCTTTAATAACGCCTGTTTCAGATTTTTGTACGATGCGAATACCGTTTGTCATTTCGCTGGCGCTGACAAATTTATAGCCACTTGTACCATTACTTACAATGGTTTTCCGCAAGTCGAAATCCATAACGGCCGTTGAACTTTGGTCTGCCATTGATTTGAATTGACCATTCAAAACGATTTCAGAAGTCGCAGAAGCAGCCGTAATCGCTTTTTTCTGACCCGATTTTGTCAATACATAACAGCCAGGCGCATTACCGCTTTGGTCTTTTTCGTTGTCGAGTACGAGCGTAACGTTGCTGTAAGTGCCTGATTGCAAATTGGTGCTACCCAATCCTTTTGTTTGTCCGCGTTGATACGCCGCAATGTCGAAAGTAGCTTTGCCATTAAAATTGTCAATGGTTTTACCATCTACTTTCACCGAAGCAACGGTGACAAAAACGCTTTGAACTTCGACATCATCAAATGGTGCGTCGGTGACTTCAAAGTTGACTTGACCAGGTGAAGATGTATTATCCTTGTTGCAAGCAACAATAGATAAAGAAAGGATTGAGAAAATGAACAGTCGGCTGATTTTTGATTTAAATGTCATTAGATTAAAATTTTAGTTTAAAAGGAAAATAATTTGTTAGAAAATAAAAAAGTTTTTGTGTTAAAAAGTCTGGAGGTACGAGTGATTTAAATTTGTTGTTTCGATAATTTGTTTTTTTTTATTGTGCTGTTTTTGTGCTTTGTTTGGGTTAGAAGTTCTTGTTTTGACTGATATATAACTTGTAGATTTTTTATAGTTTTGTGAAAAAGGGTTAAATCCTTGCTCTGCGAATAATTTTAAGTAACCCAGCGATAAAAGCAAAGACTAAAACTGTCAAAATTAAACCGCTCAAACTCATTTTCACAAGACCCATTATCCAACCTGTTATCAAAATGGCTGCTATAAAATTCAATAAATTATTCATGGCTTTTGATTTTTGTTAGATGAAAAATAAGTTTTTGTGTTTGTCTATACTCTCTATATTAAAAAAAGCAGACCAGCCCGTTTTTACGAAAAAGACGGGGAGGGAATTCCCCAATGTGTGGGGTTGTGGGACGTTTTTAGGACAAAATGATGTTATTGGATAGGTAAAGAGAGCAGAAAGCGCGTGCCTTTATGCAGTTCAGAGGTAAACAATAATTGACCACCATGAGCTTGAACGATATTCATTATGGTTGCCATGCCTAAGCCGAGGCCTTTTGATTTGGCAGTAAAATAGGGTTCAAACAAGCGATTTTGTTGCTCTGGTGTCATTCCGCAGCCATTGTCTTCAATGATTATGCGACAAGAGCCCGTCTGCATTTCCGTTCCGATGGTTAAAATGCCTTCGTTCTCTGTCATGGCTTCAACGGCATTGATGATTAAATTGGTCAATGCCATTTGCAATTTCGATGAGTCGGCATGGATAATTGGGTTTTCAGGGCTGTAATGTTTCAAGGTTTTAATGTTTTTCAATAAAATCCTATCATGTGTCGTGTCAACAGCCTTTTCAACAAGGTCATTTACAGGCTGCTTTTTAAGTTCTATATGGGAAGGATTCGCCGTTTGAAGCAATTCCGTTATCAAATTGCCGATGCGGTGGCTGTTGCGTTTGATGATGTCGAAATAATAGGTTAACTCATCATCTTTATTTTCAAGCCCCAACTGCTCTATGGAAAGGTCAATATTGGTCAGTGGATTGCGTATTTCATGTGCCAAAGCCCTTGTAAAACGACCTGTGGCGGCTATTTTTTCTAAATTTAGACGATTCCGTTCCAGCAAACGTATCGCCGTAACATCTTGAACAGAACCATGATGATAAACAGTACCCCCCTCAGTATAAATGATGCCATTGATAATACAAATCATTTTTTCGCCCCATTTATTTACAAAAGTGGTTTCACAATCGCGTAATTCGCCCGTTTCGAATAAGATTTTAGTGATGCTCTTGCGCTCCATTTTGTCATATAACAAATCAGCCGTTTTCATCCGCATAAACTCATCATGGGTGTAGCCGAATATATCTGTCCCGCGTTTATTGACATCTATAAAAACGCCGTTACTTGTATCTGCCAAATAAATCATGTCTCTTGAACGGTTAAAAATGTTGCGATACAACCGTTCATTTGCTTTGACCGCTTTGAGTGCGCGTGCGTGTGTGAGGGCATATCGGATACTGCGTTCAAGGGTATCTGCTTCCAAATCGCTTTTAATCAGGTAGTCCGTCGCGCCTAACAATGTCGCTTCGCGGTCAATCTCTTTGTTCCCCCGGCCAGTTAAGAGAATAATGGGTGTTTCAATGTCTAAATTTCGTACTTCGCGCAATAGGTTCAAACCTGTCTTTTGACCTAATAAAAAGTCAAAAAGACAAATATCAAAATCGCCTTCTTTTATCTGCTTAAAACCGTCTTCATATGTAGCCGCCCAAGTGATGAGGAAGTCATATTCTTCAATATCATTGAGATGATCCGCAACAAGGAAGTAATCGTCTTCATCGTCGTCAACAATGAGTAGTTTGATGTTTTTCATGTAAACATTGTAATTTGTGTAATCTATGTAATTTGTATTTATAATTGTTTTTTTGTCATTCTGAGGACAATCACCATGTAAAGCGTTGGTGTTTAAAACCGAATGACGCAGCAAATGGGTTCGAGTACCATGTTCGGGGAACTTTAAAAGTTCCCCGAACATAAAGTTCCTCTCCTACAAACGAAGCGCGTCATTAGTAACACAGTGAAAGAATGACAAAAATCATGTATAATGCATTCTCACTTAGGTAGAACAATTGTAAATTCAGCCCCTTCACGAGGCTTTCCTTTTGCGGTGATACTGCCGCCATGATTTTCAACAATTTTCTTACAAATAGCCAAACCAATACCCGTTCCTTCATATTCGGAACGCCCATTTAACCTTTGAAAGAGTGTAAAAACACGTTCGGCATCCGCTTCGTCGAAACCAATGCCGTTGTCACTTACAGAGATCTGATAATCATCCTTTGATTCAATACACTTTATAGCAATACGGGTCGGCACGTCTGGATTTTTAAACTTCAAAGCATTGCCCACAAGGTTTTGGAAAAGTTGCGCCATTTGGGTTTTGACACCCTTGATGATGGGCAGCGTTTGCGTTTCAATAGTCACTTTATTGTTATCAATTTGCATCTCAAAATCAGAAAGCACCCCCCTCAGTATATCGTTCAAATCTACATGGATGCGCTCGGAAGTATCGCGTGAAAACCTTGAAAACATCAACAAATCATCAATAAATGTCTGCATCCGTTTTGTTGCGTCAATCATCCGATCGAGATAGATAAGACCATTACCTTCAAGAACGGCTGCATATTTTTTGTTTAAACGCTCGCTGAAAGCAATGATTTTGCGCAAAGGTTCTCTCAAATCATGTGAGGCAACATAAGCAAAATGCTCCAAGTCTTTGTTTGAGCTTTTAAGGCGAGTGACCTTTTTTTCAAGGTATATCAAGCGGCTTTCTTGCGCCGTAATATCGGTTAATATCACAATGCGAATGCGATCGGTTGAGCCGTTCATCACAGCTACAGACAACCATCTGTTGTCATTGATATGAAGTGTCGCACTATTCGGAATTTCAAGAAGGGATGTTTGGAAAATATCTGTTCCTGTTTTCGAAATGAGATCTGATTTTTCAAGAAAATTGTGTGCACACTTGTTTGCTTCCGAACAAACCCAAAACCCCTCAGTATTTTTATTAAAAACCAAATAACCGATAGGGGAATCCGCTTGTTGGACAGCCGTTAATAGTTCCCTCATGTTGTAATCATTTATTCAATACCCAATTTTTTTAATTTATTATAAAGTGTTTTTCTGTCTATACCGAGCAATTCGGCTGCTTTGCTTTTATTGAATTTAGCTTGTTGCAATGTTTGCATAATAATTTCATACTCAGCATCTTGCGCAGCGGATTTCAAGTTAAATGGTTGCGGTTGTTGCACTGTATGAGGCGTTGCATAAGTTATCGGCGCTGGCTGATGATTCTTTTGCATGGGTGTTTGCTCTACAATCAATTCCATCTCATTTTCGGGAATACCGAAAGCTAATTTTTCATGGTTGACGATTTCGAAAGGCAATGCCTTAGCTTGTACCCATTCCGCATCTGACAACAACGCCGCCCGTTTGATAATGTTTTTCAACTCTCTGATATTGCCATACCAAGGGTATGATTGAAATATTTTTTCTACCTCGGGCTCAAAGCCGACCATTTTTCGACCCAAATCCGCACTGATTTGTGATAAAAAATAGTCCGAAAAAAGCATAATATCGGTGCTACGCTCGCGCAAAGGCGGTACTTCAAGGCTGAATTCATTGAACCGATGATACAAGTCTTCCCGAAACTTGCCCTTGCGTGCCGCTTCTGACAGTCGTTCATTGCTGGCTACGACGATTCGGACATCGAGGTTTATTTCTTTGTTGCTGCCGATGCGTTTGAGTTTGCGCTCTTGCACCACACGCAAAAGGGAGATTTGCACATCATACGTCAAGTTCGATACTTCATCTAAAAAAAGTGTACCACCGTTTGCCATTTCAAAAAGCCCTATTTTTTGACCAATTGCGCCCGTAAACGACCCTTTTTCATGCCCGAACAATTCACTATTTGCCAATTCCTTTGGTATCGCACCACAATCCATGGCGACAAAAGGCATATTGGCACGCGGACTTTTATCGTGAATCATACGTGCAGCAATTTCTTTACCCGAACCACTTTCGCCATAGATAATGACGCTGTAATTGGTCGGTGCCACGAGGTCAATTTGCCTCAATAGGGCTTGGGCAGCCACACTTTTACCTTCAACATATGAGCCTTTAGGCTTTGGCGACTGTTTTGACCGAGCAGATACTGAGGGGGTCGTCGGATTCGCTTGATTTTCTTCAGGTTGGTTGTTCGGTTCTGTGTTCGAAAAACTGGACACCACAATAGCCCGTTGTATCGTCATCAAAATCTCTTGAGGCAACAGAGGTTTTGTAATATAATCCAATGCACCTAATTTCATCACATTGACGGCAATACGTATGTCACTATATCCTGTTATGACCAAGATGGGTACATTGGGCATCCGTGATTTGATGGCCGTAATCACTTCACTGCCGTCCATATCGCCGAGCCTAAAATCTGTCATCACCAAATCGGGCTGATTTTCTTCCAATAATTTCAAACCTGTTTCGCCATTATGAGCCGTCATCACCTCATAATTGTTCTTAGAGAGGAATTTTTTCAGCAAATGACAGATATCCATGTCGTCGTCTATAACCAGTATTTTATGCATTTTTGTTTTTTATTTGAAAAGTTAAGCGAACAGATTCTATTAAGTTATATTAATATACACGATAGTATAGTTACACAATTTGTTGATTTTCAATAATTTAGATTTACTAAAATCTAAATCTACGTTCAGGGAACGTCAAAAGCTCCCCGAACGATTCGCACCAATTAGGCTAAAATCCGCCGCATTTGTGCGGCAGGGAAATTCAAATTTTCGCGGTATTTAGCCACCGTTCTGCGAGCGACGGTATAACCTTTTTTAACCAGTAAATCGGTGATTTGTTGGTCGTTCAGCGGTTCAGTTTTGTCCTCATTTTCAATAATTTCAACAATCGTTTCTTGTATGGCGCGATTGGAAACGATATTGCCGTCGTCGGTTAAGACCCCCTCAGTAAAAAGGGTTTTTAGAGAGAGAATCCCAAAATCTGTCTGCACATAACGGCTACTGGTCACGCGTGAAATGGTTGATATATCCAAGCCAATTCGGTCTGCAATATCTTTCAAGATCATAGGTCGCAATTTTTTAAAATCGCCCGTCAGAAAAAAGGTTTGTTGCAGCGAAACGATGGTTTCAATGGTGCTTGTCAGGGAATAAGCTCTTTGTTCCAAAGCTGTAATGAGCCATTGTGCCGAGCCGATTTTACTTTTCAAATATTGGGCAGCATTGCGGTTTTCAGTGTTTTTTTTCGGTGCTTTTTCAAGTGCGTCAAGAGTTTGGAGCATATGGGTATTCAATTTTATCTTATGCGTATTGATGCCCAATACAGTGATTTCAAGCTGCCCCTCCGTATTCGTGACAATAAAATCGGGTGTAATGACGGGCGTTGTGTCATTCGTTGTTGAAATACCGCTCACGGGTTTGGGATTCAACGAACTGATAATCTCTAAAGCCGCTTTTAACTCCTCGCTGTTTATGTCAAGACCTGTTTGTATTTTTTCGTATTGATGATTGCCTAAATCGGTCATAAAATCATCCACAACGGCACATGCTACGCTCACATCTGCGCCCGTTCGGGCTTTTTCTCGCAGTTGCAACATCAAATACTCTTGCACATTGCGCGAACCGATGCCAACGGGTTCAAGTTGTTGCACAATTAAAAGGGCTTTTTCAAGTACTTCTTCCTCGACATAAATACCGACACTGAAAGACAAATCATCAATAATATATTCGAGCGAACGATGCAAATATCCGTCGTCATCAATCGCATCAATCAAATATTCAGCATAAGACTGCAATTGTGGGTCAATACGTCGAAGGTGCAACTGCTCTTTTAGGTTTTCGCGAAAAGTGGCAGTTTGTACGACAGGTTTTTCATATTTAACTTCTTGGGTATTGCTAAAACCGTCATAAGGTGTATCTTCGTATATATCATAATCAGGGGTTAATTCATCAGAAGTATCTTTGGCAGAGGCATCATCGTCGAAATTGCTGTCTTCGTTTTGAGGACGTTCATCGTTATCTGAATTTTCATTGTATTCAAGAGCTGGATTGTCTTCAATTTCATCTTTAATTTTTTGCTCTAACTCTAATACAGGCAAGTGCAACAGATTGAGCATCTGAATCTGTTGTGGAGACAATTTCATCGTTTGTCTCAACGATTGTTGTTGTGTGTTTTTAAACATAAGACCAAACTTCTTTTTGATTAACTTTACCGTTAGAATGATTGCTTAAAATAGTATTCCACCGAAATATACACACTTTATGGTTTTATTTGCCCGGTATGTGGAAAATAATACCCAAATAGTGTTTTTTTGTACACACTTTGGGCTATATATAATGATATGAATAAAAAATTGACACTTAAACAAGTTTTAATCCTGTTTATAATTGTATTGAGCGTCCTCATTTCAATGGCGACATTGGCATACAATCGTTTGGTTTCGTTGGTTGAATCAACCGAAGCCATCAATCGGAGTAATGTATTCGCTATGAAGTTAGAGGAGGTGATTTCGTGCTTAAAAGATGCCGAATCGGGCTCAAGAGGCTTTTTATTGACCAGAAATGCCGATTTTTTGTTAGATCAAAAATCGGCAGGAACTGTGGTACACCGAAATCTACTGGATATAAGACAAGAAGCCAGGAAATCTATTGAACAAATCCCTTACATTGATTCCATAAGGCGTTTGGCGATAGCTAAAATCGATAATGTCTGGTCTATCGTACATACTATAAAAACGAGAGAGGTGAAAACGCTGGACGAAAACCAGTTGAAATTGATACAAGAAGGCAAGGTTTTGATGGATAGTTTGCAAGGAACCATAAAAAATCTTAAAGAACTGCAACATAAAGAACTAAAAATCAATATTGACAGGCAGCAAGAATTTGCCGAATCAACGCCTCGTTTTTTACTCATAGACATTATTGGTGCCACTATCATTATTGTCACAACCATGTGGGTTATTTATCGGCAGCTCTTATTTGTCGAAAAAGCTAAAAAAAGCCTTGAAGAAAAGATAAATGAACTGAACAAAGCCAACCGCGAGCTTGACCAATACGCTTTTACATTGACGCATCACCTTCAAGAACCCTTAAGAAAAATCAGGCTTTTTAGCTCGCGTTTTGAAAGTAAGTTAAAAAAAGTGGCGAATACTGAGGGGATGCTTGATTTAAAATCCATTCAGAAAATTAACTCCTTTGCTGCCGATTCTCAGGAATTATTGAATGAATTTTTGGCTTTTGCTAACCTTAGCCAGCCAAATAAGAACGATATTGAGACGGTTGATGTATCTGAAATCATCAAAACCATTTGGGCTGAAAAAAAGGATATCGTAAAGACATCAAAAGCTAAATATAGTATTGAAGGTGATATGGATATTGAGGGTTATAACGAGCATTTGGTCGTACTTTTTGAGCAATTGATTGACAATGCCTTGAAATTCAAGCATCCAGAGCGAAACCCAGTCATACTTTTTACGGGTAAGGAAGAAATGATAGCCGAAAAGCCTTATCATGTACTGACGATTTCTGACAATGGTATCGGTTTTGAGCAAGAGTATGCACAAAAAATATTTTTAATATTCCAACGATTAAATCATAAAAATGAGTTTGAAGGTTTAGGTATCGGATTAGCCATTAGTCGGAAAATTTTGGAACTGCACAATGGGACGATATCCGCTGAGAGCAGTCCAGAAATAGGGTCAATGTTTACAATAAAAATACCAATTAAGCAGAATATCGGTTAAAACGCCTACTTTTGACCGTTGATTCTTTTCCTTGAAAATGTTGAAATTTGTCGAGGAGTATTAAAAATGCGTCAAACGTGACGTAAAATAAATGTTAAATATAAAAATGCGACATAAGAAAAAAACAAACTTAGTTGTCTTTGCTGATGACGATGCAGATGATAGACTACTGCTTCAAGAAGCATTTGAAGAAAATAATTTGAAGTGTACCCTTGATTTTGTTGAAGATGGTATCGAATTGCTTGAATATCTGGAAAAAAATGCAGCAACGCCTTCATTGATACTCCTCGATATTAATATGCCACGAAAAGACGGCAAGCAAATATTGCAGGAGATAAAAACGAGTGCTCAATGGCGGCATATTCCTGTCGTTATGTTTACGACGTCTAAATCGCCAGATGACATTCGGAAATGTTATGATTTGGGCGCCAATTCTTTTATCGTCAAGCCTTCTTCATTCGAAAGTCTATTGAATGTGACCAATAACATTGGGAAATATTGGGTTGATACGGTCTCACTTCATGATGGGAGCAATTCTTATTAATTTTTTCAACAAAAAAAATGGAGAAGGCAGTATGGGGGATTGAAATATACTACACTTCTCCATTGACGCTGAAAGTTCATCTGAAATCTCTAAATTTTATTCATCTAAAAAAGATTGAAAACAATGTATTGCCTTCAATCTTTTTAGTAAAAAGAATGTGCCAGTGATTTTTAGCTATATTTTGCCCAGATTTGGGCAATAGATTCCCCAGCATGTGATTTTTAATACCCCCCTCAGTATAACCGCAACCGCACGAACCAGATAAACTCAAAATTTAGTGGGCATGATTTTTTTATAACACATTGTTTAACAATTAAGACAATCATGAATAATAGAATTTTGATAATTGAAGATGAAATTGAGTTAAGCGGCTTACTTAAAAGATTTTTAATAAAAAGACATTATGAGGTTATATGTGCCGAAACCTTGACAAAGGCAATGTTGCTCCTACAATCCCATTCTTTTGATGCTATCATATTAGACAATAATCTACCAGATGGCAAAGGCATTGATTTTATTCCAACGATAAACAATATTCAAAACAAGCCCAAGATAATCGCTATGAGCGCCATCGGGATAGGAGAGGAGGCATTGAAAGCTGGGGCTTCGGTTTATATTGAAAAACCCATATCTATGGTGTCCATTTATCAACTATTGAATACAAAGCAAGAATAATCGTTACGATTTAATCTTATAAATACTTGTTTATCAATAGGATATAAAACCAAACAAAAAAGGCTGCCTCAAAAACTATATTATAGCTTTTGAAGCAGCCACCAAAAATAGCAAATCGAGAATAGATAGATATGAGTCATTCTATCTTATATGTACTTACAGTTTGAAAGATAAAGACAATTGACCTACCATATTTCGAGCATCACCTAAACTTGCCATTGCCGCATTTGTACGAGCAATATTGACAAGCCCCACGCCGTACCGCGCACCTAAATAAAGATTATTCGACAGTCTGAAATTAAGACCGAATAAAAATCCTGCATCAAAATTGTTGTAATTGCTCTTATTCAATTCCGTTATGATACGCGTTGTTTCATTTTGACTCTTAGCATTGGCATTGGCTAAGTATGCCAAATAAGGTCCTGCCTGCAAATCAACACCATTCAACTTGTAGGTGAATGGTAAATCCAGTTCGATATAGTTCAAGTTGAAACTATTGGTCGTGTTGGATGAATTGTACCTCACCGAAGAGCCTTTCGTCGTCACACTAAGTTCGGGAGACAGATAAACGGAGCCTTTCAAAAGCCTTTCGGTATAAATACCGGCATGAAAACCCCATCGTGTTTTACGGTCGTCAAAGTTTTTAACCGATAGATTACTGGCATTAATACCTGCCCGTATACCCACTTGTGCGTTGGAAGTGCTGGGCAGAAAAGCAAGGAATAGGCAGATTGAGGCAACTTTTGTTATTGATTTCATGTGTTTTACGTTTTAGTAATTTTATATTGTTCTAAATGATGGAAATGATTCTACTTATCAATATTGAAAAGATGTTCCATTGCTTTTTTCCATTCTAAATTGGTAATTATGGGCAGTTTCGACCCCAAAGTGTGGCGTTTTTATCTCTAAAAGATGCCTCAATGTTTTAAAATGCTATTTTCAACTTTTGGGTTGGTCTTTGAGAAGGACAGGATATAGGCGCTTTTGTTATGGATACTGAGGGGTACCCATTTGAGTATAATTGGGGCGAAAATTCCCCAATTAACGCAATTTCCCATCATTTTAACTATAAAAAAGGGGTGGTATCCTTTTTTTACTACTAATAGTAAGAAGCACCATTTTAGAAAAACATAAAATGACGTTTTCAGAAACAGATTCAAACCAACACTAAACAAGGATAAGTCTGATACTATACATCATAAAGAGTCAATAGTTTCAGCCTTTAAATAAACAGGTGAGCAATAACAGCCTGTTGTTGCTCTACCTTTTTAAATCCTGTTTTATTAACAATTAAAATAAACATGAATCATGAAAAATATAATCATTGCGCTCGCCCTTTATACTGTCTGTCTGAGTTCTACGTATGTGAGAACGTCATATAACCCAATCACAGGGAGTAACATTGATAAACGATTAGAATACTTGATAGGTGACTGGAACAGCACTGGCTTTGTGACAGATGCAGCAGGCTACAATCAATACATTGAAATCAATCAACATATTGAAGCCAAATGGAATGACATTCAATTCATCGTTGATGGTATCAACCCGTATAATGGTTTTCGATATAAAACAACAAAAACGATTTTTTATGATGACCAAAAACAGGCTTGGCACGTAAAAGGCACCGTAAAAGACAAGTATTCTCTTGACAATAAGGTGTATATAACGAATGTCAACACGGTGACCTATACTTTTTATGATGACGATAATAATTTGATGCGTTACTCAATCATAAAAGAGAATGATAATACCTTCGTGGAAACAGAGGAGATGTGGACAACCAACGGCTGGGACAAAACGGCTTGGTTGAGAATGCAAAGGGCTTTAAAATCGTATAGCACTGTTCAAACCCCTAAAGGCGTTAAAAAACAGGAAGTTACTGATCGCCCGGTACATTAAGGATTATGTGTCGTTTAAAAAGATTTTATATTAAATTATAAAAATAGAACCTATATCTCTCCGCAGATTTGAAAAAAATCAGGGAGCTGATATAGGTTCTTACTTTTTTAAATCAGATACCCCCTCAGTATTTTTTGGCTTTTGGTGCAAAAACCATTGTTTTTCTCAGGCGTCAACGAAACTGTCTTGGGTACCTAATGGGTCAGGATTTTCCATATTGATGTTTTGCGGGTCATATTTAAGCTCATCTTCTTCGCCCATTAAATAGCCAAATGGACGTAAGTGTTCGATATTATCCAAGATGACTTTGAGCATCCCCACAATCGGAAGTGCCAATATCATACCCGATGTACCCCATATCAAATTGCCAATGATTAAAGCAATAATAGACATCAAGGGATTGATGCTGACGCTTGAACCCACGACTTTTGGGTAAATAACATTGTTGTCAAGAAACTGCACGATGACGGTCACACCCAAAACACCCAGTACAACCCATGAATTATCCTGTGTCACGAACACCATTATCATCGGAAAAAGCCCACCTATGATGACGCCGATATAAGGGATGATATTTAACGTAGCGGCTATCAGCCCAAATAGTATGGCATGGTCAACGCCCAGAAACATAAAACCGATTGAATTTAAAACAGCTAATATCGCAACATCAAGAAACAAGCCTTTTAGATACAATTGGCAAACCATACCTATCTCTTTAATGATATCCAAAGTGCGAAATTGATACTGAGTGTCGACAAGACTAAAAAAGGTTTTAAAACGATGGCGGTATAAAAGCATGAAAAAAACCATGATGGGAATTAATGTCAAATTGGCAATAAACCCAGTGGTTGCTGAGAAAAACCCCATCAAGAAACTACCGGCTTGATTGTCATTTGCATCTTTTTGTTTGTCGAGCCATTTATTTTGCTCAGTTACTGTGTAGCCCCACTGTTTTCTGATGTATTGTTGCAAATCAAAGACTTTTTCATTCAATTTACCTTTCAACATCGGCATATCGTCTGCAAATTGAGCGATTTGGTAGCTCAAAATGACAATGAGAAAACCAACAAACGCGGCTATAAGAACAACACTGACAAGGGCAGCCAACCACCGCGGAAACTTGCTTTTTTCCAAATTTTTACTGAGGGGTAGAACGATGAATGCAAATATGGCGGAAAACGTAAGCGGTAAGAATACATCCTGAGCTTCAATTAAGAGAAAAGCGGAGAGAATCGTGAAGAGTAAGAAATAGGTAGATTGCGTGAGAAAGCTTTTGTTTATCATTTTATGTGATTGAGTTGATTGGAAATGTTTTTAAATATTTGGGTAAAGATATTAAAAGGAGTCTATTGGATAAAAAAATCAACTAACCGATCGGATACTATTTTTGCTATTTTTGCATAAAATTGGTAAAAAACAAAACAATGCGCAAAGAATTAATCGTAGATAAGACCTATAAAGGAGAAAATTACGCCGAAAAGGCACTGCAAATAGCAGAATTTGAAAACTGTACTTTCTCAAATTGCATTTTTTCTAACACCGATTTGTCAGACATTATATTCTCTGAATGTGCATTCGAGGATTGCGATATGAGCATGGCAACTTTGAAACGAACGGCTTTTAGAGATGTGACATTTAAAAACTGTAAAATGTTGGGTTTGCATTTTGACGATTGCAACCCGTTTCTTTTGTCTTTCAATTTTGAAGGTTGTACGCTCAATTTCTCCTCGTTTTTTAAGCTAAAACTAAAAAACATACAATTTAAAGATTGCAAATTGGAAGATGTTGACTTCGTAGAAACCGACTTAACGAACGCTGTTTTCAAGGATTGTGACCTCAACAAAGCGGTATTTGACAACACAAAATTAGAAGGCGCGGACTTTCGGACAGCTTTTAGTTTTTCTATTGACCCTGAAATCAACAGAATAAAAAAAGCGAAATTTTCAACACAAAATATTGCAGGGCTTTTGCTCAAATACAATATTACCATTGCATGAACGGACGTTACGACTTCTTCATTTTCATGACAATAGCACCGTTTTTGCCATTTTCACCATACAAATCAATCGCTTTTTGACCTTTCAATACGTCTATTGATTCAATCGTATTCGGATCTACACTATTTAATTTTTCGTTGAATGCCTGGTGGTTTTCGAAACGATAAATCACTTCATCAATCACACATAAAGGCGGCAAAGTATCTCTAATTAAAGCTCCTTGAGCTACAGGAGGTTGCATTATTTTGATACGTCGATATTCACGGGTTTGACTAAAACCTAAAAAAGGTAAACTTAAGGAAACGGCTAAAAAGAGTTTCTTCAAAGCATGGTTTTTTAGAAAAGTGAAGTTATTAATGCGTTTTCTTGCAAATTTTTGAAAGAGGAAAAATTTAAAGGTATCCTCGACAATGAATTTGCAACTGAAGCTAAGATGACGGTTTCGGGCGCAGTCAATAAATCATTGATTCTCACTGGTTTATTACTTTTTACTGCAATCATTGGCTATGTTATGCCAAACATGATGTTCCTTTGGGTCGGTGGCATCGGTGGCTTAATTGCTGTGTTGGTGGCGAGTTTCAAGCCGCATTTGTCGAGCTATCTCGCTCCTGCGTATGTCCTTTTAGAAGGTCTATTGGTGGGTACTGTTTCAGCGATTTATGCTGCGGCTTATTCAGGCATTGTTATCAATGCTTTTCTCAGCACCATAGGTATTTTGGTCGCCATGTTGCTCATCTACAAATCGCGTATTATTGCCATCACTGAACGATTCAGAATGGGCGTTTTTGCCGCGACGGCTGCCATTGCCTTTGTGTATTTGTTGTCCTTTGCTCTTTCGTTTTTTGGTATCGAAATCCCTTATTTGCATGAAAACAGTGGCATGGGCATCCTCATCAGCGTTGCCATCATCGTTGTCGCCACATTAAATCTGCTGCTTGATTTCGACAATATCGAAAAAGGCGAAATGCACGGAGCCCCTCAGTATATGGAGTGGTTTTCGGCTATGGGTTTACTCGTGACGCTCGTTTGGTTGTATTTAGAAATGCTGCGTTTATTGGCTAAGATTTCTCGCTCACGTTAAAAATACGTTTTGCTAACAATAAAAAAGCTCTGTGGTTTGTCCGCAGGGCTTTTTTGGTTTTTAGCTTAGTAAAAATGTAAGAAAATCGTCATAAACTTGTATTAACAATAATAATTAATACTTTTGTGAAGTATCAAAATTAAAATACAAAACGATTTCAAATAAACAACAAAAATGACCGTCCTAAAACCCTGCCCGACCTGTGGCGCAAAAACAAAGTACTGCCTTCAAAAAGGTATTTCGAGCTATAAAGCCATTCAAGACGATGAGATTTTTACTAAAATCAACCAATTAAATAAGGTCGTCAAGAAGTATAAGGATCAAGTTGAACTCTTGGAAAAAGAAATCCAGCATTTGAAAAAAGAAAAAGTGGCTTAAAGTTTACACTCATTTCATCATTTACCAAGCAGCATTCCCTAATATTGCGGAATAAACGCTTTTTCAATGATGAAACATCTACACATCCTGCTTTTGGCTTTGCCAATTACTTTGTTCGGCCAAAATAAGGCAACGGACACGATTCCAACTGCATTAGAAACGGTTGAAATTGCCGCAACCCGCTTGACATTGACCGAAAACAAAGCACCTTTGGCTGTAACGGTCTTAGACAAAAAACGCTTGCAAACGGCAACCCAACAATTATCGCCTTACGAAGTATTGAGCTCGATTCCAGGCGTTTTTGCAATGAATCCAGACAATTTTTCACAGGATTTGCGAATTTCGATACGTGGTTTTGGCGCAAGATCCGCTTTTGGCATTCGCGGCATTCGCCTTTTTACGGACGGGCTACCCGAAGGAACGCCTGATGGACAAGCTGATGTGGACAATTTGGACATGGGCATCATTCGTCAAATGGAAGTTTTGCGGGGCGCAGCGTCTTGTCTCTACGGCAATGCGTCGGGCGGTGTGATTTATATGTTGACGGAAAACCCAACGGCACGTAAACCGCTTTTGGAAGCGCAAACGAGCTTCGGTTCTTATGGTTTTCAACGATATCAGCTCAAAGGCGGGCAGAAATTGGGCAAATTTCTCTATTTTCTCAATGGTTCACTCAATTATACTGAGGGGTATCGGGCGTGGAGTCAAATGCAAAATGCGCTATTAAATGGCAAAGCGACTTATAATTTTAATGAAACAACTAAGCTAACGCTGTTAGCAAACTACGGCAACAGCCCAACAGCCAATGACCCAGGCGCATTGACCATTGAAAAAGTAAAAGCCAATCGGCGACAAGCGGACTCCACTAATTTGCTTTTTGAAACAGGCGAAGCGGTGACGCAAAGTAGGGTAGGAGCGACTTTTGACACCAAATTCAAGCAAAAGCACAGCATTTCTGCCCGCACTTTCTACACATCACGTCGTTTGCTCAATCGTTTACCCATCGCCGCCAATGGTTTTGGTGATTTGAAACGCAATTATTACGGCGCCAGCGTAAGTTATCAATTGGATGAGAAAATTGGCGACATGCCTTATCGTTTAAAACTCGGTATTGATGTTGAAAATCAAGAAGATAGACGGCAACGTTATGCTTATTTGAAGACTGTAACTGCCGGTGTAACAAAGTATAAACAAGACAAATTGGCACTCGACCAACTGGAATCGTTTCAAAGCACAGGCGTTTATTTATTGCAAGATTTGCAACCAACGGACAAACTCCTATTGTCATTTGGTTTGCGTTACGATGATTTGAATTTGAAAGCAACGGATTATTTTCTCTCCAATGGCGACCAATCGGGCAGTCGGCATTTCATAAAAGTCAACCCTATGGCGGGTGTGAGTTATTCTTTTGCAAAAAAGGCTTCGGTTTATGCCAATTATTCATCCACTTACGAAAGTCCAACGCTCAATGAGTTGTCGAACAACCCTGACAACACAGGCGGTTTTAATCCAACACTCAAACCGCAACAAGCGCAATCGGTAGAAATTGGTACAAAAGGTAATTTTAGTAATGGCACTTCAAAAGACGTACATTTTGACGTGGCTTTATTTAGAATTGAAACACAAAACGACCTTGTGCCATATCAAATAACAGGACAAACAGGTAAGACTTTTTACAGAAATGCAGGTAAAACGCTAAGAAAAGGCTTAGAAATCGGCGTAAACTACACTTTTACTGAGGGGGTCACAGCTTACTATACTCAGACGTTTTCCAACTTTAAATATGAAACGTATTCTGTAAACACCACATCGTTTGATGGCAATGTGTTGCCAGGTATTCCTAAAACACATGCACAATTGGAACTCCGTTACACACCAAACAACGGCTTTTTTGCGATTGTTCAAGGGCGTTATGTCGGCAAAGTGCAAGCCAATGATGCGAATACGGCTGCCGCAGATGCTTATACGGTCTTGAATATCCGTCTCGGACATACTTTTTCGATAAAAACGTGTGAAATAGAACCGTTTTTGGGTGTCAACAACTTGACGAATACGGCTTATATCGCCAATGTACAAATCAATGCACAAAGCAATCGGTATTTTGAGCCTGCTACGTTGCGGTATTTCTTTGGTGGAGTGAAGTTGCGGTTGAAATAATAATACCGCCCCTTTTTTGTCATTCTGAACGCAGTGAAAGAACCTGTATAATTATTTGAAAATGAAACATTTAGATTCTTTCACTGCGTTCAGAATGACAAAAAAGGGGACGGTATTCATGTACACATTATTAAACAAATCACTTAATCGTAATCGTCTTCTTTTGTGTCGTATAAGCCGAAAAGTAACCTAAAATAGCCCCTTTCAGATTCGTTACAGGGTTTGTCGGTGTCGCTGAATCGCTGTTTCGACTGCCGCCACCCTCTGCCATAGTTGAAAAATACAAGTAACCTGCGGCATCAATGCCTTGCAATTCGATAGTCACCGAATCCCCAACTTTAATAGCGTCATCTTCACTGCCGCCACCGAACAAAGGTCTGCCATTAAGTCCACCATCGCTCAATTCATCGTTAAAAGTAAAGATGTCTTTCCTCACTTTACCATTGACGGAGACGATAAAACGGTAATTGTCCCCTAATCCTTTGGGGTCAACGTAACGTGGAATGAGTGAAATCTGTGTATTGCCAAAAAACGATTGTTTGAGGGCAGAAATACTGTCCAAATTAACTTTGCGCGGTATGGTTGAAGACGCAGTAATCGTTTTTCCGCCTGTTAAAATCGTCAAATCATAGGTATTACCTACTTTTCCGACAAGTTTTGAGCCGTTATACAGCCCTACACTTGTTTCTTTGAGCGTATCAACCTCTCCTGTCGTCCGATTTTTGATAAAAACAACGGCACTACTGAGGGGGGGGAACGTATTATTTGCAGAGAAATTAAAGGTCTTAGAGAACTTCACGATTGCCTTGTCCGTCGGGTCGTCTGAAAGTTGTGCATCCACGACGATTTGCGGATCGGATGTGTTCAAATCCAATTCAATGATTTTTGTGCAACTGCTAAACATAAGCGCAGCAAGTATAATAAAGCCGCTTAATATTTTTGATAACTGATTCAGTGTCAATTTTTTATAAATTTATAGAAATACTGAGGGGTGTTGCCTTACATAAAAATTTCTTTTCTTTTCTTTTTTCTTATCACATAGTCACATTAGGCTGTTTCACATAGGAAACATAGTTTTTTGAAGAGGAATATCTATG
>JAYSQG010000162.1:0-1988 GCA_043721685.1 Saprospiraceae bacterium | reverse complement strand
TTATATGCATAACAAAACTATGAACGCAGTCCCTTTTGGGTTTGTTACATATTTTTTAAAAATTAATTAATTTTTTTTGAAGCATAAAAAAGCGTGTATCATTTGGTTGGAAGATGCACGCTTGATGGGTTCAATCTCCTCAGTATTTTTTGTAATTTATTTCATTTTACATACTCTTCTTCAAATTACTCGCCAACCGCTTTTGCAACACCCCAACCAACTTCTTAATTCCAGGGTTTTGAACTTGTATCATATCACTGGCATTGCCATTGATTTCAGCATGGTCTATGATTTTATAGACTTTGGCTCTGAAAGTGTATAAATCAGCTGTTACCTCTTTGGGTAAATACATGCCATGTCCTTCTGCTAAGTACATTTCGGGTAGTTTTTCTAAGAAGTCTTTGCCTTGTGGCTTTCTTAAATAATAGTTTTTATCCTTGTCTTCAAAGAATACAGCTTTGCTGTTCGTGTTGTCGGATAAGTACATCAAAAGAGCATAAGCGGCTTTACAAGCGGCTTTGGTTTCATTTTGATGCGACTCTATGTTGTCATCAATATTGGAACAAACGCTTAATAGCCGATAGTGAATATCATTTTTCTTTTTATTCACCTCTTCAAAAGTGAGGACACCTATTATTTGTTTCTTCTTCGTTTCCGAATAATCCGCTTTGATGACGATAAGTTGATTCAACAAATCGGCATCATTTTCTTCACGAAAACGGCTTTCTATTTCTTTGATGGCTTCATCCGTTTTGCTGTCACCGATAAGGTTTTGGACTTGCGCTTTAAAGTCTTTTACTGTCATGTCTGTTGTCTTTTACATTTGATATTCTACTTTTCTTGGTTTAATCTGACGCAATAAATTGGTGTAATACGCTTCCGCAACATCAAATATCTTATCACACATATAGGGCTTATCGTTGTCTTGCACTTCATTGGTTAACCAAGGAAAGTAAGGGATTTCATTGTGCAAAAACTTATTCCGCAGGTTTTTGACATTGTTTTTATAATGCTCTGCTGTTTCGGTGTCTGTCAAATGATTGGTAGCTATTTCCATAAAAACGTTGTGGTCATAGAAACCTGTACTTGACAGAATTTGTGAGTCAAATTCGTCTTTAAACCATGTATAAACATCGCGTTCAAATGCATAGATGGTTGCGAAAAACTTTTCACGCCGCAAATCATACCTTTCAAGCTCTTTCTTAATCGTTTCATGGGCTATTTCTCGGATAGGACGCTCTTTCGTCATATCTTCTTCTTGGGGAGGAAAGTAATACACTACAAGATTTTCAAGTCGTCTGTCTTTTAGAATTCGCCGCAAATCACCATATCTTCTTATTGGTAGCTGTTCAACAATTTTAACTTCTGCTCTTGGTAATTCTCCAACCACAATCGGGTTTATTCTTGGCACTTTCCCTTTTACTTCCACAAATTCATTTAAAACGGCATCAATATTCGCTAATTTCAAGTTTTTCAAATCCAAATTAAGACGCTCATCCGTTTTATCAATGTGCCCTTCGGCTTTGTCTTGACGGTCTTTTATCATCAACCACACGGCTCGGTCATTGGCTTGATGATACCGTATCGTTTGTTCACGGTCTAATATGCGATTTTTGAGGCGGTGCGTGTCGCGCAATTGGTATTTGAGTTCTTGTATCTTTTCATCTTTAATCGCCTTTTGCTTGTCATTTACAGCTTTTTGCTTGGCTGTTTTTTCTTTTTCAATATCTAATTTTTCAATTGTCGCTTCCAATTCTGCGACATATTCCGTTTTCAATCTAAGTACCCCCTCAGTATCTTTGTCCTGCCCATTGACTTTTTCTGCCACATTTGGCTCACGGTAAAAATGTTCATATCCATAAAAGTCTTGCGTATCGCTGTTCATGTATTGGATAAATCAGTGAACTTGTGCCACCCACGTCAATCCAACTTGTGCCACGTCCGTCAGTCCAAATTGTGCCACGCAACACCCACCTAAAATAGGGGGA
>JAYSQG010000161.1:0-6907 GCA_043721685.1 Saprospiraceae bacterium | reverse complement strand
CAAGACTATTATGATGACAATTACTACAAAAACAGTCCTACACGTAACCCCAAAGGACCAGAGAAAGGCAACTACCGCGTTTTGCGGGGCGGCTCGTGGAACAACGATAATTACAATTGCCGCGTGTCCGTTCGCTACGACTATTACAACGATGGATTCAGTTATATCGGTTTTCGTTTGGCGGTTGGGTCGGATTAACCTTTGGTACTTTTACCCTCTTACCCTTTGTTTTTTTTAAAAAAAAATTCCGCGAAGCGGAAAAAAAATTTGAAAAAAGCGTATTTTTGGACATCGTTTTACAACGATAGGGCAAGTCTGCTTAAACTACCGCGTTTTGCGGGGCGGCTCGTGGAACAACAATAATTACAATTGCCGCGTGTCCGTTCGCAACAACAATAACAACAATGGAAACAATAATATCGGTTTTCGTTTGGCAGTTGGGTACGATTTTTATCTCGTAAAAGTATATTTAAACATCAGATAATGCCAGAGTTTCAACATTTACGGATGTTGAGAGCGTGCATCCAAACCGTACGAGACTTGTCCTGCTCTGTATTCAAAAAGAGCAAATACGTCGAGACAAAGGGTGGTTAGTACCTTCGGGGAAAATCACCCTTTATCGCTTTGAAAAAGGGATAGCCCCCTCAGTATTTTTTAGAAAAAGGCGTATATTTGTCAAAAATAAGCCCTTATGAAAGCTGCTGCAATAAAACACAACTCAAATAATGCTATACTTCACCTTTTAAATTTAATCGGTGATTGCGACAACAATCTGTCTATTCTTCGGCAGTCGAATGAATCAGAAACAGGTTTATTGATTCGACAAGAAAAGCATTTGAAAAACCAATATTGTAAAGAACTCAATATGCTTTTGGAAAAAGACAAATTGAGAATAAAAGTTGTTGAAATTTGAAGTTGATACCCCTCAGTATTTCCCCTAAAAAGCCTATTTAAAGGCGTTCCTCCTAATTATAATGCCCTTTCAAAGAATAGACGATGATTAAATCGTCTGTTACTTCATAAACAAGCCGATGTTCATCGCTTATTCTGCGAGACCACAAACCTTTTAAATTGCTTTTCAAAGCTTCCGGTTTACCGATACCTTCAAAGGGTGTTCGTTGACATTCTTTTATAATTCGGAGAATACGTTGAAACATTTTGCGGTCTTCTGTCAGCCAATCTTCTACTTGATTGAAGGCTTTTGGCTGAAATTTGACACTTCTCATAAGGTTTCTATCATTTTATGTTTTTCAAATTCTGCCAAAATATCTGTTGAAGTCGTGTTGTCGTCCATCGTTTTCTCGTATAGTTCATCAAAGGCTTCGGGAGAAAAAAGGTAAGAAGTCTTAGTTTCGGAAGAAAGGGCATCGTTTGAAACAGGGTTGTTCTCTTTGATTTTAACAAAACGCAATTGCTGCAAAAGTTTGGCAACAAATGCATATTCGCTTTCTGGTACTTGAATAACTAATTCTTTCATTATTTTAAATTTTAAACAAAAGTAAAGCAAAAATTTGAATTTAAGTCTAAAAAAAAGCACATCAAGGCGTAAACAACCCCTTAATCACCTTCCCAAAATAGCACCGCGCATACTCAGGTGCATAAGACGAAGGCGGACATTCATCATAATACCATGATTTTTTAGTGCCATCGGCTTGTGTAAATTCCACATAATATATAAACGTATCATTGCATTGGCTTTTCCAATTTTGATTGGGCAAGTCCTTCATTTCCTTTGGAAAAGACGTTGTAAAGGCATTGGCTATGAGAAATTTTTCATTGGGCAATAGGCTGTCTCCTTTTGTGGAAACGCTGAAAAGTTGTCCATTTTTGATTTTAAATGTGCCTTGACCCGCGCCACTGAATCCGCCTGTGCTGCCGATGACAAAGACATCATTGGCTTGCAATTGTAAATTGACCGATTTGTAACAATCTGCGCTCACTGTGCTTTTATGACATGAAGCACTCATTAAAGTGAGGGTAGCGAAAATAAAGATATACTTTTTCATTTTTGAAGATTTTTAAGAAATGATAAAATATGAATGATAAATGATGAATTTACAATCACTTAAAGAATCAGCGTTTTCAAATTCATCATTCATCATTTATAGTTCATAATTAATATAGACAGTTAAAAACGTCTTTTGGTTGGGTTGTCTGTCTAATACCCCTCAGTATTTTTTGTAAAAACATGAAAGTAAAACGACCTTTTTCTTATTTTCACGACTTCAAATCAATTTCGTAAACCAAGTTTTAAATCAGTCAAAATGAAAAAACCGCTATTTGTCGTTTTCCTTTTTCTCAGTTTTTCTCTTTTTGGACAAAAACAGCCGCTGTCCTATTATCTACCTGAAACGGTCAGTTATGATAAAAATATACCAACACCTGAACAATTCTTAGGCTATCAAGTTGGTGAACAACACGTCAGTCATGACCAATTGGCTTCATATATGCGCGAACTCGCTCGATTGAGTGACCGTGTCACTTTGGAAGTTGTCGGACGCAGTTATGAATATCGTCCTATGATGATTTTAACCATTACTTCGCCTGAAAATCATCGAAATTTGGATAAAATCAAGGCAGAACACGTCAAGTTAACAGACCCCTCAGTATCGGGCAGCCTTGACGTATCGAAAATGCCGATTGTTGTTTATCAAGGTCATTCCATACATGGCAACGAGCCGAGTGGTGCAAATGCAGGACTTTTGGCGGCTTATTATTGGGCAGCAGCACAAGGTAAAGAAGTGGAAGAAACGCTGCAAAATGTCGTCATTTTGTTCGACCCAAGTTTTAATCCCGATGGTTTACAGCGTTTCAGTCAATGGGTGAATATGCACAAAGGTCAAAATTTGGTGAGCGACCCGAACAGCCGTGAATTCAGCGAGGTGTTTCCTTATGGACGGACGAATCACTATTGGTTTGACCTTAACAGAGATTGGTTGGTGCAACAACAACCCGAATCGAAAGGACGTGTGCAGGTTTTCCATGATTGGAAACCCAATATTTTGACTGACCACCATGAGCAAGGCAGCAATGCTACTTTCTTTTTTCAGCCTGGTGTACCTGCCCGCACGAATCCTTATACGCCTATGAAAAATCAGGAAATGACGGGTAAAATCGCTACGTTTCACGCAAAGGCTTTGGATAAGATTGGTTCTCAATACTTTACAAAAGAAAATTATGATGATTTTTACTACGGAAAAGGTTCGACTTATCCCGATGTGCAAGGCAGTGTCGGCATTTTGTTCGAGCAAGCCTCGTCTCGGGGTCATGCACAACGGACGACGAACGGCATTTTGACCTTTCCATTTACGATTCGGAATCAGTTGACAACGTCGTTTTCAACGATTGAAGCGGCACAAGCCTTGCGGGTTGAGATGCTGAATTATCAGCGTGATTTTTTCAAAAATGCGGCATCTGATGCGGCAAAAGACCAGGTAAAAGCCTACGTTTTTGGTGAAAAATATGACCGTACACGTTTGGGACAATTTGTGGATATGTTGCGCCGCAACCGCATTCATGTCTATGAATTAGGTCAAAATGTTCAAAATTTTGAAAAAGGCTCTGCTTACGTTGTGCCGCTTGACCAAACGCAATATCGCTTGATTAAAGCCAATTTTGAGCGTTATCCTGATGGCTTTTTCAAGGATTCTATATTTTATGATATTTCCTCATGGACATTACCATTGGCTTTTAATCTGAATTTGACGACAATTGAAAACAGCCTTGCCTCAGGTGTTTTGGGCAAAGAAGTAACAGAATCGGTTTTGCCTGTTGGTGAAATTATGGGTGGTACAAAAAGCGATGTCGGTTATGCCTTTGAATGGGACGATTATTTAGCACCCCAACTGTTGAACGCTTTAATGCGTGAGAATTTGATGGCAAAAGTGTTGACAAATACGTCAAAAATCGAGTCAATTACTGAGGGGAGTAAATCGCTCAACGTCGGTTCTATTTTTATTCCTGTTCAAAATCAAAGCAAATCAAGCGAAGCAATTTTTAATTTAATCCAAAACGAGGTTAAAAAGACGGGTGTTAAGGTTTTTGCTTTAAAAACAAGCCTCGCTACTGAGGGGGTAGATATGGGTAGCCCGTCGTCATTACTAATTAAAAAACCAAACGTTGCGCTGCTTGTTGGCGATGGTGTGACGAATAACGATGCGGGTGAGATTTGGCATTTGCTCGATACACGTTATAATATGCAAGTAACGCTACTCGATGTAACTTCTGCACGTTGGAAACTCGATGGGTATACATGTGTGATTATGCCTGATGGCAGTTATTCAGCAACTGTTGCGGGTCGGATTAAGGAATATTTGTCGTCTGGTGGCACAGTTGCGGCATTTGGCAAAACTGTTAAGTTCTTGAAAACCAATGATATGTGCAATATTGAGTTTAAATCTATAAAATCAACCGCTGCAAAAGACGCGCGCCGTCCTTACAATGTCAGTGATGAAGACGAAGGAACGCAACAGATTCGTGGAGCTATATTCGAAGCCGAAACCGACTTAACACATCCGCTTTTATACGGTTATCGGAATGCAAAAATACCTGTTTTCAGAGAAGAAAAAGACTTTTTTGAAGTACCTACGAGTCAATACGCTGCGCCTTTGGTTTATTCATCAAACCCTTTAATGAGTGGTTATTTGTCTTCAAAAAACAAAGAATTGGCTAAAAATGCAGCGACAATTGTGGTTAGTTCCGTTGGTTCAGGTCGTGTCATTGCGATGGTTGACAATCCTAATTTCCGTGCTTTTTGGTATGGTACGAATAAATTGATGGCAAATATGATATTTTTTGGGAACTTGATTAAATCGGGGACGATGGAGACGGCGAAAGCTGTGAAAGAATAAAAATGTAATCACTAAGGGAGACCACAGATTGGGCAGATACGACTGATTTACGCTGATTTAAATTTTTTCGAAAGGAAGGAAAAATAGAAGTCAAACACCTAATCAGTGGTCTTCTTTACCATTGTCACAACAAAATAATGATTTAGTAATTTTGAATTTGCTAAAATCAAACCTATATTTGATGAAAATTTAAAAATATCAATCAATGAATATCGCTGAATTAAAAATGGAAATGGTTGAGATTATTTCTCAAACGTATGACGAGCCAATGGTGAATCGGCTTTATGCTAAAATTCATGAAGTGATTGAAGCCGAAGGAGATGGTTGGCATGATTTGTCGCTTATTGAGCAAAAAAAATTAGACGCTGCTATTGAAGAAACTTATGACCCTTCTAAACTCGTCTCTCACGACGAAGCTTTAAAAATGATAGACCAATGGTTAACAAAATAGAATGGTCTAAAACTTCACTTGCTGAATTAGGTCAAATATTAATGTACTTGAGAGCAGAAGTATCTGGAAATGTGGCTCAAAAATTTGCAGATTTGGTAAAGCTAAAAATTTCTCAATTGGCTACCAATACTTTCGATGGCAGACCAATTCCTACTCGCAAACATATTCGATTCATACTTCTCGGAAAATATCATCGTCTCTATTATCGTCGTCATAGAAGGACTCTTTACATAACTCGTTTCTATGATACAAGGCAAGACCCTAATAAACGACCCTACTCCTTATAGTAACATACCCCCCTCAGTAAAAGCAAAGAAAAAGGCGATGAAACTCATTTCGAGTCTCATCGCCTTTTTAAAATGCTGAACACTGATCCCTACAACCCCATCTCATTCGCCGCCGCCAAAGCTGCCGCAGACAAATGCGGATGCTCCAATTCAGGCGTTACAAAAGGGCGAACACCGATAAGACGTTCCACATCAGACTTCAACAATACTTCTTTTTCAAGGAGTTGTTTTGCCAATGTTTCCAATTCAGTGCGGTATTTTGTCAACAATTTTTTAGCCCGTTCATAAGCATTATCTGCCAATTTCCGTATTTCATTATCCATCAAAGTCGCTGTATCTTCTGAATACGGACGATTAAATGAGTCATTCATCATACCGTAGTAAGAAACATTGCCGACTTTTTCGTTCATACCATAGACAGCAACCATTGCATAAGCCATGCGGGTCACTTGGTCGAGGTCGCTTTGTGCACCAGTCGAAATTTTACCAAAAATGATGCTTTCCGCAGCACGTCCACCCATTGTCATACACAAGCGGTCGAGTAAGGCTTCTGTACGTGTGATGTATTCGTCTTTTGGTAAATATTGAGCATAACCCAATGTACCAATACCACGCGGTACTATCGTCACTTTCAACAAAGGCATCGCGTGTTCCAAAAACCAACCACAAACGGCATGACCGGCTTCGTGATAAGCGATGATTTCCTTTTCAGCAGGCGCAATGATTTTAGATTTGCGCTCCAAACCACCGATTACTTTATCGAGTGCATAGTTGAAATCGTCCATTTCAACGCCCGTTTTGTTGCGACGTGCCGCTATTAAAGCCGCTTCGTTACAAACGTTTGCAATATCCGCACCCGCAAAACCAGGTGTTAATTCAGCTAAAACTTCAGGATTGACATCTTCTGTTGTTTTGATTTGGCGTAAATGCACTTCAAAAATCTGCGCCCGTCCACGTAAATCTGGTAAATCAACGCCAATCTGGCGGTCAAAACGACCTGGACGCATCAATGCCGAGTCCAAAACATCTGCACGGTTTGTCGCAGCCATTAAAATGACACCTTTATCAGTTGTAAAACCGTCCATTTCGACGAGCAATTGATTCAATGTATTTTCACGTTCATCGTTGCCACCTTGCATCGCACCACGTCCACGTGCACGACCAATCGCATCAATTTCGTCAATAAACACAATACAAGGTGCTTTTTCACGGGCTTGACGGAACAAATCACGAACGCGACTGGCACCGACACCGACGAACATTTCTACGAAATCAGAACCTGAAATCGAGAAAAACGGCACACTCGCTTCACCAGCCAC
>JAYSQG010000160.1:0-10109 GCA_043721685.1 Saprospiraceae bacterium | reverse complement strand
GCAAAATTGTTCAGATTGCTTAACTTTGTTGAATACTTAGTGAAGTTACCCATGAAACTGCAATTAGAATTCAAAGAATTTACAAAACAACCTAAAATTGATAGTAAAATGGAAGCGGAAAGAACTTTTTTAAAAACATATGAAGTGTTTTTCGGCAAAGCACTTAACGAAGAACGTGAAGAAGGTCGTGAAGAAGGACTTGAAGAAGGGCTTGAAAAAGGGCTTGAAAAATTACGTCAAGAACGTGAGAATACAGTAATAAACTTGTATCAAAATATGGGTGTAAATGCTGAACAAATTGCCAATATTTTGAAATATGATATTGAGTTTGTTCAAAGTGTTTTGGATAAATTAAAAGAGTCTAAAAAATAAATTTTGATTATAATGAATAGAAAAGCCTTGAAAACGACATGTTTTCAAGGCTTTTTTGCATTTTATACTGAGGGGGTACTTTTCCTACAATTTCTCCAACAACCGACGCATATCTGTTTTTTGCAAAACAATGCGCTCAATGTCTTCGATTTTGATGCGTTCTTGTAATAAAGTATCGCGGTCACGAATCGTCACCGTATTGTCCTCCAAAGTTTGGAAGTCAACCGTGATACAATAAGGCGTACCAATCGCATCTTGACGACGATAACGGCGACCGATTGCGTCTTTTTCATCGTATTGACAATTGACGACAAATTTCATATCATTGAAAATTTTCATCGCTGCCGAAGTCAATTCCTCTTTGTTTTTCAACAACGGTAAAATCGCACATTTTACGGGCGCAAGCGACGGGTGCAATTTCAAGACCGTGCGGGTTGCGTCTTCACCTTTTGCATCGGGCACAGCTTCTTCTGTGAAGGCAGTTGACATCATCGCTAAGAACATACGGTCGCAACCGATAGACGTTTCGACGACGAAAGGCACGTAGTTTTCGTTGATTTCAGGGTCGAAATACTGCAATTTCTTACCTGAAAGCTCTTGATGGCTGCGTAAATCGAAATCAGTACGCGAGTGAATACCTTCCAATTCACGGAAACCGAAAGGGAATTCAAATTGAATATCCACCGCTGCATCTGCATAATGTGCGAGGTTGTCGTGGTCTTTGAATTTGAGTTTTGACTGAGGGGTACCCAATGCCAAATGCCAAGCCATACGCTTCTCTTTCCAAGCCGCATACCATTCTTTTTGTGTGCCAGGACGGATGAAAAACTGCATTTCCATTTGTTCAAACTCACGCATACGGAAGATGAATTGACGTGCAACAATTTCATTACGGAAGGCTTTTCCGATTTGAGCGATACCAAACGGCACTTTTTGGCGTGTTGATTTTTGAACATTACCGAAGTTGACAAAAATGCCTTGTGCTGTTTCGGGACGCAAATACAATTTACTTTCTTCGCCAGCGATATTGCCCAATTGCGTATAAAACATCAAATTCAATTGACGCACGTCTGTCCAGTTGCGGCTGCCTGTGTCGGGGTCTGCAATTTCCAACTCGTCAATCATGCTTTTTAAGCCGACCATATCGCCTTTTTTCATATAGTCATTCATGCGAAATTCTATATCAGCGGCTTTTGCAGCATATTCGACACAGCGTGGATTGGTTTCGCGGAACATCTTTTCATCGAAGTTTTCAAAGCGTTTTGCCGCTTTTTGCACTTCTTTATTGATTTTCTCTTCAATTTTTTCAATAACACCTTCGATGAGTTGGTCAGCACGGAAGCGTTTTTTAGAATCTTTATTGTCCAACATCGGGTCGTTGAAAGCGTCCACGTGACCAGAGGCTTTCCAAACTTTTGGGTGCATAAAAATCGCAGAATCCAAACCCACGATGTTGTCATTGAGTTGCACCATTGATTTCCACCAATATTCTTTGATGTTATTTTTCAAAAGCGAGCCGTAAGGACCGTAGTCATAGACTGCCGCTAATCCGTCATAAACTTCTGATGAAGGGTAAATAAAACCGTACTCTTTGGAGTGCGATACGAGTTTTTTGAAAATTTCGTCCTGTTGAGCCATTATTATTTATTGATTATTTTTGATTGATAATTGTCTATTTTTTACTGTTTTTGAGGGTTTTAACGTTAAACTTACTTGAAGAGATGCAAAAGTAATTATTTCACTTTAAATAAAAATGCCTCGCAAATAAGCGAGGCATTTTTACAATTAGATATTTCAAGAAAATAAATGATAAAAGTTAAATTAAGTCTCCAAAAATCTGACTTCAAATTAAATTTAAGTACAATATTTTTTGATTTTATTTTGTTATTGAAAGTTGCCAACCATTATCGATAAAAAAATTCAACTAAACTCAAATACCTAATTTTATAATGACGACAAGCTGCGGGTAATTTTTTCGTACTGGCGATATTTTCATTTGTGACCAGTATATATTCATTAAATAAAAAAGTATTTTTTTGTTTTGCAGTAAAATCAAGTAACATAGCTATCAAATAAGGATCAGCTTGCTCTTTCTTTGCGTTTGCATCAATCAATTTTGGGAAATTATTAAGAATATCTCTCAAAAAAGTGAATTGTTCAGAAGTTTTGCCGATAAAAATATCTTTCCTGTCTACTGACCAACGTCCAATTTCATCATCTGCTCCTTGTTTGGGAACCAATTCATCGTAAACAAGTTTATGAGAAATGAGTCTATTTTCATTAATCAGCCTATCTAATTCAACCCATAGACTTGGTACAAAAGTCGGAGGATAGAAACGATAAAAATTTATTAGTGCATTCCGTATCGAAGCAATAGATAGTTGATTCAGAACCCATTTAATAGTCGGTTAACGCGCAAATCAAGTGCGCTTGATGCAGTTGAATAGCTAATTTGATTTGAGTTAAGTGCATTTAAAACAATGTTAAAAAAAGTCTCCCCCCGTATTGCTTTGCTTTTTACTTCAGGAGCTATGGAAAATCCATCTTTTTTCTTTTCTGCAGAAGGATGAGGATAAGTCGCTTGTATCGCTTTAAAAAGTATATGAAATTTTCTATCACTTATTAAATTTGTTTCCTTAAGACGGCGCAAATAGGCTTCACGACTAACGTTTAACTTATTTGCCTGTTTGGTCAATTCTCCTAAATCGGAAACATCAAAAAGAACGTTTTTAGGAATTAAAAATTTACCAGCAAAACTATTACACTCAAATTCTTCTTTCTGATTTTGATCAACTTTATCCACCAAGCACATTCCAGATTGTTTACGAATAATATGAGCTAACTCATGAAATAATGTAAAGATACGACCAGAATAAGGATGCTGGCTATTGGTAACAATTACGTAAGGCAATTTGTCAATTAAGCAAAAACCTTGCAATTCATTTATCGGCATTGAAAATTGAAAAACTAAAATACCTAATTGATTTTCAATAACTTGTCTCCACATCTTATATGCTTCGCTATCTGATTTCCATTGAATTTGCTCTTGAATATTTATTCCTAATAAACTTCTTAAACGATCTACAGAGTTATCTATATCATCAATTTGCCTAACTTCATCCAACCATTTAAGCTGACTGCTGAAATAGCTTTCCCCTCGCAATTCAACCATTATTTCTCTAAAATAATTGACTTGCCTTAATACATACATTATTTCTTTTGAATATTTAGCGTCTGTTGTATTAACGTTTCTGAAATCTTTAGGGCGTACCATTGATTCAGGTGCTTGCGGTAAAAAGAAAACAGCAACTTGACGCTTTAATTTATTTGCAATCTCTTTCAATTTACTGAGGGGTATGTTTTCGCCTTTGGTTTCCCAATCTATATAATTTGCAGGTTCAATATCAAGTGCAATAGCAAGCTCATCTGATGAATAACCAGATTCCTCTCTTGCCCATCGCAAAACACTTGGTGTTATATCTACCTTGAATTGAGCCATTTTCTAAAAATTTGTTTGCAAAATAACAGTTAAAAGCTTAAAAAGCAAAGTTTTTATCGAAAACAGTTTTTAATTTTCAACAAAATATAGTGGGATTATTAATAACAGGATAAGAATGCAAAGGTAAACACCCACCACCAATAAAAAAAGTCTATTGAACAATGCGTTTTGAAAACAATGAGCGTTTGAGTTATAAATCTTATAAAAACAAAAACTTCATTAACAAATAAGCGGAGACTAACGCTTTTGGTTTATTTTTGCATAAAAATAGGCAGTCCATTTTAAATAAAATATCATAAAGTATTGAAAATCAAATTTTTAATAGGCTTTTTTAAGAAAAATACTGAGGGGGGGCTTTTGCCTTTTGCCCTTTGCTCTTTTGCTCTTTGCATTTTGCTCTTTGCATCTTCATGCAGCAACGAACAAGCGGAAGCACCAAATATCACACGTGACCAATTGGGTATTGAAAAAGGGAAAGATGTGGAAATTATCTACTCCGATTCAGCGCGGGTAAAGGTGCGGGTGACAGGTCCGACGATGTTGTATTACACAGGTCGTGACGAGCCGAAACAGGTGTTTCCAGATGGTACAGTGACGTACTTTTATAATGAATTCCAAATGGAAATGAGCGTTTTGACGGGTAAATACGCCATTAGAGACGAAAAAAATAGGAGAGTCATTATCAGAGACAGCGTTGTTTGGGAAAGTAAAACGGACGGACGTTTGGAAACGAGTGAGTTGATTTGGGATGAAACGACGAATGTTATTCGCTCCACGAAATTCACACGTATTACAAGAGCAAACGAAACAATTAGTGGTTTTAACTTTGAAACTGATGATAAATTGACGCATTGGCGTATCTTGGCACCGAGAGGAAGTTTTAATGCGGGTAATTTGCAGGAAAAGATGCAATAAAAAAAGCGGCTTTCAAAATACTGAAAACCGCTTTGAAGTTATTATATTTGAAACTTACTCGACTACCGTTAGCATAGGAAACGAATCTGTTGACAATGAGTAAATTAATACATTTTTATTGTTGCTTTTTAAGGATAAAAAAGAACCTCTCATAATAGAAACTCTAACAACAGCACCGACAGGAAACTTTGACAATTCACTTGTAGATAGAGTACATTTTCCATCATCTTGTACAAATTTTGAAATTTGGATATCCTCTTTTGGAAAATTGGATTTAGGATTTAAATGCGTACTTGCGATTTCATCATACTGAAGATTGATTTGAATAGGCAATTTATTGTTGTCATCTTTATTCCAAAAAATAATATAATTCTTTGATTTAGGTAACATTTCATTACTTAATTGTAATTTAACAAGTGTGGGTATATTGAAATCTGTTTTTAAATCAAAGAAGTTTGTTTTAAAATTCACAAAAGCATTTTGCCCAAACAGATTACTATCTTTAGCATCTGTATAGAATATAAATCTATTATTGAGGCTATCTAATACTTTGGGTAACTTCAAATTGGCAAATGAAACTTCTTGAATGGCAGCACCATTATCCAAACGGCTATCCAATGAAGCTGTTAATCGTACTTGAGGTGTAGGTAACACATTATTCAACGTATTAGCACTTATACTGATTATTGCATCAGGAACATCGCTAACTTGTGATTTAATATAATTTAAAAGATTTTCAGGTGCGACAACTGAAAGCGAATTTACTTGTTTCTCTTTTGCGCATGCAATTAGAAGTGTTAAAAGACAGAATAATAGGATTGTTTTTTTCATGATTTAATATTATTTTAGCAACCTCTACAGTCGCAGTTAAGTAATGCAATATTGATTGTTACACCATATTGACTTGTTTCTAATGTTGATTCACCATAAAAATATAGGGCAGCATTTTTTGCAAAACTAGCTGGCTCAGAACAAAAATTACTCCCAATAGTACAACATGAAGAGCAGCCTTGAAAAGCTTGAGCAAAAATTCGTAAAGGCTTATTTGGTAAACTAAGTTTGTATTCGTATGTACCTGAATCCCAGCTATTATTTGAATCAATTTCTCTTCTTGTCACATTTTTATAACCACCAGTATTATCATCATATTCTTGTACTACTATGGTAATATCAACACCTCTATCTCCGACAAGTGAACGGTCACACCAACGCGCTTTTTCACCAGGATTTACTTTAATGGTAACATTTCTTGAAGCACCAGAGCTACCACCACCTTCGTCGTCATTACAGACTCCATTGAAAAAAAGTAACGGAAGTAAAAATAATCCGATTTTGAACGAAATAAATTTAGTTTTTTCATAAAATTTTGATTTAAATTTTTTAATAATGTTTTTTTAAGCAATTTTACATTCAAAATTGAGCAGCAAAATTAGAATATAATTTCATATAAAGTAGTTTGGCGAAATAAAAATAAACATTTTTTTTTTTTAGCATAATAATATTTTGATTTTGTAATTTTGAATACGACTTCAAAATTTTGTTTTTTCAAAATTTTAGGCTTCAAAAAATTAATATAAAGAACAACTTTTGGAAAAAATCATTGATGAACAAGAATTGCATATTTTTTTCTAATTTTGCCACAAATTTGAAATTCAGCTTATGAAAAGAGTAGTAGTAACAGGCATCGGCGCAGTAACGCCCATTGGAAATAACGTAAATGACTATTGCGAAGCCCTAAAAAAAGGGGTAAGTGGCGCGGCAACGATTTCGCGCTTTGATGCGTCATTGTTCAAAACACAATTTGCTTGCGAGGTAAAAGACTTCAAACCAGAGGTCGCAATTGAAAAAAAAGAAGTACGTCGCATTGATTTATATGCTCAATTTGGCATCGTCGCTGTGGACGAAGCTTTGAAAATGAGTGGTTTAGATTTAGAAAAAATAGACCTTGACCGTTCGGGTGTCATTTTTGGTTCGGGTATCGGTGGTTTGATGACGATTGAGAATGAGATTTCGGATTTTGCTCGGGGTAATGGTACGCCACGTTACAATCCGTTTTTGATTCCTAAAATGATTGCCAATATTGCGGCGGGTTTGATAGCCATAAAATACGGTTTCAGAGGCATCAACTATGCGACTGTTTCAGCTTGTGCAACGGCAAATCATGCGATTATCAATGCTTTTGACTACATTCGCTTGGGAAAAGCCGATGTGCTAATTACCGGCGGTTCGGAAGCAACGGTGACGACGACAGGCGTAGGAGGTTTTACTGCCATGCACGCCATGAGTACCCGCAATGACGACCCGACAACGGCTTCGCGTCCGTATGACAAAGACCGCGATGGTTTCGTTTTGGGCGAAGGCGGTGGTGCTTTGATTTTGGAAGAATATGAACACGCTGTGGCTCGTGGCGCAAATATCTTGTGTGAAGTGGTCGGAACGGGTATGACCTGCGATGCTTTCCACATGACAGCACCTGACCCAAATGGCAAAGGCGTTATCAATTGTATGAAAATTGCTTTAAAAGAAGCGGGTTTATTGCCTGAACAAGTGGATTATATCAACACACATGGCACGTCTACACCATTGGGTGATGTGGCGGAATTAAGGGCAATTATGGGCGTTTTTGGCGAAAAAGCCTACGGTATTAATATCAGTTCGACAAAATCTATGACGGGTCATCTGCTCGGTGCGGCTGGAGGTATTGAAGCCGTTGCAGGGATTTTGGCGATGCAAAACGATTTCGTTCCGCCGACGATTAACCATTTTACAGATGACCCTGAAATGGATAATCGTCTCAATTTGACTTTCAACGAAGCGCAACAACGCCGCTTAGATGTCGTATTAAGTAACGGCTTCGGCTTCGGTGGTCATAATACAACCGTGATTTTTAAGAGACTTTAATAATGGGTTTTTGAGTTATTTAAAATTAACCCCCTCAGTAAAAAAGACATTTAGACAGGTTCGGCTTAGAAAAGTATAAGCATTGAAACAAAATTATCCACTAAGAACTTTCGTCAAGTTTCGAAACTTGACGAAAGTTTAAATATTGACAGTCAATATTTTATGATTTTTTTCGATGCTTATGCGTTTTGTCTTTTTGTAATACGTAAATGATGACTTGCTTTTTTGCCCTTCTGAACGAAGTGAAAGAATCTGAATCGAATAGTTATTTAGATTCTTTCACTTCGTTCAGAATGACAAAAAAGCGGCTTTGTTTACGTGTTATGTAGCCTAAAATCTGAATGTTTTTGTTTTTACCACACATACATAACTCAACAACCCAGCAACCAATAATTTTTTTCAATATAATCGTAGGTTTTGGGTTACATCAGGAAATTTTATAACTACAATTTTTCTAAAGACAAACTCCTTGCGCGGCGACTACAACAGATTCTGGGCTATGTGCCATCAGATTTAGGTTTGTACAAACTCGCCTTTTTTCACAAGTCCACCAATGCCGAAAAAGTCAATGGTGCGGCTGGACAAAACAACGAACGCCTTGAATACCTTGGCGATGCGGTGTTGGGAACAATCGTCGCGGAGTATCTTTTCAACAAATACCCCAACTCGGATGAAGGTTTTTTGACCAAAATGCGTTCAAAAATCGTCAAACGCAGTTCGCTCAACAAAATCGGTGACAAAATGGCACTCGATACCATCCTGTTGGAGTATAACAACACGCGCCTCAGTCGCTCGATGCTGGGCAATGCCGTCGAAGCATTGGTCGGGGCGATTTATCTTGAATGTGGCTACAATGAAACGAAGCGGTATGTGGTCAAAAAACTACTGCGTAAGTATTTGGACATCCACGAGTTAGAGACATTTGACGACAACTACAAGTCGCAACTCCTCGAATGGTCGCAGAAAAACGGCAAGCAAGTGGCTTATAAAGTCATTGCGAAGTACAAGTTTGAGAAACGCGACCGCTTCAAAGTCGCTGTCCTCCTCGACGGCAATAAAATTGCGGTGGCTGATGATTTTAATAAAAAATCGGCGGAACAAATGGCTTCTGAAAAGGCTTTGGTGGCTTTGGGTATTCGGATTGAAGAGGAAGAGGATGTATAATTTGCGAAGCGCAAAAAGGAAAGGGCAAAACTTGATTTTACAGGTTTTGCCCTTTCCTTTTTTAGGAAAGAAGAAATATATAGCGAGAATTTTATAGTTACAATTAATTTAATGAACAATAGTGATTTTTTTTGTAAAATAGGATTCTGCTGATAAGAAACTGATAAAATAGATACCAGTGGGTAAATTTGTTACATTAATTTGAACATTTGATAAACCATTAGATGGTATCTTTTTTATTATTCTTCCAGAAATATCTCCAAGCTGAATACTTTCGAGCAAGTGTGAATAACTGTCGTCAACTAAAATTTCGATATTTGTACTGAGGGGGTTGTTTAAAATTCTTATTGCCTTATCTTGAATTTTTGGAACTTTTGATAAACAAGGACTTGAGGTGTAGGATAGGTGGTTGAAACAACGTGTAAAAATACGCCCTTCAGACAAATAAGCAGGAGAAGAAATAGGATTGAATAGCATTTTTTGACTGCCAACACCTTCATAAATAACATCACTTTCGATTAAAGATGAATAATAGCGCGTGACAAAAAATACACTTCGCTTTTTTCCAAAAAAAGAATCTCTCTGAATGTCACTAATAATAGTCTTAATATCTATTGTATCCCCAAATCTACGATCATATTTTCTTGAAGAGGTTGTATCGCCAATTCTTGTATTAAAGTTATACAACAACGTTTCTTTTGAAGTATCTAAACCTTCAAAAGGCAGCGTAAATGTACAGATCTCATCTTTAGTAAAGGCTCGAACAAAAACTTTTTTGGAACTATCTTCTCTAATACCGCAAATTTTTTTATTACTTTTATCATATATTTTACTATATTTTTTTCCAGTAATCATAGTATCGCCGTTTATTGTTAATGAATTAGTACAATAAAAGCCGGCTTGACTTTCATATACAAAATCCCAACGATTACCATTGTCGGTTATACCGCTATATTGAGCTATACAAAAAATAGGCAATAAAAGCAAAAAAATAAAAGCACTTAATTTCATAGGAATAGAGTTTAGTGATGGGATTCATTTTAAACGAATCCCATCATATTATTTAAAAGCTGTTATTTGTGGATAATGATTTTTTTATTTTGAATTTTTTTGCCGCTTTGGATTACAAGAAAATACATATCATTTTTCAAGTCAACTACGGAGAAATTTAGTTCATGTTTCCCTTTTAATTGATTGTGTTCTCTAAATAGATTTTTTACTAATTTACCCGCTAAATTAGTGACGTATATATATATAT
>JAYSQG010000159.1:0-20032 GCA_043721685.1 Saprospiraceae bacterium | reverse complement strand
ACGGCTTGGGCAGAAGCGAAAAATAAGAAAAAGACGGTTTTTATCGTCTCTATCATCTTGTTTTCATTGGCATCTGTCACATCAGGTTTGGCAACAGGTTTTGCGATGCTCATTTTGAGCCGCTTGTTGATGGGCTTTTTTGAAGGACCGACTTTACCGTTGATTCAGTCTTTTATTGCCAAAGAAGCATCGCCGCATCGGGCAGGCTTGAACATGGGCATTTTGCAAAGTTTTGGCTCAACTTTATTTGGTTTTTTGATTGCACCGATATTGTTAGTCGCTTTGGCAACACAATATGGTTGGCGTTCGACCTTTTTTATGGCAGGTATTCCAGGGCTTATCATGGCTTTTTTATGTTGGAAATTCATCAGACCCAGCACGGCTGAAACCGATATAAAAACCAATGACGAAAGCCTAAGTTTTAGCCAATTATTGGACTACAAAAACATCAGAGTTGGGATAATATTAGCCTGTTTATTTATGACATGGCTCAATAGCTGTATGACGTTTATGCCCAAATATTTCACCGAAATTCAAGGTTTTACTGAGGGGGATATGGGCAAAACAATGGGTTTAATGGGGTTTGCCTCTTTGATTGCTGGGGTGTTTGTAACGGCATTGTCAGACCGTTTCGGAAGAAAGCCGATTATAAAACTGTTCGTTTTGATAGGTATTATTTTTCCATTGGCGATTGTCTTTTTGAAAGGTTCGGGACTTCAAATTCCTGTTATGTTTATCAGCTATTTTATGTTTGGCACATTTCCTATCGTCTTAGGTACGATACCTGCTGAAACCGTTCCGATGCACTCGACGGGCAAAGCGATTGGTTTGTTAGTTGCGGCAGGGGAGTTGTTTGGTGGTGTTTTGATGCCATTTGTTTGTGGTGTTTTGGCAGATAGTTATGGTTTGAATGCGCCGTTTTATGTGTCTGTGGTTACAGCTGTTTTGGCGTTGATTGTTTCATTTTCCCTTGTTGAAACTAAAAAACAGAATTAAAACTGTATTTAATTTCTAACTTTTTTTTGAGATACCTCTAAGTAAATATGGCTTTTAAGCCTTAAAAAATTGCTAAAACGAACCATTTCAGCCCGTTCAATGATAGAATCTGGATGTCGTCACAGGCATAGGCGCAGGGCTACGTTCTCATGTTCGCCAGAGAAGGTGTAAACGTTTTTGGTAGCGACATTAATCCCGCATTAGCCGATTTGGCTTATATTGAATTGATAATTGCAGAATGACACCCTTTTTGTATCTTTGAAAATCAAACTATTACGCATCAACTATTGCTGCCATTACTTACCTTTTTAATGTCGTTATTATGAAAAAAATTTCCCTTTTTATCGCAACGCTTCTATTCATTTTACCCCCCTCAGTATCAGAGGCACAATCAACGTCGAAAAAAACGCGCACGATTGTGACGACCGATGGCGAATTAGACGACGTTGATTCCTTCATTCGCCTACTGCTTTATGCCAATGAATTCAGCATCGAAGGCTTGATTATCAGCAGCTCGCAATGGCACTACAAAGGGGACGGCAAAGGCACAAAGTTTATTTCCGAAATGGAAATGACTAAAAAACTCTATGGGGAACGGACTGAATTGCGCTGGCCTGGCACGCAATGGATTTATAATTTGGTAGAGGCTTATGGCAAAGTGTATCCCAATTTGAAACAACATTCGTCGGATTATCCAACAGCAGAGCATTTAAACAGCCTCATTCGCATTGGTAATATTGATTTTGAAGGCGAAATGGATAAAAATACTGAGGGGTCTGATTTTATCAAAGCTAAACTGTTGGACGACAACATGGAACCGCTTTATCTGCAAGTTTGGGGCGGCACAAATACCATAGCAAGGGCGTTGAAATCCATCGAAGACGAGTTTAAAAACACCGACAAATGGCAAGCTGTTTACCAAAAAGTGTGTCAAAAAGCCATTATTTACGCCATTCTCGACCAAGATGCGACCTATCGAAAATACATTTCCAAAAATTGGAAAGGCATCAAAATCTATTACAATTCAAAGCAATTTTGGTGTTTTGCGTATTTCTGGAAAAGGGCAGTGCCAGAGCAAATGCACCCTTATTTGCAAGGCACATTTATGGGCGATAAAATCATCAACAACCACGGTGCCTTAACCAAAATGTATTACAGCTATGGCGACGGCAACCCGCCTGCGGGTGAAATAGAGGATATTTACAGCGACCCTGCTAAGATTAAAAACAACCAGTGGGGCAATTTCACACAATATGATTTCATTTCAGAAGGGGATTCTCCCGCTTTTTTACATTTGGTCAATACGGGTTTGGGTAATCTCGAAAACCCTCAATTCGGTGGTTGGAGTGGTCGTTTAATTCAATCAGACTCCATGCCCAATCGTTGGGAAGATGGCGAAAAAGCAGCTGATTTTAACCCTTATACCCAAAAACCAGACTTAGCGTATGCCCAAGCTCGATGGGTACCGACTTTGCAAAATGATTTTGCAGCACGGGCTGATTGGTGTATTAAGGATTTTAAAAATGCCAATCATCCGCCAAAAGTCATGTTGAAACATGCTAATGTTTTAACTGCGAAAACCAATCAAAAAATTAAATTAAAGGGCAAAGCCAATGACCCTGATGGTGATAAATTAACTTATAAATGGTGGCAATATGAAGAAGTAGGCACTTATACAGGCAAAATTGCGATTAAAAATGCCAATCGTGCGAAGGCTTCTTTTATTCTACCCAATGATATTAAAAAGGGCGAAACATTACATCTTATTTTAGAAGTGAGTGATTCGAAAACACTGCAACAGACTCGTTATCAAAGAGTTATCGTTAAAAGTGAGTAATTTTTTATTAAAATAAGGATGAGCGTTTAACAATTGCCCTCATAATCACAATCAATTTTATTGCTATAAATACATGAAAAAACATGCTTTTTTAGTTGCCTTTTTAGGGTGTCAATTATTTGTCTTTGGGCAAACAGTTAAAGAAAAACTCCTTTTCGGCGTAGCCTACTACGACGAATACATGCCGTATGACCGTCTCGAAAAAGATGTGAAAATGATGCAAGAAACGGGTATAAACGTTGTGCGCATTGCCGAATCCACATGGAGTACCGTTGAACCACAAGACAATGTATTCGATTTTTCGCACATTGACCGCGTTCTGGATGCCATGCACAAAGGCGGTATAAAAGTCATAATCGGTACACCAACTTATGCTGTGCCGACTTGGTTGGTTAAGAAGTACCCCTCAGTATTGGCGACAACGCCGCAAGGTCAACGACAATATGGCGCACGGCAAAACATGGATATCACCAATGAGCATTTTCGTTTTCATGCCGAGCGTGTGATTCGCAAAATCATGGAACACGTCAAAAACCATCCTGCCATCATCGGTTATCAAGTGGATAATGAAACCAAATCTTATCAAACTTCGGGGGAAAATGTGCAAAAGCAGTTTGTCCAATATATGAAAACAAAATTCAAAACATTGGACAATATCAATAAAGCCTTTGGTTTGGACTATTGGAGCAATCGCATCAATAATTGGGACGATTTTCCTTCGGTCAATGGCTCTATTAATGCGAGTTTGATTGCTGAATTTGCCAAATTTCAACGTCAATTGGTCACGGATTACTTGGCTTGGCAGGCTAAAATTGTGAAAGAATATGCCAAACCCAATCAATTTGTTACGCAAAATTTTGACTTAGAATGGCGCGGGTTTTCATTTGGCATACAGCCCGATGTGGATCATTTTGCGGCAAGCATAGCCTTAGATGTTGCAGGTATAGACATTTACCACAACACGCAGGATAATTTGACGGGTATCGAAATTTCATTTGGAGGTGATGTTACCCGTTCCATGAAAGGCGGCAAAAACTACCTTGTTATTGAAACCGAAGCGCAAGGTTTTCCGCAATGGGTGCCGTATCCGAATCAGTTGCGTTTGCAAGCCTTTAGTCATTTAGCTTCGGGGGCAAATATGGTTGCTTATTGGCATTGGCATTCCATCCATAATTCTGCTGAAACGTATTGGAAAGGCTTGTTAAGCCACGATTTTGAACCTAATCCGACGTATTTAGAAGCGCAAACCATTGGAAAAGATTTTGATAGATTGAGTGAAAAACTCATTAATTTCAAGAAAAATAACGACGTTGCCATTCTTTTCAGCAATGAAGCTTTGTCTGCTTTCAATGCCTTCAGTTTTGGTTGGGGTGCGAAGGAAAATTATAATGATATTTTGCGTCCCTTGTACGATGCCTTATATAAAATGAATGTCGGAACGGATTTTATAGACCCCTCAGTATCTGACTTTTCAAAATACAAAATGATAGTTGTTCCTGCCCTTTATGCCGCTTCAGATGATTTGTTGCATAAATTAAATGACTATGTAAAAAACGGTGGACACGTTGTTTATACCTTCAAAAGCGGTTTTTCTGACGAAAATGTCAAGGTTAGAAGCACGGTGCAGCCAGGAATTATCAACGAAGCTTGCGGGATTGCGTACAGTCAATTTACGATTCCTAAAAATGTATCTTTAAAAGACGACCCTTTCAAAGTCGGTGCGGCGGAGAATAAAGTGCACACTTGGATGGAGCTGATTACACCCACAACAGCCCAAGTTTTAGCCTATTATGACCATCCTCAATGGGGGAAATATGCAGCGATTACGCAAAATCAATTTGGCAAAGGCACGGCAACCTATATTGGTTGCATGACAAGTGCCGCTTTTCTCATTTTAATCATAACAAAACGGTTATCGGTTATAACTGCTTTGGTGTTAATACCCGTCGTATTTGGATTAATCGCTGGGATTAACCCAAAAGAATTGGGCTAATTTGCCCTCGCAGGCATCAAACAAGTTGCGCCGACGGGCATTTTATTGATGTTTGCGGTCTTATATTTTGCAACGATGCTGGACGCGGGTTTATTCGACCCCGTCATTGCTTTTATCATAAAATCAGTAAAAGGCGACCCTCTGAAAGTCATCATGGGTACGGCTATCTTAACCATGATTGTCCATTTAGATGGCGATGGCACAGCCACGGTTATGATAGTGCTTTCAGCTTTTTTGCCAATTTACAAACAATTGAAAATCAATCGTTTAATCTTATCGGGTATTGTGCCTTTGAGCGTTGGTCCGTTGCATTTAGTCCCTTGGTCGGGCACATCTGCACGGGCTATTTCGACGCTCAAAAGCGATGCTGTGCATATATTCAATCCCAATATTCCCGCTATCATTGGCGGCGTTTTATGGGTACTTTTTGTCGCTTATTGGTTTGGTAAAAAAGAACGGAAACGGTTGGGTGTCATTGATTTTGAATACAACCATAAAGCAGAATTAAATGCCGAACAACAGGTATTAAGGCGACCTAAACTATTGTGGTTCAATGCTTTGATGACTATTGGACTTGTCGCAGCTTTGATGAATGGATGGATTCCAGCTCCTGCATTGTTCATCGTGATGAGCATGATTGCCTTGATTGTGAACTATCCAAAACTGCCCGAATAACAGAAAATACTGAGGGGGCATGGAGCGAATATTTTTTTAGTTTCAAGCATGATATTCGCGGCGGGCATCTTTTCAGGCATCTTAACAGGCTCAAAAATGATTGATGCCATGGCAAATACCTTAGTCGCTTTGATTCCGCACGACCATGCCAATTTGTTACCGACACTCACCGCCGTGACGAGTATGCCCGCAAGTATGCTGTTCACACCCGATGCTTATTATTTCGGCATTGTGCCGATTTTGAGTCAAACCGCCACGCAATTTGGCATTGACCCGCTTGAAATTGGACGCACCGCTTTGTTGGGACAAATGACAGTCGGTTTTCCGTTGAGTCCGTTGACCGCATCCACGTTTTTATTAATCGGTTTATGCGAAGTAGATTTGGGTGAACACCAATTGAAGAGGCTAGTTATGTTCGGGAAACGTTTAAAAGTTTCCCGATTTAGCCAGTAGTTCATCAGCCGTAAGTAAATAAGGCAGCCCAATAGTTGGGTCTTGGATTATGGGTGTCGTGGTCAAGTAAAGCATATTCGCTGCGAGCAAGGGTATTGTGCATCACCACTTGTACGCCTTTTTTGGCGAGTCTGCCGAGCTGTTCTAAATATATGAAACAATCAATATAAGTAACTGCCCAAGGGTTGCCACCACAAGCGGTTTCGGCGGTTTCTGTAAGCCAAATCGGGGCGCCAGTATTGTATTTATCTCTTGAAAGGTCTAAACCAGAGGGCAGAATACCGCCTTCTCCAGTAGAACCAGGACCTATAATTTTCATCTTAGGAACGGCATCTTTAGCAAATGCTCTGAATGCAGCAAAATCCTTAACAAAATTATCACCGTTATATCCTTTTGGCGCATTTCCATGACTGGCATGAGAAGGCTCATTAAAAAGTTCGGCTGCCGAAATTTCGCCTCCGATGGATTGGGTATAATCCAAAATTGATTTCACCTGTTTAGGGGTCCAATTGCAGCCGCTAAATTGCGTAATTTGGTTTCATAAAGATTAATAGGTTCAATTTCCCATTTTAGGGCTTCAATTCCTTTTTTATTGGAATTTTTCCTAACAGAATCTATTAACTCATAAGGTATCCAAAAATCGCCGCCAACGACCTCACACATTTCAATATTGAATGATTGATACCGTTCATCAACCGAGCCAACCCATTTCATCTGTTTCAGATTGATTTTGTTTGTTGATTCCTGTGCATAAGCGGTAAGAATTTGGGTAATCAAAATGGCCAAAATCGAAGTGCATTTTAATGTTTTCATATTTCCATTTATTTAGTAAAAATACTGAGGGGGGCATTGAATCTCGGATATAAGATTTCGGATTTCCGAAGAAACAACCAAAATCCCATACCCGAAATCAAAATCATTCCTTTTTACCTTCAAATTTGAAACCCATCGCCTCCATTTGGATACCCGTTACTTTTTGAGCATTATTTCTAATAAAATTAATAACAGCTTTGCCGCTTGCATCAAATTTGTCGGGTCTGAGGGGTATCTGATTTCCGCGAATTGAGCGTGGTTTATGTTTTTAATTAACATTTAATTGAAAATTTAGTTTGAAAAGGAGATAGCTCTTTTTGTTATTGTCAGAAATTCCGACAATAATAAAACGAACTTTTTTTATTACCAAATATTTGTCTAATTTTGTGAAAATATTCGTGTTTTATGATAGATAACGCTAAAGAAACGACCGTTGACAACTTATTGGAACTCATACATTTATTTGACGAGAGTATACCTCAACTATCCATTGATTGTGTCATTTTCGGTTTTCATGACAATGAATTAAAGGTCTTATTGTGCAAACACCCCAAAATGGATTTGTGGGCGTTGCAAGGTGGGCATATCAAGCAAGTCGAGGATATTGATATAGCTGCTCAACGGATTTTGGAAGAGAGAACAGGATTAAAGGACATATTTCTAAAACAATTTCACACTTTTGGCAAAGCGAATCGGCCGACTTATGCCTTTTTAAAACAACTCTTGGAAAGAGAAAACATTGATATTGAAAATTTTCCTTTTTTAAAACAACGTTTCATATCCATTGGCTACTATTCGTTGGTAGATTTTCAAAAAGTGACCCCCTCAGTAGGGCTATACTTTGAACGCAGCGAGTGGTTCGATATTCACAATTTACCAACTTTGGTATTCGACCACGGTGAAATGATTGAAAAAGCTTTGGAAACAATGCGCCATTCTCTCGATTATCAACTCATCGGTTTCAACCTCATGCCACCTACTTTTACCATGAAAGAACTGCAACGGCTATATGAAACGATATTGGATGAAACCTTGAAACGCAATAGTTTCCAAGAAAAAATACTCAACCTGAACATCTTAGAAAGGCTTGAAAAACAATATTCGGGCGGTGCACATAAAGCACCGTATTTGTATAAGTTTAAAAATTAATTAACATAACTCTAATTATTAGAAATTAAATTTTTGATTATGTTTGGTGGAAAAATATTCATAACTTAGATTCATTATTCATTTGCATCCTTTACTCTGAATAATTATTTGTCCATCTAAAACCTCATAACGTGCACCGATAGCTTTACAAACAATTTTCAGCTTGTCATATAATGTTTGATCTGTCAAAGGTGCGGTAACAGGGCAATATTTCAATATACCTTCATCATACACAATATTAATACTATACGCCTCTTCAATGACTTGAAACACTTCGCTTGCTGGCGTATCATCAAAATCAAAATTCACCGTTTGAATGTCCTTTTTAGGCAAAACAATAGCAGGTTCTGCCACCAAAGTTTTGGTCAATTGTTTAACATCGCGTTTGAAAACAATTTTTTGATTGGGTGTTAAAACCAATCCTGTCAATATACTATTATTGGTTTGGGTGGTTTGGTCTTGATTTTTCTTAGAAAAAACGGATACCCGTCCTGTTTTTACTTCAACCGTTACTTCCTTATCTTCTTTGTAAGCTCTAACCGTAAAACTTGTGCCCAATACTTTTGTTACTAACTCATTGGCATACACAAAAAACGGTTTTTTCGGATTTTTAGTAACTTCAAAAAATGCCTCGCCTGAAAGATAAACGATTCTATTCTCACCATTTAAAGACGATTCATAACTGATTCGACTGCCTTTTTCCAATGTCACCACACTGCCATCGCTTAAGCGCACAATTTGAGGTGAATCCGTTTTGTTTATCGTTTCGATTAGCTTCGCATTTGTTCCCAAAACCAAACTTTCATACACATTACCCAGTTGATTATTTTTTTGTACAACCCACGCCCCAAATCCTAAACTAACAATCAAAGCAATCGAAGCCGCTATTTTAAACCACGTTTGGCGATAAAAAATAGCTTTGGATTTCACAATTTCTAATTCAAACACCCCCTCAGTATCTTTATCATTTTTGGGCAATTTCCCTTCATTTTCTATCTTTTGAATCGTTTTTTGTACCAATTTCCGAATCTCTTGTTCACTGATACTCGGTTCTTTAACTTTTATAGTGCGCACAATTTCACTTGCTTCATTCACCATGTCCCATTTTTCGGGATTTTCAGATAGCCACTGATGCCAAAGCGCATTGGTTTCGACGGTGGGCGATAAAACCCATTCACGAAATAGGTCGCTCCAAACTAAGTCTTGTAACGTACAGTATTTATATTTTTCCATATTAAACTATAAAGCATTCGTATAGGAGAGACACAACACGCCTCGGCATACCATACATTTTTAAGTTATTTTTGAAAAATTTTTAATTGAATAAAAAATGCAAAAGAAAAAAGGCTAAATACGCGTTTTTCCAGTTTTTTCTAATGCCTTTGAAGGCTATTTGAAGAATATTAGAGACGGTTTGAGGGGTAATGTCCATCACTTGCGCGATGTGTTCGCGATCCAAGTTTTGAAAAAATCGAAGATAAATGATTTCTTTTTGACGTTTAGGCAGGGCTGCCAAAGCGTTTTGTATGTGCTTTGATAAGTTATGTGTGGATTCATTTTCAATAAAAGCAAGCAATATTGTATAAACAAACGAGCGTTTGTTTGGACTGTTTAGAACATGCTGCTCATTAGCATATCTTGAATACATTGGATTATTGACCGCTTATTTCAGGACGATAGGTGGAATCCTAAGCGGGTCATATCAATACGTATTAAATAAGGTGTTTAAATCTCGAAGTTGGGGTTCAAATACCTTTTTTATTGCTCTGTTTTAAAGTTCTTAGTGCCCGTTTCGACTTCAAATTTGCCCGTTTCCACCTTTTTACCACTTGACAGCAGGAAAAAGACATTCATATTTGCGGCATTAAATGAATATGAGTTATCACTAACTTTAGAATTTATCACCTGATGCGTTTACAAACGATTATTATTTTCCTGCTACTGAGGGGTGCGCTCTTCTCCCAAACTGCCGATACTTTACGGCTCAATTTGAAAGAGGTTGACCAAAGGTTTTTAGACAAAAACCTCGTTTTGCTCGTCAATCATGCCAATGTTGATGTAGCCAAAGCACTGACCGAACAAGCACGCCTTTGGGACAACCCTGTGGCGAGTACATCAAATGGTTTGTTCAACACATCAACCACGCATTTCAATCCACAACAAACTTACATTCAGGTAGGGCAGCTTTTTAGGTTGGGTCAAAAACGCCAAAAATTGGTTGATTTTCAACAAGAAAACGAACGCTTGTCGGAAGCGCAATTCACCGATTTGCTCCGCAACTTGCGCTACACTTTGCACACCCGTTTTTATCAATTAGCAAGTGGTTATAAAAAACTGCACCTCATTGAAAATGAACGTGGCGCGATTCAAAATTTATTGGCAAGAATGACTCCTTTGGTACAATCGGGCAATGCCACGCAAAAGGATTTGGTGCGTTTTCAAACCATTGCTTATGGTCTCGAACAAGACGCTTTGTCGGTTCGTCAGGACAATATCAGTGCGCAATCTGATTTGAGAACATTGCTTCAAATCACCTCTGCGGACACGACGATTGTGCCTGTTTTAGTTCAAAATACTGAGGGGGGTATAACACCGTCTGCTGCTGCTTTACTTGCCGAAGCACAAAACAACCGCGCCGATGTGCAAATTGCGATGAGCCAAAGCCAATTGGCGCAAAAAAATTGGACATATCAAAAAGCAATGGCTGTTCCCGATTTGGAAGTGAGTTTGGGTTTTGACCCTGCGGGCAGTTTTGCTTCCAATGGTTTGAGTTTGGGTTTGAGTATGCCATTACCCATTTTGAATAAAAATCAAGGCAATATCAAGGCGGCTCAAATTGGTATCAATCAAGCCAAACAGACCTACGAAGCGACGACGACCCAAATACAAAACCAAATACTCGCCGCCTACGCACATGTCAAAATGCTCGATGATGCTTTGAGTACCGACAGAAACGATTATTTCCAAAACTTTGATGGATTGATGAAAAACGTAACGACACTTTACCAATCAAAGCAGGTGAGTTTGCTCGATTTTGTAGATATGTTTGAATCGTACAAAGACACGCAATTGCGCCGCTTACAAACCGAAACAGATAGAAACTTGGCACGTGAAGAACTGAATTTTCAAGTAGGCAGACAAATCTTTTAAGTGAAAAGTGAAAAGTGAAAAGTGAAAAGTGAAAAGTGAAAAGTGAAAAATAGCTCTGAAAGAGCGTGATGTGATAGCAATGGGTAACGCCCATTGAATGGGTTAAATGGGTAACGCCCATTGAATGGGTTCAATGAGTAACGCCCATTGGAAAAATAGCAATAGGTAACGCCCATTAAAATAGGTTTCATAAACACCTAATTTTCAAATAATTATAAAATTTTAAACAATGAAAAATATACTTTTTTTAATCTTTGGTTGTCTCGTTTTGGCGATGACGCAAATGTCTTGTGGCAAAGCGGAAGCCACAAATACGGAGGGGGTAGATGGAACGAAAAATGATAAAAACTGCATCAGCGATACTTTGATGAAAATGATAAAAATTGACTCGGCACAAATGAAAAACGTTGGTGACGCATTGCAATTGACTGGCGAAGTGTCTTTCGATCAAGAGAAAGTGTTGCGAGTCATGCCTTCCGTTAGCGGACAAGTTTCGACGGTCAATGTGCAGTTGGGTGACTATGTGCAAGCGGGTCAAACGCTTGCCGTCATGCACAGCGTCGAAGTGGCGGGTAATTTCCACGAACGTTCAACGGCTGATGCCGATTTAAATACGGCTAAAAGAAATATGGACAATGCCGAAACGCTTTGGAAAAATGGTTTGGGTACTGAACGGGATTTTACACAAGCCAAAAACGACTATGCCAAAGCGCAAAGTGAAGTCAACAAGATAAATTCGGTGATGAATGTCTATGGGGCGCACCAATCTGCGAATGGTGAAATCATCATTAAAGCACCGTCTTCGGGCTATATTGTTGAGAAAAAAGTGAATGCAGGGCAGTTTGTACGTCCCGACAATTCCGACAATTTGTTTACGATTTCTAATCTCACAGATGTTTGGATTATGGCAAATGTCTATGAAACAGATATTGCACGGGTGCGCGAAGGCTATCCTGTGACGGTTAAAACATTGGCTTATCCTGACAAGGTGTTTACAGGGCGTATTGACCGCATGAGTCATGTGCTGGACCCCGACAGTAAGGTCTTAAAAGCCCGTATTCGTTTGGACAATTCAGGAGGCTTGCTTCGTCCACAGATGTTTGCGCAAGTCAGTGTCAAAAATACTGAGGGGGTATTAGCCATAGCGATTCCGTCCAAAAGTGTGTTGATGGACAATGGTAAAAACTTTGTTGTGACTTATACAGACCGTTGCCATTATGACATCAGCCCTATTGAAGTCCTCAAAACGGTGGGCGATAGGGCTTATATCAAGACAGGTTTGAAAGTTGGGGATAAAGTTATTTCTGAAAATGAAATTTTACTTTTTCAACAGATTAAAGGGGATTAAAAACCGAAATATACTGAGGGGGGTACAGATTTACGAAATTTTAAAAATTTCGTAAATCTATTCTACCCGTTTTTCTAAAACATTGATATTCAAATAAATAAATCGTTTTGCCACAAACAAAACAAGTCCTCTATTTACTTAAATTCAGAGAAATACAATGAATGCCTTCATCAAAAATATTATTTACTTTTCGCTGCGGCATCGCATGATGGTGTTTTTCATAACGGCTGTTATGGTGGTTGTCGGCATTTTTGCTTACCTCAATACGCCGATTGACACCTTTCCCGATGTGACAAATACGCAAGTCATCATCATCACACAATGGGCTGGACGGAGTGCGGAGGAAGTCGAAAAATTTGTGACGATTCCCCTTGAAACGGCTTTAAATTCAGTACCTAACAAATCAAATTTACGGACAAATTCGTCTTTTGGTTTGAGTTATATCACCATTATTTTTGATGATGGCGTGGACGACAATACGGCAAGACAACAAGTAATGGCACGGTTGCACGATGCCGATTTGCCCGATGGCACAAAGCCCGATATGCAGCCGCCTTATGGTCCGACGGGTGAAATTTACCGCTATACCTTGAAATCGCATACAAAAAGCCTTCGTGATTTGACGACGATTCAAGAATGGGTGTTGGACAAGGAATTTAAACGCGTGCCAGGTGTGGCAGATGTCAATACATTTGGCGGCGAAGAAAAGGCGTATGAGGTCAGTGTTGACCCCAATTTGATTGCCAAATACGGCATGTCGTCGCTCGATGTCTATCAAGCGATTCAGAAAAGCAATGTCAATGTCGGCGGCGATGTCATTCAGCGCAGTGGACAGGCGTATGTGGTGCGTGGATTAGGTTTGTTGGAAACGATAAACGATGTGGAAGATATTATTGTCAGTTATCAAAACCGTGTGCCGATATTGGTTAAAAATGTCGCAATAGTACAAGAAGTGGGCAAACCACGTATGGGTTTGGTGAGTCGGGACAATCAAGAAGACGTGGTAGAAGGCATCGTCGTAATGCGCAAAGGGCAAAATCCTGCGGAGGTTTTGAAAGCCTTGAAAGCAAAAGTTGAGGAACTCAATAAACGCTTTGCCAAAGAAGACGTGCAACTCGTAACGTTTTATGACCGCACAAAATTGATGGATTTTTGTACCGAAACCGTTATTCATAACTTGATTGAAGGCATTCTTTTGGTAACATTCATCGTCTTGATTTTTATGGCAGATTGGCGGACGACGATTACTGTGAGTATTATTATTCCTTTGGCTTTGCTTTTTGCCTTTACCATGATGCGACTTAAAGGCATGACTGCCAACCTTTTGTCCATGGGTGCGATAGATTTTGGTATCATCATAGACGGGGCGGTGGTGATGGTTGAAGGACTTTTTGTGATGCTCGACGCAAAGGCGAAAGAGGTCGGCATGGAAAAATTCAACAAAATGGCGAAGTTGAGTTTGTTTAAAAATACGGGTATTGAGATGGGAAAAGCCATTTTCTTTTCCAAACTCATCATCATAACGTGTCTGATTCCTATTTTTAGTTTTCAAAAAGTAGAAGGAAAAATGTTCTCTCCTTTGGCGTGGACATTGGGCTTTGCCTTGTTGGGTGCATTGATTTATACTTTGACGCTTGTACCCGCTTTGTCTTCTATTTTGCTCCGCAAAAACGTAAGAGAGAAGCACAATATCTTAGTTGAGGGTATAACAAAAGGTGTTATGGGAGCTTTCAACAAAGTTTATATTTTTAAAAAAACAAGCCTTGCCGTTGCATTTGCTGTCTTGCTTTTAGCTTTGTTTTCATTCCAATATTTGGGTTCAGAGTTTTTGCCCCAGCTGGACGAAGGGGCGTTGTGGGTGCAAACCAAATTGCCGATGTCCGTCAGTCTCGACGAAGCGCAAAAGGTGAGCGACCAGATGATGGCGATTATCAAAACCTTTCCTGAAGCAAACGGGGCATTGTCGCAAATTGGGCGAACAAACGATGGCACTGACCCAAAAGGCTTTTTTAATGTGCAAATCGCCGTGGATTTGAAGCCTAAAAAGGAATGGAATCCCGCTTACAAAGCCAATACCGACAATTTGATAGACGCAATGGATAAAAAATTGCAAGTGCTACCAGGTATTGTTTTTAACTATTCGCAACCGATACGCGACAATGTGGCGGAAGCGGTAGCGGGTGTACCAGCGGCGATTGCGGTCAAAATATTTGGTACTAATTTCGAGCAACTCGATACGCTTGCGACAAAAATCGAAAATGTACTGAGGGGGGTCAAAGGTGTTGATGATTTGGGTGTTATTCGCAATTTAGGTCAACCTGAGTTTGACATCAAACTCGACCAACAGAAAATGGCTTTTTATGGGGTCAATACCGCCGATGCGGGTTCTGTTATCGAAATGGCGATTGGTGGCAAAGAAGCGACGATGATGTATGAAGGCGAAAAGAAATTTGACATCCGTGTCCGCTACCAAAAACCGTTTAGAGATGATGAAGAAAAGATAAAAAACCTCATGGTGCCGTCGGCAAATGGGGCGAAAGTGCCTTTGGGACAGATTGCTGAAATTGGCACTAAAACGGGACCCGCTTTCATTTATCGAGACAATAATGCCCGTTATATTGCCGTAAAATTCTCTGTTCGGGGTCGCGATTTGGGGAGTACGATTGTAGATGCACAGAAACAAGTGAACGCGGCTGTTCAATTGCCCGAAGACTATCGTTTGGCATGGAATGGCGAGTTTGAGAACCAAACTCGTGCGCAAAACACGCTGGCAAATGTCGTTCCGTTGTGTTTGGTTGCCATTTTCCTTATTCTTTTTACGATGTTTGGCAATGCAGGTGATTCTGTTTTGGTACTTCTGAACGTCCCTTTTGCTTTGATTGGCGGCATCGTCGCTTTGCATGTGACGGGTATTAATTTCTCGATTTCGGCGGGTATTGGTTTCATTGCTTTGTTTGGGGTGTGTATTCAAAATGGTGTGATATTGGTTTCTGTTTTCAACAAAAATATCAAAGCCCGAATGCCCTTAGATGAGGCGATTACTGAGGGGGTGCGTTCCCGAACCCGTGCTGTTGTTATGACCGCAACGATGGCGGCGATAGGTCTGATGCCCGCCGCCTTATCAACAGGCATTGGTTCAGAGACGCAAAAACCTTTGGCAATTGTCGTTATTGGTGGTTTAGTGACTGCAACGATTGGGGCATTAATGATTCTCCCTATCATCTATTCGATGTATTATCAGTTTATACACAACCGTAAAAACCGTCAGCTTATCAAACAAATTAATTCTGTCAGTTAAGAAGACCTAAGAGGTGGACATGGGATAACACTGTGTTCACCTCTTAGGTTTATCTAACTTGTATTTCATTTTTTTTCATCGCCCTACTTTTTATTTCAGCGCAACCTCCAAAAGAAATACATCGTTTTTCATATTTTAAATATAATTCGTTAATAGCTCGTTTCGGACTGATTTCAATTAAAGTGGAATACTTTTTTATTATCTAAACCGATGGATATAAAAATCGCCATAACTCATAGAAAATCGCAAACAGCTCAAACAATTGAAATAAAAAATGAAAAACTTGTTACGTTACGGTTCATTCGTATGCCTAATTCTTTTGTTTTCACATACAGCACTTTCAGCACAAATTGCTGATTCGATTCCGCAAAAAGACATGAAAGATGTCATAAGGTCAATAGTGAAACACAACCGAAATGCACAACGTAATGCATTGCTGCCCCAAACGCGCAATGTCGAATTATCCATAGCACCTGTTGCGGGTTATAGTCTTTCGACAGGCGCAGCAATTGTTTTAGCTTCAAATGTCGGATTCTATCTCGGCGACCGTGCCACAACCAATATGTCTGCCATATCTGCCAATGCCATTTATACCCAATACAACCAAATCAATATTCCGCTTGAAGTGAATGTGTGGACAAAAAACAATAGTTTCAATATCACAGCCGATTGGCGTTTGATGCTTTATCCGTTACAGACTTATGGTTTAGGTACAAAAACGACTGACAGCGATGCGACTTTACTCAACTTCACATACATCCGTATGTATGAGTCTGTTTTGAAAAACTTAGGGGCGAACTGGTACGCTGGTATGGGTTTTAATTTGGATTATTATACCAAAACAACCATTGGAACTTTGCCTGAAAATCAAATACCCGATGCTGTCACTTATGGTATTCAACCCAAATCTATCTCGTCAGGTGCAACGCTCAATCTGTTGTACGACAGCCGCAAAAACCCTATTCATCCCATGGGTGGCGAGCAGTACGCCAATATCGTTTATCGCAACAACGCGACTTTTCTCGGTAGTAACAATAATTGGCAATCCCTCATTATTGACCTTCGGAAATATATAAAACTGGGGAATGACCGCCATGTCTTAGGTTTTTGGAGTTATCACGCCTTTACGCTTGCGGGTAATCCACCTTATCAAGTTTTGTCCAGCACAGGTTGGGACACTTATAATAATACAGGACGGGGCTATGTGCAAGGCAGGTTTCGCGGCAAAAATATGGTTTATGTAGAATCAGAATATCGGTTTCCTATAACCCGTAACGGCTTGTTCAGTGGCGTAGCCTTTGTCAATGGACAGAGTTTTGCAGAGCCGACAAGCAAACGTTTTGAAGCTGTCGCTTTGGGTTATGGCGTTGGGCTTCGGATAAAGATAAATAAAGAGACCAATTCTAATATCGCCCTTGACTATGGTTTTGGTCAAAATGGTTCAAGAGGCTTTTTCTTGAATCTGGGAGAAGTGTTTTAAGCCCCAAAATGCCTGTTTGACGCTGTTTTATGCCCGTTTCACAAAGCATCTTGTTGTTTGTAGAGAGAGAACCAGCCTATATTTGTATCAAGAGTTTAGTTTTTTTCATACATTTTAGTTTGAAAGGAGTCGTTTTCTAAGGAAGAACAACTCCTTTTTTTTAATACACCCCCTCAGTATAAAACAGCTTTAAGGCTTTTCTTGCCTGTTTTACCCAGTTTTTTGCCCGTTTCACGTTGTTTAAGCAAGGTTTCGGGGTCTATATTTGTCCTGGTGGTGGGCAAAGAGGAAACGGTGCGCCACAAGGAGAAAACAATAATTAAGAACAGTTTTTCATACCCCTCAGTAATTTTCTACACTAATACTTATTCATGTTGTGTTGATGTTTTCGCATTTCTAATTGGAGTGGTTTGCGTTTGAATCACTTCAATTTTTTTTTTAAAATACATTTAAAACAATGATGGAAAATAACAAGGAAACCATCCTAACGAGAAAACAATTGGCGGGTCAAACAGCCCTCATAACAGGTGCCAATTCGGGTATCGGTGAGGGTTGTGCCTACGCTTTGGGCGCAGCAGGCGCAAATGTGGTTGTCAATTATGTCACCAAACCCGAAACAGCACAAGCTGTCGTTGACAAAATCAAGGCAGAAGGTGGCAATGCGATTGCCATTCAAGCCGATGTCAGCAACGAAGCGCAAGTGATAGCGATGTTTCAAGAAGCCATCAAAACCTTTGGAACGGTGGACATTCTCATTGCCAACGCCGGTTTGCAACGAGATGCTAAATTTGAGGAAATGACTGTCGAACAATGGGATACGGTCATGAATGTCAATGTCAAAGGGCAATTCCTTTGCGCCCGTGAGGCTGTTCGGGAGTTTTTACGCCGAGGCATGGTACCTGAACGCTCTTGTGCTTTGGGAAAAATCATTTGTATGAGTTCTGTTCACGAGCTTATCCCGTGGTCAAGTCATGTCAATTATGCCACATCGAAAGGTGCCATACGGATGTTTATGCAATCGCTCGCACAAGAATTTGGCGGTCGCAAAGTACGTGTCAACAGCATTTGCCCGGGTGCCATTCAAACACCGATAAATACAGCCGCTTGGAGTACACCGCAAGCCTTAGAGAGTTTGATGACATTAATTCCTTACAATCGCATTGGTCAACCATCAGATATTGGCAAATTAGCCGTTTTCTTAGCGTCCGACGATTCGGATTATATCACAGGTGCGAGTATTTTTATTGATGGTGGCATGACGGTTTTTGAAGGGTTTTCAACGGGCGGATAGGTATTTTGGATGTCAAACGTCTATTATTGAAATCAACCACCCCCTCAGTATAAAAATATAAAAGGACGCAATATTAATCAAATAAGGTTACTTTTAAATTAACCATTTGGGTAGTTATTGCCCGTTGATGAAGATAAGGCAACCGAAATAGGCAAGCACGTAGAGGCTTATTTTTCAAAACACCACACTTCTTTTTTTAAGAAAATAAAAGACATAAAGTTTAGGATGGCGGGCACTTCAAGCCTCGGACTTGAACGGTATATTTTATTGATTGAAACAGAGAAACAGGCGGGTGAGAAATATTTGTTATTGGATGTAAAAGAAGCACGCCCTTCGGCAGTATTGCCTTTTGTAAAAATACCGCAACCGACTTGGGAAAGCGAAGCAGAGCGCACCGTTTCGATTCAAAGTTATGTCAATGACGTTTTACCCGCGCTTTTTAATTCCATCATTATCAAGGACAAATCTTTTGTGATGCGTGAATTACAAGCAGAAGAGGATAAATTTGATATAACATTATCCTTGAAAGCTGAAAGGTTTCAAACCATTGTGTCTGAAATAGGCGTTGTCACTGCATCGGGGCATCTAAGAAGTTCAGGTCGCAGAGGTTCATCAATAACCGATGAATTGATAGATTTTGCACAGCAAACAGCGTGGATGGCGCAAGTGGCAACATATTCAAAGGCTTATGTTCAAAAAGTGCACAAGGATTTTGACGCATTTACAAAATAACATCAACACAATGGAAAATAACGTTTGCTTCGTATCAAAAAAGAATTACAGCCCCGAAGAAATGAGAATCGGTGCCGCTGTTCATCCACCTATTTTCAACTTGATTAAAAAGGATTTTCCCGATTTTACTGAGGGGTCCTATGTTTCCCTCGAAAGCCTCAATCAATACCGCCAACGATACATCGAGCAAATCGTCAACAGCGATAACGACGAAACGACGGCACTTGAAAAACAAATCATCAAAAGCTTAACTGACCACGAAATTATATCCAATCAACTGTTAGACGAGGAACATATCACTTTGACATTTGGGCAAAAACTATCGGACAAAATCGCTTTGTTCGGCGGCAGTTGGACGTTTATATTGTCTTTTTTCTTCTTTTTGTTGGCTTGGATGACCATCAATTCTCTTGTAAAAAATGGTTTTGATACCTATCCTTTTATCTTTTTGAACTTGATTTTGTCGTGTTTGGCAGCCATTCAAGCACCGATTATTATGATGAGCCAAAACCGACAATCGGAAAAAGACCGTTTACATGCCCATAATGACTACAAAACCAACTTAAAAGCCGAAGTAGAAATACAAATGTTGCATGAAAAAATTGACCATTTGATGAATTATCAAGGGCAAAAACTCTTAGAAATTCAACAAATTCAAACAGAATACATGTCCGATATTTTAAAATCAGTGCAACAGGAAAACAATGCTTTGAAAAACATAAATGGAAAACCTGCGACAAGTGAAGTATAGATTTTTTCAAATGTCAATCAAAAATACCCATTAAACGATGCAAACATCATTCGATATCATCATCAT
>JAYSQG010000158.1:0-3645 GCA_043721685.1 Saprospiraceae bacterium | reverse complement strand
AGGCAAGCTGTTTTTTTTACTTCGCATGATGCCTTGAAAAAAGAAAATAAAGATTTTCCGCTTTGGCAAGTTTGTCGTTCCACATCTGCTGCACCGACCTATTTTCCACCTGCTACGGCACGTGCGGGCGATGATTTTTTAATGCATACAATTGACGGCGGATTGTTTGCCAACAACCCTTCGATGTGTGCTTTTATTGAAGCTCTAAAAATATTCCGCGATGATTCGCAACGGTTGATTGGGGCTGACCGCATAATGATTGTGAGTATTGGTACTGGCGAAATAAAGACGAAATATTTGTTTTCAGAAGCCAGGAAATGGGGCGTTTTGAGGTGGGTTAAACCGATTATTGATATTATGATGACGGCTGTCTCTGAAACGGTGGATTATCAGTTGATGAAATTGTATAAAACGATTGATTGCTCTGACCAATATTACCGTATCATGCCTGACTTAGGCGATGCCAACCCCGCCATGGACGACATCAGCTCTAAAAACTTAGAGAATTTGCGTCAAGCGGGTATCAAAACGGCAAATATACACGAAGATAAATTAGATAAAATAGCTAAAATGTTGCTTGAAAATCATTGAGTATTTGCATCAACACCTTACGTTTTTTAAATAAATATATATATGAATAACACTCAAATACCCAAAATTAAACATGCCGATAGCGGCAATTTTTTCCTTATCGCTGGACCTTGTGCGATTGAAAGTGAGGATTTAGCCATTGAAATTGCCGTCCGTGTGTCCGCTATTTGCGACAAATTGAAGATTCCTTATATCTTTAAAGGCTCTTATCGCAAAGCAAATCGCTCACGAATTGACTCATTTTCAGGCATTGGCGATGAAAAAGCCTTGAAAATTCTTCAAAAAGTAGGTCGTACTTATCACTTGCCGACGACGACGGATATTCACACGGAAGAAGAAGCGGCAATGGCAGCCGAGTATGTTGACATTCTCCAAATACCTGCTTTTTTATGCCGCCAAACGAGTCTTTTAGTGGCGGCTGCCCAAACGGGAAAGATTGTTAATATTAAAAAAGGACAATTTGCGAGTAGCGAAACTATGGCTCACGCCATGCAAAAAGTCATAGATTCAGGCAACGAAAAAGTGATGTTAACGGAGCGTGGCAATACATTTGGCTACCAAGATTTGGTCGTTGACTACCGTAATATTCCAGAAATGCAGCAACTCGGCGCATCGGTTATCATGGATTGTACGCATTCATTGCAACAGCCGAATTCAAAATCAGGTGTCACAGGCGGCAAACCGGCATTAATTGAGACAATTGCACGCGCTGCCGTTGCCGTCGGTGTTGATGGTTTGTTTATCGAAACGCATCCAAACCCCTCAGTAGCGAAGAGCGATGGGGCAAATATGCTGCCTTTGGATAAATTAGAAGGATTGTTAGAGAAGTTGGTACGCATTAGGCAAGCGATTCTTTGATCATGTATAACTATTTTATAGACCACAAAAGGGACTGTTGCCGTTGCATCAGTCCCTTTTGTGGTCTAAGCCAAGTCGTTGCGATTAAGAATAGCCTTGTATTTTATAAACAACATACCCAATCCATTCTTTGATGAAAACTTCCCAATTTCTAATCATATCTGGATCAGGAATTAACCAATTTTCTGGTTGCATGGTCAAGCGTTCTGCAATGAAATGAGCAGGGTAGGGTTGAGCATTAATACCGACTTTTTTAAAGCAACCCATCGCCCGTGGTATGTGAAATGCTGATGTGAAAATCAAAGTTTTGACATTCATAAGCCCTTGCTTTTCAAGGAGTTGTTTTGAGAAAACAGCGTTTTCACGCGTATTGCGCGATTGGTTTTCAATCAATAAATCTTCAGGTTTGACACCGATATCAAGCAAGTATTTTTGAGCTAAGTTGGATTCTGGATAAGATTCACCAATCAATTTGCCATCACCACCGCTTATCAAAAGTTTTTTGACTATGCCTCGTTTGTACAACTGTATGGCATCTGTAAGGCGATTGCCCGCAAAAGACAAGTTGAGTCGGTCATCTGCATACGTCCCGCCTTTGGTGTAGCCGCCCAAAACGATACCGACATCAAACGTATCCCGCAATTCACTCATGGGAATCGGTTCAGATTCCCATGCATGAAAGACACGATTACCCAAAAAGGGATTTGTTATCAAAACTAAGAGCGCAAAGCACCCCCTCAGTATGCGCCGCTTTCGACGGGCTTTTTTTGTAATAATAGCAAAAATGGGCAGTCCAATCAACCAATTTAAGGGTTGCAAAAGGAAATAAAGCAGTTTGGAAAGTATAAAGAACATAATTGAGATTTACCAATATGGAGAATTATTGAACAATTGCTCAATGAAATAACTGAAAATTCTGGGTTCTAAAGCAATCGTAACAATCATGCCAGCAACAGCACCAAAAAAATGTGCATCATGACCAATATTATCATTAGAGTTGCGGCTCGCCCATTGTTCATAAGCCATATACAAAACGCCGCCGACAATGGCACGGAAAGGAATAATGCCATACAAAGCCATTTCAGCCCATGGATTGAATAAAATATACGCAAATAAAACGCCTGATACGCCACCCGATGCACCTACTGCTGTATAATGAGGGCTGTCCTTATACTTGAAAAAAGTGATTAAATCACCCGCAACAATAGATGTTAGATACATTAAAAGGAACAAAAAACTGCCAGCCATTGCGCCAAAAAGTCCTTGATATATGCTTTCGACAGCACCACCAAATTGATAAAAAACGAACATATTGATACCTAAATGGAGGTAATCAACGTGCAAAAAACCAGAACTTATCCACCGATAATACTCCTTGTGGCGATGTTCGATGTAAGGACTGTGCTTGAATTTATCAAAAACAGCGGGGTTGCTAAAGGCTTGCATTGAAAACAAGACAGTGACGATAACGATGATGAGTGTAACGGACATGTTGAATGAGTGAGCGCGTTATTGAATATGTGAATGAATTTTTCACAAAACTAATAAAAAATATGAAGTGTCAATTATTTTCGACAAAATCCCAAGCCCGATATTCCGCCCAAGTATGCTCGCGGTCGTTTGGCAGCATAAAACCGCAATGACCACCAAGTTTTGGCGTTTCGAGATGTATAAATTTATGATTTTCAGCTAATTTTATAGGCGAACATTCAGGAGTGAGCATAGGGTCGTTTTGGGCTTGAACAATCAGAACGGGTATTTTCAATTGAGGAATAAAATTTAGAGCAGAGCCTTTTTCATAAAAATCGTCAATACTCTTGTAGCCATTTATTTTGACAAAAAAGAGATTTTGTTGTTCTTCCCACGTTTTGGCTCGCTCGACTTCTGCCATATTGAGCAAATGTGGAAACTGTTGCGCCTTAATTTTCACTTTTGGCAAAATACCTTTTTTGAAATACGCCTTATATATATAACGAGAAGGATAGTCCAAAATCGCCGTTGAAGTGCGCATTTCAAGTGGTGCACTGAACGCAACGACCTTTTTTACTGAGGGGTGCTGACTGACGGCTGCAAATTTCAAAGAAACATTGCCGCCCATGGAATAACCGATTAGGACGACCTCATCGTAGTTTTTTTTCTTCAAAGCATAATTTAAAACCGCCTCGATGTCACCGATTTCGCCATGATTGTAGAGCC
>JAYSQG010000157.1:0-32884 GCA_043721685.1 Saprospiraceae bacterium | reverse complement strand
CATTTGCATCAATGAGCGTCACGGTATTTTCACCACCTTTCAATTTAAAGGCAATTTGTCCTGTTTCACCTGTTGACCACTTGTAAGACTGAATGGGTAACGCCATATCTGGAGATGTTTTGACAATACGTGCTGAGCCATTTTGGTCAGCAAAACATTTAATTTGCGATAAAACTTCAAGCGTTGCGCATGATTTTGAAGGAACAAGGAAACTAACTTTTTCGCTACATCCTTGTCTATCTGTAATCACAACATTACAAGTACCTGGCAGTAAGTTGGATACTGAGGGGGTACGTGCTGTATTGGTTGAGACACTTGTTGTACCATTACACCAGACTACACTGAAGTCAGCAGCACCACCTTGAATATCAATTTGGGCTTTTCCGTTAGGTGTTAAATCGTCATCAGCAGCTGTAATAATCAAATTAGCTAATTTTAATGTTGAAGTAATCCGTAGTTCGTAAGTACCTGTCCACGTTTGTGCATTCGGTTGACGGCTATCGGTCACTGAAACAAAATATCGTCCGGGGGCAACATTTGTTAATGTTGCTGAATTACTGCCAACAGGTTGATTGAAGGCATTTGCCCAATTGTAAGTGAAAGGAGCAGAGCCGCCGACAGGTGTTACTTGGATTTTTCCAGACATTGAATCTGCTTTACAAACAGGGTCAGTCACAACGACAGTCGCACTTAAAGCTGCGATGACGCATGGCACAACATCGTTTCCAGTAGAAGCGGCACAATTCGCTTCATCACGGACAGTTACGCTGTATTTTTTAGTCGTATCGCAGCATAATCCAAACAAATCACGGCTTGTTGCGCCAGTATTCCATGTATATGAATAAGCAGAACCTGAGCCGCCACTCACCGCTAAGACAATTGAGCCATTGCAGCCGCTTGTAACGGGCGAGATGGTTTTTTCAATTGTTAATCGTGTTGGGCTCTCAACAGTTTGTGTTTCAACTTTAGTTTGACCACGTGCATCCGTAATGGAGATATTATACGTACCAGCCCGTAAACCTGTAATTTCGTAAGAACCTGATCGACTTGGCAGATTATTGACAAGGGCAGAATCCGTTGGCGACCAGCGAATGACGTAGCCTGGCTCACCATTTTGGATATTGACAGTTATAGAACCGTTACTTTCGCCAAAACATTTAACATTTTTCTTAGTTGTAATGACTACCAAAGGGCAAGGGTTACGTGGAACGATGATGTTACTAGTATCTTTCAAACAACCATTCGCATCTTTAATTTGTACTGAATAGCTGCCCGCACGTAAGTTAGGTCGGTTCCTCTGTTGGTTAAGACCGCTTAAGTCTGCCCAGAAGTAAGAATATTGTTCAACCCCACCACTGACAGTTAAAGAGATAGCACCATCAGCACCTGTACATGTTTCAGGAGAAACGGTAAGTGAAGCGATTTTTACCGCCGTTTGTGAACCAAGAACGGTATAAGTCTCTAATCTACGTTGACCAATGAGGTCTTCAACAAGAATCGTATAACTACCTGCTGTCAAACCAGTTAAGATTCTGTCACGTCCAATGATGTCATTTGTCGCATTTCTCCAAGTATAAGTATAAGCAGGTGCGCCACCCGAAACTGTTACTTCAATGCGACCTAAGTTTTGTCCTGGACAACCTGCGGGTGTTATTAAGACTGCAAACGTCATTGGCGTAGAACATTCGCCACCAATAGTGAATGTTTTTATTTCCCTACATCCAGCAGCATCTGTAACTGAGACGCTATAAGAACCTGGGCAAAGTCCTGTCTGGTCTTTACTCGTTGGGTTCACGCCTTGACCACTCCACAAGTAACTATACTGAGGGGTGCCACCAGATACCGTTAAGGTGATTGTACCATTAGGGCTACGTGTTGCATCTGAAACATTTCCTGTTACGACTATAGCTGGGTTTGCATCAACTGTATAAGTCGCTGTAACAGTACATAGATTAGCATCTGTCAATGTCATACGATATGTACCCGCAACAAGTGTATTGATATTTTGAGCTGTACTACTGAACCCTGATGGACCTGTCCAAGAGAATTGATAAGGCTGTGTACCGCCACCAACTGTTGTTGAAATAGCCCCAGTTGAGCCGCCAAAACATGTAATTTTAGATACACTGGCACTTAAGACTTTCAATGAATCAGTTGGTTCAGTAATTGTGAATGATTGTGATTTAGTACAAGCATTCGCATCGGTAATGACAACACTATAAGCACCTGCTTTTAAGCCAGAAAGGTTTTGTGTTGTTGCCGTTGTGCCCGTCCAAGCAAAGCTAAGTGTCCCTGTGCCACCAGTCGCATTCAGAACGATAGCGCCTGTTGATTCGCCTTTACATTTAACGTTTGTTACTGAGGGGGTCAAAGTCAATAGCGCGGGTTGAGTGATTTCGTAACTTGTGTTTTTTGAACAACCACTCGCATCTGCTACAGACAAGTTGTAAGTACCTGCACGAAGTACATCAATCATTTGAGCTGAAAAATTGAAACCGCCTGGACCTGTCCAACTATAAGTGACCACACCAGAGCCTCCCGAAGAAGCAGCTCTTATGGAGCCATCTGTACCACCATTACATTTGACATGTACGATGGTTGGATTTCCAATAACTAAAGTAGAAGCCGTATCTGTTAAGGTAACTATTTTAGTAGCTGTACAAAGTTTGCTGTCTTTGACAGTCAATGTATATTGCCCCGCAAGCAAATTACTAATATTTTGAGTGCTCGCTGTATAGTTCGAACCTGCCCAAGCAAATGTATTTGAACCATTACCACCGGTAACTCCTGAAATCGTAATCGAACCTGTTTGCGAACCACACTTTGTATTTCGAATCGTTGCTGCGCCTATGAGCAAAATGTCTGGTTCGAGAATGGTATCTTTTCTTGTTACAGAACAACCTTTAGAGTCCGTAATAGATACAGAATAAGCACCCGCTGGCACATTGGTTAGGTTCTGAGACGTGGCAGCATTGCTCCAAAGGTAAGTGTACTGAGGGGTCGCACCTGTAACCATTAAGGTGATGCCACCAGTTGATTGTCCCTTACAAGTTGCACTCGTCAATTGGCTTGATGTACTAAAAGCCGCAGGAGCTGTTAATGTAAAACTATCCGTTTTTGTTAATGAACCACTTGTAATGGTTACTTTATATGTACCTGCGACAACATTCGAAATGTCTTTAGTTGTCGCGTTATTGCTCCATTGATACGTATAAGTTCCAGAACCTCCAGAAACCGTCAAAGTAACACCGCCATCAGTTCCAGCTGGGCAAGTCACATTTTTAATGGTTGAAGAAGAACTTATAGGTGTGCTACCACCACCTGCGACACTGATGCTGCCTTGTCTGTAGGTCGCTGGCACGGTATTCAAGTCACCATCTTTGATGACTTGTTTTTGTCCATAAGCGCCAAATCTGAATAGGCTTGAGGTGCCTGCGCCTCCTGTATATTTAAAACATACTTGTATTAAAGCTGAACTATCAGGCAATGTCACACCATTACCCGTTGGGGTTACCCATAAAAAGCGTAGTGTGCCAGAAGGATTATTGTTAAATCCATTACTCGCGCCACCCGCTGTGCCCAGTGAGTCAACGCCCAAGCTTGGATCCATCAATTTAGCATACAAAAATGTCATTTTCGTTGAATCAAAGAACATAGCAAAAGTCATGGTTGCAATATTGGTAAAGCTCCCTGCTTTGACTAAAACACATACATTATCATTTTGATTAACGACATGGTTCGTTGCAGTAAATACCAAGCCTGTGCTTTGTTGCCCTGAACTGATATTGACAGTACCACTGACACCGTTCATCGCCACACGTACGGAACTTCCCGCTGCTGCTTGATATATGGCCGCACTATCGAAAGCTACTGTGGATGAAGTACTATTGGCTCCTATAGCTGTATAGCAGACTCTATAAAGGACATCACCATTGGTAACACTCTTTGATGTTCCACTGGCAGCCGTCCAATTAAGTGCCAACCGTCCACTTGCCTGAGTTGAATTGAAATTACCCGCTGTAAAGCCGATGGTATTGTTCATGACTGAAATCGAATCGAAACGTAGAACGGCTGGATTCCATTTAGTCACCCATTGGGCTGAATTGATATTTGTAAAATCGTTGGCTGTAACATTTACACACACTTTTGATTGGGTCGGTACAGTTTGCGAACCTGTTGCCTGCACTGTTACTGGCGTAGGTGTCGAGCCTGGAGGGTTGCCAAGGTTGCCAAATGCAGGATTCACAACCGTAGAAGGATGCTGCACCACTTCAATTGAAGTATTTGTTGAGGAGAATTTAGCCCAATAATTTGTAGATGTAGCCTTGACTTTCAAACGCAAACGGAAAATATTTTGTCCGTTTGGTATTGTTCGTCCAGCTCCTCCAGTTGAATTCCAACCAATAATGACAGTATTGCCGCCAAAAGCATTTGAACCAAAGTTCGACGGGTCAACAATATTGACATTATCTAAGGAAACGTAGGAGAAAAGGAGCGGATCCCATTCAATAGCATACTGAAAACTCACGATATTTGTGAAATTTGTTACAGCTATCTGTAATGAAATGGTGTCACCGACCGCCGGAGTCGGATTTAAGTTACTCGGCGACATTGCGAAAGTTACTTGTTGGGCTTTCACAGCAGTAGCTGTGAAACAAAGCAACCCAAGTGCGAAGACGATTTTTGTAAAGACTCTTCTTGCCATAGAGTTGGAGTTTGGGAACGTTAGAAAATAAATTTTCAGTAGAATAAATTTTGACAATTTATCCTAATTGCTAAAAATCAATGGTTTATAAAATACTTTCCAAAGCTTCAGGTCTCTTGGAAAGCTGTGCTTGTGCAATTTATTAGGACTACACAATTATCTTTATTCAAAAATGAAATATCAATTTTTTATGAACACTTTACTTTCATACCCTTGCTGTGTTCTGATACTATATACATAAAAACCGCTTACAAGTACCCCCTCAGTATTCAACACCCATTCATGCTCTCCAGCATTATAAAAGCCTTTTTTTTCTAATACTTTTTGACCTTTAAAATCATAAACAGCCAAAATCACATCGCTTGGTTCAAGTAAATCAAAAGGAATGACTGTTTGATTGTGGAACGGATTCGGCTTATTTTGCATAAGTTGAAGACCCGAAGCATGTGCATTTCTGTCCTTTTCTTCTTTGGTTGCCGTTGTCCCTAACTTGATACTGCCCTCCTGTGTTGTCACAGGTACGCTCGCTAATTGTGCATTACTGGCTTTGATTTGAGTCGGTGAAGTCACATATTGAAGCGGGCTGTTCATTCCATTCGCACCGATGGCTTTAAAAACGATCTTAAAAATCTCTAAACTATCAATAATTCTCAAACCGCTATTACTGCTCGAAATCCAAACAAAAGTCAATTTCCCTTGAGAAATATTTGAATAGCCGAATTCTTCTGTGATCGCACTTGGCGGAAAGCCGCCCAATGTATCAACACGTCCAAAACTCAATATGGAAGGATTCCAAGACATAGTAAACTGCAAAGTCGTGAGTGTATCCCGAGTCTTCACACGCAGTTCTACAACAACGGAGTCACCTGACTTCACCATCTTGGTTGGCGCAACAAGTGTCACTTGTGCAGCAACAGCAGTTGTTAAAAAAGTCAATATAAGGATGAAGAAGTAAGTATGCTTCATCTTTCGGTTTTGCTTAAAAATGTTCAAAGAATTATCGGGTTCGCATTCAACAAGTAATATGGGCAATTTCAAAATTTAAGATTTCAAATTTCAATAAATTATTTTTTAGAAATTGAAATATGAAATTTAAAATATGAAATACGTCTTAAAAGTACATCATATCAAAATGGAACAGAAAACACAGGAATACCATTGACGTAGTTGCAAGAATGCAACGATTCAACTCTAACAGAAAAAAACAGGCTTAATCGAAAGGAAAAGATTAAGTGAGCAGATTATACTATAAGATTCGGTTAGCTTGCGCTTGGTCGTGTACATGGGAAATACTGGTTTTCAAGAAAATAGATAAATATATGTTCTTATCGGATATAAAACTGGTGCAAAGCTATGCTCTTTTTCGATGAACGATATACCCTATTTAGGGTATTTTTATAAAAAAAGGTCATTACCATGTGTTAATTTATCGTGTATTGAGATAAAAAACAAGGTAATGACCTTCGAGTTGCAACTAAATAAGGTGATTGTCGTAAGCCACTCGTATCAAAGAAGCGGTCGAATTGACACCTATTTTTCGCATAATATTCTTTCTGTGTACGGCTGCTGTTTGCTCACTGATATACAGTTCTTTTGCAATCGAACCGTTATTGCGCGCTTGTGTAATCAGCCTCAAAACTTCTAATTCGCGTTTTGTCAACTGGAACTTTTTTTGGAAAATATCCTCAAAAGTTGTCGTTTCAGAATGATGATTGGCGACACTTACACCTTTTCCGACATAGACTTCACCGCCTAATATCGTTTCAATGGCGCGCAGTAATTCATCTTTATTACTGCTTTTGAGTAAGTAACCATCTACTTTCTGGTCAAAAGCCGATTTGATGATTTTTGGGTCATCGTACATCGTCAGTACGAGAATACGCGTACCTTTCAAGGATTTGCGTACATCTTGTAATACCTCCAAACCATTTTTAGTTGGAATATTAATATCCAAAATGAGCAAATCGGGGCGGTTGCCCTTGAGCAATTCAAGTAGTTCAAGGCCTGTGTAGGCGACACCGACTACGTTGAAATAGTACGCCTCTGTTGATTGCAACAACAGTTTTAGGCTCTCTACGAATAACTGGTGGTCGTCTGCGATGACAACGTTGAGCATCTTATGATCGCGTTTTTCGGTCATGGGAAAAGACGTTTTTTTTAACTTTTCACAAGGACTGGTCGCTGTGATTTTGTTGTGTAATTTTGTTAATAATTGTTTCCTCTTTTAACTTCCTCAAAAATAATGTTTCAAATATAGTATATTTTCATTGGTTTTTATTTGTTTGATAAATGTATTATTGTGACAATTAGAACTTTTTATTATCTCAATATATAGACATTCATAAAACATATACTATGAAATAGTTGGAAAATCAAAATTAAAAATTGTAGCCTTAATAACAAACCTATTCGATACATTTTTTTAAAATTGATATACAACACCTTTTCTCTAATTCTCGTTTTTAAACTTAGTTTTGCAACAAAGTCTATTGTAATATTGTCATTACGACAACAAAAATATGCTGTTGTCGTAAAAAAACCGTGCCACTTTGCTCATTATGTTTTTGTATTGTTTTTTTTATTGCCTTATTCAAAATGTATATTTCAAAGAAAAAATGATTCAATCAACTGATTTAAATTTAATTGTGTATTAGAAAAACATTGAAACTCAAAATAAAATGCAATTTCTTTTTCCTGCTTTCTTATTCGCCCTTGCTGCATTGGCAATACCGATTATCATTCACTTGTTTCATTTTCGCCGCTTCCGAACGGTCTATTTTACCAATGTTCGCTTCTTACGCGAAGTGAAAGAAGAAACTTCTAACCGTCGAAAACTCCGCGATCTACTCGTACTCTTGATGCGTTGTTTAGCCGTGGCAATGCTCGTTTTGGCATTTGCACAACCTTTTTTGCCCCGAAATACTGAGGGGGTCAAAAAAGGAGAGCAAGCGGTCTCAATTTACGTGGACAACTCTTTTTCTATGAACGCTCTCTCAAAAGACCTCTCTCTTTTAGAAAAAGCCAAGCAAAAAGCGCTTGAAATTGTTCAGGCTTATGCCAATAATGATAAATTTCAAATCTTAACCAACGATTTTGAAGGGCGACACCAGCGACTTGTTTCAAAGGAAGAAGCTATCAGTTTTATTGACGAAGTCAAAACGACCCCCTCAGTACAAGAGCTTTCTAAGGTGTTAACACGCCAGCAACAAGCCTTGAACTCGAGCAATGCACCGAACAAAACCGTCTTTATTTTGTCCGATTTTCAGAAAAACGTGACAGATATTCCCAATTTTAAAGACACCACTTTAGACATAAATCTCGTCCCGCTCACCGCTGTTCAGGAAAAAAATATCGCTATTGACTCCGCTTGGTTTGAATCACCGATGCAAATGATGGGTCAAACGAATCCGTTGATTGTTCGTATAACAAATTATACAGGTGAAAATGCTGAAAATGTCAAACTGAGTTTGAAACTCGACGGACAAGACAAACCCGTTGGTCTGCTCAATATCAAAGCACATTCAAGTTTAGAAGATACCATAAATATCACAATTTTGCGTACAGGCTGGCACGAAGCGGATTTAGCAATCACTGACTTTCCCGTTCAATTCGATGACCACCTATTTTTCACTTTTAATGTGCCGCCTCAAATCAATGTTTTAGTTATTAGCGACGGTGGCGGTAACCGCTTTTTAGAATCGGCGATGGCAGGTGTGCGCTCCTTCAAAGTGTCCAATCAGTCAAGCGGTAATGTCCAATATTCTCAATTTCCTCAATATCAAATGGTGGTTTTGAGCAATTTGGTTTCTGTTTCGTCTGGGCTTGCAGCTGAATTGAGTCAATATGTCAAAAATGGCGGCAATGTTGTCACCTTCCCTGCCCCCTCAATAGATTTGACTTCTTACACCAATTTTTTCAATTCCGCGCAAGCCAATAACCTAAATGGCTTTGAAAATACACCACGCGAAGTAGCCACGGTCAACCTCGACGAGTTCATTTTCAAAGACGTTTTCACAAATAGTAATGTCAATATGAAATTGCCTTCCACTACAGGCAATTACAGATTGACCAACCGAAATGGTGAAAATATTTTGACCTATCGCGATGGTTCGAGCTTCTTTACGAAAAATCGCATTGGGCAAGGCAACTTATATATCTGTGCCGCGCCGCTCGATGATAAGATTTCAACCCTTGCACGTTCAGGCGAAATTTTTGTTCCAATGCTCTACAAAATGGCAATTTCGTCTGCCAAAGAATGGAAAATTGGCTATACAATTGGTAAAGACGATTACCTCGAAGCCGATTCAAAAGGCATAATCGGCGAAAAAGCCTATAAGATGAAAGGTTCAAAAGAAGAGTTTATTCCCGAACAACGCATTGTGGCAGGCAAAGCGATTTTAGGCGTAAAGGAAGGCATCAAAGAAGCAGGTTTTTACAACCTTTTCACACGTCCCGATTCTGTTTTATACAAATTTGGCTTCAATTTCGACCGTCGAGAATCCGTTTTGGATTATTACGATATTAAAAGTTTAAAAACCTACGAGCGTAAAAACCTCAAAGTTTTTGACGAAACCATAGAAGCCAATTTCACTGCAATCGTTGGCGAACGCAATCAAGGTGTCACCCTCTGGCGTTGGTGCTTGATATTCGCATTGATATTTTTAGCCATAGAAACTAACCTACTCCGTTTCTGGAAAGTTTAGTTTGACACGAATTTCACAAATTACACGAATTAATTTAAATGGCATAAATATCCCATTCGTGTAATTTGTGCAATTCGTGTCTCATCATGCTACAATTTTTCCAACACCAAAACGTCAAAATACTGAGGGGGTAAATTCCACTCCGTATTTTTCATAATAAATCATAAAATGTTAGAAGTCAATAACTTAACAAAAACATATCGAAGTGGTGGCAAACAGCTAACCGTTTTGCACGAAGTCAGTTTCAAAATAGGCGAAGGCGATTCGTTTGCCATCGTCGGTCCATCGGGTTCAGGCAAAACAACCCTTCTCGGTTTGTGCGCTGGGCTTGATAGGGCAACATCGGGCTCCGTTTCGCTCAACGGCATTGCGCTCGACAATATGAGTGAAGACGAACGGGCAGCCGTCCGAAACCAATATGTGGGCTTTGTTTTCCAAAACTTTCAACTCATACCGACATTGACCGCACTTGAAAATGTCATGGTGCCTCTTGAATTACGGGGTGACTCAGGCGCAAGAAAGAAGGCAATGAATCTCTTAGAAAAAGTAGGACTTGCCGACCGTCATGACCATTACCCGTCGCAACTATCAGGTGGCGAACAACAACGCATCGCCATTGCCCGTGCTTTTTCAAACAGTCCAAAAATACTTTTTGCAGATGAACCAACGGGCAACCTCGATGCCGATACGCGCGAAACGGTTGAAAACCTCTTATTTGAACTCAATCGCGCAGCTGGAACAACCCTTGTATTGGTCACTCACGACTTAGATTTGGCAGCAAAAACCAATCATATTTTAAAGCTAAAAGGTGGGAAAGCCATCGCTTAGTTTTTCAAAAAAAGAGAGAAACCATGAAAAAAAATAAAGCATATCAAGGTAAAATGTCATTTTTTCGATAAATTTGCTTTGTATTCTCTGTTTTTTATTTGTCTTTATTTTAAAAAAATAAAAAAATTTCTCTACTATGAAAAAGTGGTTACTCATTTTCAGTCTCAGCATACCCCTCAGTATGGCAGCGCAAAAAGATGCCAAAATCCACATGGAAGTGTCGAGTGATACGATTGGGCTTAACAACACACTTGAAGTCGTCATTACTGTCGAAAATGCAAAAGCCAAACGCTTCAACCCACCTTCATTCGACGGTTTTGCCGTACAAGGTCCTTCAACCTCGACGAGTATGAGCATCATCAATGGCGATATGACACAAAGCGCAACTTATACTTTTTACCTTACGCCACGTGGAAAAGGTTCGTTCAAAATCGGCTCTGCAAGCGTTGATACTGAGGGGGGCGTTTTGAAAACAGACGAGAAAGAAATCATTGTCGTTGAGAGCTTTGACCCTGAAATCAAACCGCGACAACGGCCTCAAGGCCTTTGGGACGACAATCCTTTCTTCATGCAACAACCACGCGAGAAGAAAAAAATCAAGAAAAAATACCAAACTGAAAAAATTTAATTTCTTGATTATTGAGATGATATTAAGAAAGACGATAAGATTCTTTGTGCAATCTTATTGTCTTTTTTCTTTTTCTCCTTGAATCTCAATATCTTAACGTCTCGAAAAACAATTCTTTTTTCAAAAGCTGAAAACAAAAATTTACTTTTGCTGAATTTTAAATCCAAAATATTGATTCTTCCAACAATGACGTGTCGTGTTGGAAATAATTTTAAACTTAATTTGTAATGAGAAAAATTTCATTCGTTGTATTAGCTTTAACAACATTAGCATTTTCGAATTGTAAAAACAACCCAAAGACTCCCGGCGCCAATCCTGTTGTCGTCACCGATTCTGTTGCACTTCAAACAGGCACAATGGCGGCATCAAAAGTTGTATTTGTTAATATTGATTCATTGAAGGACAAATACACCTATTTTAAACAGCAACAAGCCTCTTTTGAACAAAAAGAAAAGAGCTTGATCGCTGAACTCGATAGAAAAGCTCAAAAGTTTCAGGAGGAGTACGGTGCGCTACAAGCAGAAGCCCAAAAAGGTACTGTGCCACCTGCGGTATTGCAACAAAAAAGTCAATCCCTGCAAGCCAAACAGCAAAGCATCGTTGCTGAACGAGATAGAAAATCAAAGGAGTTGATGGACGAAACCATGAAATTCAATGAAAATTTGCAAAAAAAGCTCAATGAAGTTTTATCAGGTTTGCAAAAACAAAAAGGATTTGACTACGCTGTGAGCCACTCCAAAAACGGCGGAAGTCCTTTTTTATATGTCAACGATGCCTTAGATATTACCAATGAAGTCGTTGCCATCCTCAATGCTGAAAAACAATAATCCTTTGAAAAGGAATGATAAATGATGAAATATGAATAATCAAACAAACTGAATATCAGTCATCATTTATCATTCATACTTCATCATTTATCATTAAATAAAAACCAACCTTACCTATGAAAACAGATTTTACGATAGAAGGGAATTATGTAGATATTCGTGAGCGCAGCATTTATCCAGCGCGCTTAGTCATTTCAAATGGCAGAATCCGCAATATCAGACGACTCAATGCGACGAAAACGCGGTATATTCTGCCCGGTTTCATTGATGCCCATGTGCATATCGAAAGCTCAATGCTCGTGCCAACAGAATTCGCAAAGGTTGCCGTTCTGCACGGAACAGTGGCAACGGTCAGCGACCCGCATGAGATTGCAAACGTTTTGGGTACTGAGGGGGTGTGGTATATGATAGAAAATGGGCGAAAATCGCCTTTGAAATTTAATTTTGGCGCACCGTCTTGTGTGCCTGCTACGATTTTTGAAACGGCGGGGGCAGAAGTGACTGCCGAAGACATAGCTCATTTACTCGCCTCACCCGAAGTCCTTTATTTGGCAGAGATGATGAACTGGCCAGGTGTTATTTTTGATGACCCCGCAGTACAACACAAACTAGACATCGCAAAAAGGGCAGGTAAACCGATTGACGGACACGCCCCTGGTTTGATGGGCAAACAGGCTTTGAAATATATTTCAAAGGGCATTTCGACTGACCACGAATGTTACATGATTGATGAAGCCCGTTTCAAGTTGAAACACGGCATGAAGGTCATCATTCGAGAAGGATCGGCAGCGAAAAATTTTGATACCCTTGCGCCTTTGATAAATAAATATTTTGAACAAATGATGTTTTGCTCTGATGACAAACATCCCGATGATTTGCTCGAAGGGCATATCAATTTGCTGGTTAAAAGAGCCGTTGCACGTGGCATTGATGTTTTCAAAGTACTGCAAATGGCTTGTATCAATCCTGTTGAGCATTATGGTTTAGACGTTGGCACAACACAAATAGGCGATTGGGCAGACTTAATAATCGTTGATAACTTATTGGATTTCAATGTTTTAAAAACATATATCAATGGCGATGTCGTCGCAGAACGCGGTCGTGATTACATAAAAACAGAACCTGAACGCATTGTCAATAACTTCCAAATTGGTCGAAAAAAGCCGTCTGATTTTGCGTTACCATTATCAAAAACGGAGATAAATGTTATCGAAGTGCTTGATAGACAACTCATTACAAAGACTTTTGAAGGAAAAATTAGTTTAGAAAACGGTTTAGCTATCCCCTCAGTATCCGACGATATTTTGAAGATAGCGGTCGTCAATCGATATTCTAATGTACCTGTTGCAACGGCTTTTATTAAAAATTTTGGACTTAAACGCGGTGCAATTGCCTCATCAGTTGCCCATGATTCACATAATATCATTGCCGTAGGAGTCAGTGACGAAGCGATTTGTGAAGCGGTCAATATTTTGGTTGACCATAAAGGCGGCTTATCCGCTACGGATGGTGTGCATACTGAGGTTTTACCGTTGCCTATTGCAGGTCTGATGTCAAATGAATCGGGTGAAATCGTGGCAGAAAAATATACCGCCCTTGTTAATATGGCGCGTGATTTAGGCTCAACTTTGACATCGCCTTTTATGTCGCTTTCCTTCATGGCGTTGTTGGTCATTCCAAGTTTAAAATTGAGCGATAAAGGACTTTTTGATGGCGAAAAATTTGTTTTTTGCCCAATTGAAAGATAGAATTTACAAAACATGATTTACGAATTTAAAGGCTTCAAACCCGTCATTCACGCATCCAGTTTCATTCATCCACAAGCGACGGTGATTGGGAATGTGGTCATTGGGCGCGATGTTTATATCGCTGCGGGAGCCGTTATTCGGGGAGATTGGGGCGCTATCATTATCGAAGATGGTTGCAATGTTCAAGAAAACTGCGTCATTCACATGTTTCCTGGCACAACGGTTACTTTGAAGGAAGCGGCGCATATTGGTCATGGTGCGGTGATTCATGGGGCAACAATTGGGCGTAATGTATTAGTAGGCATGAACAGCGTTGTAATGGATGAGGCTGAAATTGGGGAAGGCAGCATTATTGGGGCTTTGAGTTTTATCAAAGGCAAAGAAAAAATACCACCACGTAGCCTTGTCGTTGGCAATCCTGCACGTATTATCCGCCAAGTTTCAGATGAAATGTTGGATTGGAAAACACGAGGTACGGAACTATATCAACAACTGCCAAAAGAACTTTATGAGTCATTAAAACCTTGTGAACCACTTCGTGAAATGCCTGTTGACAGACCAAAACAAGCCGTTTTGTTTGAAACATGGCAGAATTTAAATAAAAAAAAGGCATAAATACTGAGGGGGGTATTTTTCACTTCGCTCTCATTTTTAAAAAATATGAATCGTTACATCATCATCGGAATCGTCGTTGCAACTATTTTGGGTTTGTTCTTTTGGATGGGACAGCGCAGCAAAGACCGTTTCGATTGGAATGAAACCTACGACGAAAAAAGCAAAGAGCCTTACGGAACGCACATTGCCCACGATATACTGAGGGGGTACTTGCCGACTGGAAAACTTGAAGACTTGAAGCAAAAGGTTTCGGAATCGCTACCGACAGACGGCAGCGGTGTGACAACAGCTAATTACGTCTTCGTTGGCGATGGTTTTTTTACAGATACAGCCGATTTGGATAAGTTGATGCTCTTTGTTCACAACGGCGGACGTGCCTTTATTTCGGCTAATGCCGTACCGAATTATTTTTTGAAACGCATTTCTTATACGGTTTGCGATACCGTTTATGGGCAGGAAGACGAGGATAAATATTTCAATGGATATCATTCGTTTAATTCAAACTATCACGATACAGTTACTTTGAATTTCAAACATCCACAACTCCTTGAAGAGCAACCGTTTACATGCATTTTTTTCTATAAAAACGAGCCGACAGGTTATCCATTTTTCTACATTGACACCCTTGAATCAGCCGCTATTTTAGATAATTGTCCTGAGAAGACGTCTTCGGTTGCGCCAATTGGTACTTTGGATACGTCTAAAATCAACTTTTTAAAAGTCGCCTACGGCAAAGGAGCCGTCTTTTTACACACCACCCCTTTGGCTTTTAGCAATATTCAACTGCTCGATTCAACCCATTTACGCTATGCGGAAAAAGCCTTGTCGCACCTTCAAAATGGCATCATTTATTGGGATACCAAAAGCCGTGTTTCCCGCGATGTCATCAATCGAATGAACGGTAGCAATATCAAATTGGATAAGCAAAGTCCCTTGAAATATGTTTTAGCGCAGCCTTCTTTGCGGTGGGCGTGGTTTCTGTTTTTAGGTTTGGTCGTCGCTTATTTGATTTTTGTTGCCAAACGCCGACAACGTATTATTCCTGTTTTGGAAGAAAAAGGGAATACATCCCTACAATTTATACAAACAATTGGCATGATGTATTTCCGACAAAACGAACAAGTCAGTATTTGTGATATGAAAATGAAGCAATTTCAAACCTTTGTCCGTGAACGTTATAAATTATTAGCGCGGACAATGGATGATGAATTTGTTAAAACATTGGCGATGAAATCGGGTATTTCAGATTCTGATATTCGAGCCATTACAATGTTTGAAAAGCGTATTGTTCACAACGATATTACAGAAGATATCATGATTGAATTTCATCATTTACTGAATCGGTTTTATAAAAATTGTAAATAATAAACGAAAAATGAATCAAGAAACATCAGGAATGTTCTCATTGGAAGGGAAAGTCATCGTTGTCACAGGTGGCACAGGCATTTTGGGGACAAGTTTCGTCAACGCCATTATTGACGCAGGCGGCATCGTTGCCATTTTGAATACAAATGAATTAAAAGGTGCAATGGCAGTCGCCGCAATCAAAGAAAAAGGCGGAGAAGCCATCGCAATTGCTGGCAGCGTCTTAGACGAAGAGAAAATGAAGGCAGCGCGGGATATCATCCTCGAAAAATACGGTAAAATTGACGGTTTGGTCAATGCCGCAGGCGGTAATGTGCCAGAGGGCGTTTTGAAACCTGAAAATGATGTTTTCGATATGAACATCGAAGGCATGAAAAAAGCCTTAGACCTCAACTTGTGGGGAACGCTCGTGCCAGTTCAAGTATTCGGACCCGTCATTGCGAAAACAGGCAATGGTAGCATTGTCAATATTTCTTCTGTGAGTCCCAAACGAGCGATTACCCGCGTTTTGGGTTACAGTATGGGCAAGGCAGCGGTTGATATTTATACAAAATGGTTTGCCTTAGAAATGGCAAATCGTTATGGCGATGCGGTGCGTATGAATTCCATCATGCCCGGTTTCTTTTTGACAGACCAAAATCGGGCATTGTTGACCAATCCCGATGGTTCGCTCACGTCTCGTGGTGATTCGATTATTCGTCAGACGCCATTCAAACGTTTTGGACATCCTGACGAATTGGTCGGCGCATTGATATGGCTGTTGAGCGATGCCTCGAAATTTGTTACGGGTATGGACATTGGGGTTGATGGTGGGTTTACGATTAATAGTGGGGTTTAGGCATAAAATAGAAAAGCAGCTACGACTATGTCGTAACTGCTTCATTATTAAATGTTTATCTTTAATGTGGTCCGTGTAGGATTCGAACCTACGACCCCCTGCTTGTAAGGCAGGTGCTCTAAACCAACTGAGCTAACAGACCGTTCCTTCGAAAGGCGGTGCAAATATACAATCATCTGATTCAGATAAACAAGTTTTATTTATTCTTTTTTATAAAAAAATAAGTAGGTGTTGCGTTCTACTAATTAAAACGCAACACCTAAAATGTTATTCTGCTGCCAAAACGACCTCGTTTTCTACCTTTTTAATCTCAAAAGTCAATTTATCGCCCTTAACATCAACTACAATCTTATCACCTTTTGAAAATTTATTCATCAAAATTTCTTTTGATAATTCGTTAATCAAGGCTTTTTGTAAGGTGCGACGCAATGGACGTGCGCCAAATTGTGGGTCATAGCCTTGTTTCGCTAAAAAATCGAAAGCGGCATCAGTTGGATAAACAAACAAGTCTTGTTTTTTCAACATCTTATTCAAACCCTTAATCATAATCACCAAAATAGCTTTGATGTCCGATTTACTGAGGGGGTGGAAAACAACCGTTTCATCAATCCGATTTAAGAATTCTGGTCGGAGGTTTTCTTTTAAAATCTCCAAAACTTCTTTTTTCGTTTCTTCAATGATTTCCTCTTTTTGACTTTCAGAAACATCTTCGAGACCATCGAAATTGTCCAAAATCTTATCTGAACCCATATTTGAGGTCATGATAATAAGCGTGTTTTTGAAATTCGCCACACGTCCTTTGTTATCCGTCAAACGTCCATCGTCGAGGACTTGAAGTAAGATATTGAAGGTGTCGGGATGCGCTTTTTCAATTTCATCTAACAAAATTATCTGATACGGACGACGACGCACGGCTTCCGTCAATTGCCCGCCTTCATCATAACCAACATAGCCCGGAGGCGCACCGACAAGTCGTGAAACGGTGTGTTTCTCTTGATATTCAGACATATCAATCCGTGTCATCGCTGCTTCGTCGTCGAACATGACTTCTGCTAAGGCTTTTGCCAATTCCGTTTTACCAACGCCCGTAGGTCCTAAGAAAATGAACGAACCCATCGGACGATTTTCATCTTGTAAACCTGCCCTTGACCGACGAATCGCATCCGAAACGACTTCTATCGCTTCACGTTGACCAATGACCCGTTTACCAATTTGGTCTTCCAAATTGAGCAATTTATCTTTTTCGGATTGCAACATTTTGGCAACAGGAATCCCTGTCCAACGTGCGACAACGTCGGCAATATCATCAGAAGTGACTTCTTCTTTTGTCAAACGGTTTTCAGGTGCCAATTCTTTGAGTTGATCCTCGGCAACCTTCAATGCTTTTTCTTCTTCTTTGATTTCGCCGTAGCGAATTTTAGCGACCAATTCAAAATTGGACTCCCGTTCCGCCCGTTGTGCTTTGAGTTCCAACTCTTCCAACTTACGTTTTGCGGATTGAATCGCTTCTACAATGGCACGTTCTTCGTCCCATTTGCCACGCACACCATTGAGTTTTTCTTGTAAATCGGCGATTTGGCGATTCAAAACTTCTAATTTCTTAGGTTCGTTTTCTCTTTTAATCGCTTCACGCTCGATTTCCAATTGGCGCAGCTTTCTGTCCAATTCATCAATTTCTTCGGGTACACTGTCAAGTTCCAAACGCAATTTGGCAGCCGCTTCGTCAATCAAGTCAATCGCTTTGTCGGGCAAATGACGGTCTGCGATATAACGGTGACTCAACTCCGCAGCAGAGACCAACGCCTCGTCCAAAATTTTGATTTTATGGTAATTTTCGTAGCGTTCTTGCACCCCCCTCAGTATCGAGATGGTATCTTCGACACTTGGCTCGTCCACCATAACAGGTTGAAAACGACGGACTAAGGCTTTATCTTTTTCAAAATATTTTTGATATTCATCCAAAGTCGTTGCGCCAATCGTCCGCAATTCGCCACGCGACAAAGCGGGTTTTAAGATATTCGCCGCGTCCATCGCACCGTTGCCGCCACCTGCGCCAATGAGCGTATGGATTTCGTCAATAAACAAAATGATTTCGCCTTCTGACTCCTCCACTTCTTTAATAACGGCTTTCAGACGTTCTTCAAATTCGCCTTTGTATTTTGCGCCAGCAATCAAAGAAGCCATGTCGAGGCTCATTATTTTTTTTGTTTTCAAACTTTCAGGCACGTCACCTCTTATAATACGGTGGGCAATGCCTTCAACAATCGCTGTTTTACCAACACCCGCTTCACCAATAACAATCGGATTGTTTTTTTGACGACGGCTCAAAATGTGCAAAACACGGCGAATCTCTTCATCACGTCCCACAATTGGGTCGAGTTTACCTGATTCAGCCCGTTCATTGAGGTTGATGGCGTATTTCGACAAGGCGTTGTATTGATTTTCCGCGCCCGAATCGGTTACTTTTCGTCCTTTTCTCATGTCCGCAATGGCTTTTCTAAGACTGTCTTCTGTTGCGCCCAATTCTCGAATCGTTCGGGCAGTTTTGTCGCTGCCTTGTAAAATGGCGAGCAAAACGATTTCGATGGGAATATATTCGTCTCCAAATTCTTTAGCGAGTGTCTTAGCTTTGCTCAACACTTTGTTGGCTTCGCTTGACAGGTATTGTTTGTCAACACCGCCTTGAATTTTAGGAATGGAGGCGATTAATTTGTCCAATTCCGTTTCTAAGGCGGCTGGACTCACGCCAATTTTCTTCAACAGAATCCCCGCCACGCTGTCGTCTTCCACCAAGATACCCCTCAGTAAATGAGCGGTATCCACCATTTGTTGGTTATTTTCGCCCGCGAGTTGTTGGGCTTTTAGGATGCTCTCTTGTGCTTTTATCGTGAAATTATCGTATGTCATTGTATTATTGTGTAATGATTATTGTTGATTGATTTTTTATTTACAATACCAAACGTCAATTTAGAAACCAATCCCTTTTTAAAGAAGTATTGTCGGCTTTATTTCTATTTTAATATACAAAATCGCCATTTTGTCAGTTAAATCATGAAAAGGGACGACAAAAAGTCATGTTATTTATTTTGTTGAGATAAATCAAAAGCCTTGCAAATTGGGTGTTTGCAAGGCTTGTTGTTTTAATCATCAGTATTTGCTTTGAGCGTTTTGGCTTTTAAGGAGAAAAGACCCAACCCTTTACTTTTATCGCAATCGCTTTCTTTATTTCTTCAAAATTGTTTTTAGACAATTATACAGAGGGGTCATAGTTCGAGTTTGTTACCGTCTTTATACAAAACGAAATGTATTTTCAATGCTTTTTTCATCACCGCTTGCGTTCTTCCTGACCTAAAAGCCTGTTCAATCGTTGCGCCCAATTCTGCCAATTTAAAATAAAAACCTGTACTAAATGCAATGGCTGCTTCATCGCCTATGGCAGTCGTCGTGCCGAGTACATAAGGCACATACTTTGATATCGTTTGGGCTTGTTCCTCTGTGTGACAAGCATTGAGTAGCACCGCTTTCAGAGCAATAGCTTCTTCTGTAAAATACTCAAATAAAGCATCTAAACTGTCTGTCGAAATCATTTCATACCCATTTTTATCATCATTTTGAACGACGATGCCCCCATCTTGACCACCCTCGCCGTGTCCAGAGAAATGTATAATAGCGGGTTTTATGGTTTCTGTAAATTCTTTAAACTCGGTATCACTCACAGCTCTCCGAACAATTAAATTAAATTGCTCTTGCTTATCCTGCAATTTCTCGGAGATTCGAGCATATTCTTTATCCAAATTTAATTTAGTTGTTCCCGAAGGGTTGGCTGTCATCATCAGTATTTTTAACTTACCTGAAGCCGTTTCATTATTCTCATTATTAGACATAAAAGCTTGTGCGGTAGATTGCTTATTTTCTTCTTTCGGCGCAACTTTCGGCGGTGCAGGAGCTTTACTTTCATCAAACTCATTATCAATCAATGATTTTACGGCATTCTCAATGCGATTACGATCAATTTTGTAATCACTGGGGCTGGATAAGCCATTATTGTTATCATTTTCATTGCGATTGAAACGGCTTTGTAGCAGTACAAGCGGGTCTGTGAAATAGCTACTTTGGGTATCAGCAAATTTCTTTATTTCTGCAAAAACGTCTTTGAGTTTGCCTTCGGAGAGAAGGTCGAGCAAATATTGTTTCATACTGTTTTCCGTTGTTAAATGTGATGAAATATGAGCTTTTTTAGGAAAGGCGAATATAGGTGCTTTCTCTTTAAATCCACTTCCCAAATCCTCTGCACGACGAATAATTTCTCCCGCCACTTGCTCCCAATTGCCGTTTGTGAAACGGTATTCTTTGGCTTTGTCCAAAGTCCGAATTTTGTTGAATTCTTCACGGATGGTTTTGAGGAGTTCGGTTTGGGTATTGCCTGTACATTCGATGTGAATGTATTTTATATCGTTCTCTTCCACAACTTCTACAACAGCTTGGTCATTGCCGTAGTTTATAAACAAGCCATTGCGCCAATAGTCTTTGTTTTTGCTTAAATGTGCCGTAGCGACAATAAAACGCTCAATAATATCACGGTGTAAAAAAGCGTATTGGATGCGGTAGTGTGTTTTATCGGGTATATTTTGCCAAAGGCTGTACATTTTTGGCTTGTCAGTGGGCAATAGTTGCGGTACGACAAATTCGGGGTTCTTCTCGTTCCCTTGATACCCCCCCTCAGTATAAAACATGGTTTTGTTCGCCAACATGAAATTGAGAAAGATTTTGGCTTCGTCGTCGGTCAGATTGGGATTGTCTTTTTGCCAAAATTCTCTTAGGTCTTCTAATGTGAAAACACCTTTGAATCGCTCGACTCTATCGCGTTTGAGGACAGCATAAACGGCTTTCAACGCCCATTCTTGGTCAAGAATGATTTGATTGTCGAATTGATTGTGGTAATGAAACAACTCACCTGCACGGTGCAAATAACCCAAAATGACGGCGGGGTCGGTTGTCAAGCCACAATCATAGCAGATGCCTTCAAAATCTGCCCACGTCAATGTTTTGTCTTTTGTCAAACGTTTATCGGCAACAGCTTTGCGGATATTCACCCACGATGTCGGCAGTTCTTCGATATTTGTTTTGAGCAATTGCTCGGCTTCTTCTTCGATAGCGGTTTTTAAAGACTTGATTTTCAAACCCGTTTTGGCGTTGACGCAATACGTCGTGATGTCCAAACCCCGTGTTTCGTAGTCTTGCCGTTGGGCATCGGTGAGGATATTGCGCTCTGTTTGCTCGTCAAATAGATTTTGCACAATCAGCACCCGACTGCGCCCCTGTCCACCAATATCGGCTATCATATCGAGCCAATACTGTGGGGGATGTCTTTCTTCTTGCGCGGCATCGGGTGACTCGATTGCCCACACCAATAGATAGAGACTGCGCCGCCCCAAAAACAACCGATGCGTCGCATGATACACTTCTTGACCACCAAAATCCCAAAAATTAGCCAATACGCCACTGTCTTTGAATGGATAAGGCTGAATGATAATGCCGTGTGTCCGCCCGTCTTCAAGACTCAAATCTTTAAAGGCATTGTCCAAAAACCAATGCAGCAGCGTTGTTTTACCGACGCAGCCGTTACCGAGGAACATGATTTTTAGTTGATTGTTTAGAATGATTTGAGATTGTTTTTGGTCTTGCCAATAGGTATAGAGGTCGGTAGCACAATTATTTTTGCCGTAGATTTCTTTTGGGATGTATTGTATAGGACAATTGTGAATTCTAAGCTGTTGCAAAGCCGTTAAGTCTTTCAAAGGACTTAAATCGCTTATTTGTGTCGAGTAAGCGTAAAGTTGTTGCAAAGTCGATAAGTCTTTCAAAGGGCTTAAATCGCTCACTTGGGTTGAGGAAATTTCAATCTGTTGCAAATTTATTAAATCTTTCAAAGGGCTTAAATCGCTCACTTCTTTTTGATAATGTACAATCAGTTTTTTTAATTCCCTCAGAAATTTTATCTTTGGATTAATAGATTTGAAAAGATTAACTTCACCCCAACTGGAAAACCAATTACTACTTAATCCCATACGAGAAAAAGAATACTCACGACGCACTACATTATTCAAAATCAACTCCTCCAACCAAGTCAATTCAAACAAAGCATCAGGCAATTCAGTCAGCCCACAATTGCCGAGGTCAAGGTGGGTGGCGCGGTTTTTTTTCGCTTGGGCTATCAGTTTTAAGGCGAGTTCCGACATGGTGGTTGTTTTTAGAATTATGGTACATTCCGATATGCTCTGGAGGATATGTAAGATTTAAAGGATGAGTTAGGTTTTTTTTATGAGCAAATTTAAACAAAAAACAGCCCCCCTCAGTATTTTCTTAAAAAGTTTGTATTTTTGTAAAAAAATAAAAGCAATGGAAGTATTAACGATACAGGAATTAAAAGCAGCTTATCCAAATGAATGGATACTCTTGGGCAATCCAGAAACCGTTTTAGCGACTGTGCAATCGGGCATTTTGCTTTTTCATGGTAAAGACTACTTGGAGGTCTGTTACAAAGGCAGCGAACTCGGCGCACACTATAAAAGCCGCACCATTATCTATACAGGGGAAACGCAACAAAAAAATCGTAAATGGTTAAAAGCTATCCGTTTAGACGTACAGACGCAGACGACTTAATCATCGTCAGTTGTTTTGTCAATGAAGTCACTTTTCCGCTTGTCGTTGATACGGGTGCTTCTCACACCGTTATAGACTTTGGTGTTTTGGTTGATGCAGGTTATCGCTTAGGCGATACGAAAGGTCTTGTGCCGATTGAAACCGCTAATGGTATTATTTCAGCCAATCTATTCAATGTCAAAAGAATCACTGTTTTGGGCATCGAGAAACAGAATTTTGAAGTCTGTTCCTACCTTTTAGGACAACCCGAAGACGAAATTAAGGGCGTTGTCGGATTAGATTTCTTTGAAGACAAAAAAATCTGCATTGATTTCAAAAAGAGTTTAATCACGATTGATTAAAACGCATACTCCTCCAACCGCGCCCATTCAAACAAAGCATCAGGCAATTCAGTAAGACCGCAATTGCCGAGGTCGAGGCGGGTTGCGCGGGTTTCTTTGGCTTGCCAAATTATTTCTAAAACAGCGTTGTCCGTATTATGGGCGTATTGCGCGAAGAAAGCGTCTTTTTCATTTTGTATCATACGAGTACAGGGACTTAAAGAGGTGACTCAAACAAGAGAATGATTGAGTAAATATAGGGTTATTGCGGGATATGTAGCGTAGGTAGGATGTTTTTTTTGTCGCTTTTGTCATTCTGGCGGAATCTAACAAATGGACAAAAGAGATTCTTCTGAATGACAAAAGTCCCCCCCTCAAACATTTCATTGGGTATTTCAGAAAGTCCACAAATGCCCTTGTGTGTAGCATCTGAATTGTTCTTTTGGTTTGTTAAAAAATTGACTAAAAAAATTAAGCGTCACTTCATCAAGAGAGCGCATTTGCAAAATTTCTTGTTCGATACGTTCAAGTCCATAATAATCTTTAATCATTTTCCAATCTGACAATGAACCACGTGTGATGACACGCTCAATAATGCTGCGTGCATGTTGTTCGTAGTCCATCGTGGCTATATTAGAATCCCAAAATAAAATCTTAGGTAAATTCATTGTCTAATTTTTTTAAGAACAAATTTAAACAAAAAAACACCCCCCTCAGTATTTGCCTCGAAAATTTTGTTTTTCGAGGCAAATACACTCACTTTACTCCACCTTTATCCGTGAAGACTCCGATTCAGAAGCAGTTGAGCGTCTCCGCACATTTTTAACTTTTGTATTACCAAATGTATAACTGAACGTCAACCGTACATTGCGGGTATCGTTGCGCTGCGTGAAATTGACCCGTACATTTGAAAAATCAATCACCGCCGTCGAGTTTTGAGAATACAAAATGTCATTCAGATTCAAAGAAAGTCGCCCGCGTTTGTCCCAAAACGTTTTGGATGCACCGATGGAAACGCCGCCTATATTGCCAATTGTTAAAAACTCCTCTAAGAATTTTGTCAAATACCAACCATTGATTTCTACTTTAATGTCTTTTGGCAATTTCATCGTCACACCTGTGTAAGCCAGCCAATGCCAACGCGAAGCCTTATACGTTGAGCCTTGATAATCAGCATCATACGCATTGTAAATCGCTTGATTACCGCCGTAGCCCTCCAACCATTTGCCTAATTTTATAGGGAAATTGAGTTGAAAAGTCCAGTTTTCGCTGTTCGCTAAGTTGGCAGCCGTTGTAAAGGTTTTAGTGCCTTCGAGCCTCGGCGCGTTTTCGATAATCACATCATCGGTTTTGGTATAAGCAACGCTCGCAAACGGTTGACCGTCATAAACCACCGCCAACTGCCCTGTATGACTGATTTCAGGACGCAATTGTGGATTACCTTGTGTATAAGTGAGCGAATCTATGAAAAACGCAAAAGGATTTTGCTGTTGAAAGCCCGGACGATTGACCCGCTTGCTGTACGAGCCCTGAATAGCCATGTGGTCATTGAGCCTGTACATAAGGCTTGCGCTTGGAAACCACTGCAAATAGTTGCGGTCAAGCACCGCTTTCGACATAGATGTACCCGTTACAACCGTTTGTTCGACACGAAAAACCACCGTTGAGTTCTATCTTTTTGCCGAATTTTTTAGACAGATTGACATAACCCGCATTGACATTTTCTTTGTACAAAAAATCATTGGATTGTCCTGTTTGAATTTCACCTGCACGGTAAAATTTGAGGTCGTTATTGATGGTTGCAAAACTCATTTTTGTTCCAACATCTGCTTTAAACGTTGAGTCAATGGGCAATGAATAATCTAATTTTATTACAAAAATATCCACAGGCTGATTCAAATTTTGTTGAGAACGTGATTGTGTACTGCCTATTTCATTTTTAAAAATATTCAAAGACGTATTGTTTTTTGTTTGAAACTCCGTGTAATCCACGTCAAAATTGAGCGAATGTCCTGTTTTTTCATTGAAATCATGCTTGACATTGAAGTTACCCGCTAAGTTTGAGCGATTCGAAGCATCGTTGTTTTCTGTTACAAATGAGTTTAATTTTTGACTTAAATCTGATGTAAAAACATTGGTCACATTGCGCGCAGCACTTTCAGAAGGACGATACCACCCCCTCAGTAAAACACCAATTGTTGTCTTTTTTGTGGCATAAAAATCTGCACCAAACCGATAATTGTTAAAATCAACCGCTTGGTCATTGTAGTTATAAGACTTATACGTCTCGCTGCCGATGAATCGCTCAACTTGGTGAATACTAAACGATTGCCGATTGAGATAACTATACGAGCCAAAGACATTCCATTGTCCACTCCGATAATTCAAATTGAGCGACGTCGAGACCCGATAATAGTTTTTATGACCAAAACCGACATCGCTTTGGTCATAACTGCTGCCATCTACCCAGCTTGTAAAGTCATGTCAACCGTCGCATTTTTGGAATCCTCTTTAATGGTAAAAGCGTCTGAATAGGTTTTGTCGTAGCCAACTGTACTCGTCAAAATGCGATAAAAACCCGCAGATACTGAGGGGATGCTGTAAGCACCTGTCTCGTCGGTCAAAGCCCCTTTTATCAATTGCGAGTCTTTGGCAGCCAACAAAGCGACGCTGGCATAGAGCAAAAGTTCTTGTTTGTCATTGATTATTTTACCCGAAACGGTAATTTGAGCGTGAATAGTGGAGGCAAAAAAAAGTAAGGCAGCGATGCTGAGACATAGCTTTTTCATGAATTAAAGTGATTTTAATTGCTGATGAAGAATAATTTAGGTGCAAAGCTTTTCCAGACGAACAGTCGTAGGTGATTTATGATAGGACATTTTATGTGTCTGATGCCCCTATGCGGATGAGATACAAAGATCGGACGATGAGGTAGGGACGACAAAATCAACTTGCCGAAGTGCCGTATTTATGGTGTGACGGGATGGTTTTGATAGATAAAAAGGGTTAAATGAGTCAGGCAAAAAAAAATCTGCACACGTGATACACGGTGCAGATTTTTATATTTTACATAAAAAGTATAAGCATATATTAAGCTGCAACTTCTTCTAAAACAGCGATACGAACCGCCAAATCAGCCAAACGAGCAGAGTAGCCAGATTCGTTATCATACCAACCTAAAACTTTACAAGTGTTGCCAATCGTCAAAGTCAAGTCAGAATCAAAGATACAAGAGTGCTTGTTGCCAACAATGTCAATCGAAACGATAGGGTCAGTTTCAAATTGCAAAATGCCTTTCAACTCGTTTGCAGCTGCTTTTTCGAAGGCTGCGTTGATTTGCTCTGCTGTTGCAGCGGTTTTCAAAACAACTGTAAAGTCTGTAATCGAACCCGTTGGAATCGGCACACGCATTGAGCTACCGTTCAATTTACCTTTCAAATGTGGCAAAACAATACCAACTGCTTTTGCAGCACCTGTTGATGTTGGGACGATGCTATAAGCAGCCGCACGAGCGCGACGCAAATCCTTGTGTGGTGCATCTTGCAAGTTTTGGTCAGCCGTATAAGCATGGATTGTTTGCATGAAACCGCTTTCGATACCAAAGTTTTCGTCTAAAACTTTAACCATGGGAGCCAAGCAGTTTGTTGTGCAAGACGCATTAGAATAGATATTAGCATCAGGAGTGATTTGGTCGTCGTTTACGCCCAAAACGATTGTTTTCACATCACCGGTTGCCGGTGCTGAAATCACAACTTTACGTGCCCCTGCAGTGATATGCTGATTAGCTGTTTCATAGTCCGTAAAACGTCCTGTACATTCGAGAACTACATCAATCTCGAGAGCTTTCCAAGGCAAAGCTGCAGGGTTTCTTTCTGCAAGTGCTTGGATTTTTGCACCATTAACATATAAAAATTGGTCGTCAGCACTTACCTCACCGTCGAAACGACCGTGAAGTGAGTCATATTTCAAAAGGTGAGCAAGGGTTTTATTGTCTGTTAAATCGTTGATGGCAACGACTTCAACGTTGTCCATTTTTGCGAGGTTGCGGAAAGTGATACGTCCGATACGTCCGAAGCCATTGATGGCAATTTTGATTTTTCCCATGATTGAGTCAGTCTATATTTTTGATTTAATAATTAATTTTTCTCTCTAAAAACAACTTAGTTTTAAACTCAAACTAAAACTTAGTGTAAAATTACACATAGTTTTCAATGTATCTTCTTTTCTGTGAAAAAAAATTTAGAAATTCGACAAAAATTAACAAAATGAGCTTATATAACCTCTGTTTTTCCATCATTTTTCAAATATCAATGAGTATTTAAAAATGTATTTTAAACGTCATTTAATGGCGGATAAAAAAACAAGTGGGAAAAAAATTAAAAAAAAGTTTGAGAATTCACACAAGCCTTCTATCTTTGCATCGCTTTAAACGAAGAAAGAGAATTTTGGCCCGTTCATCTATCGGTTAGGATTCAAGATTTTCATTCTTGGCAGACGGGTTCGACTCCCGTACGGGCTACGAAAAGGCTGGCGGAATTGTCAGCCTTTTTTAATTTTACTACACAAAATCCTTCTCATCATGAAAATCTCCACCATTTCTATCGGCTGTGACCATGCTGGTTTTCCTTTTAAGAACCCGATTATTGCTCATCTTAAAAGCAAAGGCTACGAGGTGCTTGATTTTGGCACAAACGGCACCCCCTCAGTAGATTACCCCGATTTCGCACATCCGACTGCCGAAGCAGTTGAATCTGGCAAAGCACAATGCGGTTTTCTCGTCTGCGGCAGTGGCAACGGTGTAGCGATTACGGCTAATAAGCATCAAAATATCCGCTGTGGTTTGGCGTGGAATTTAGAAGTGGCTTCGCTTGTCCGTCAGCACAACGATGCGAATATGTTAGCGATGCCCGCACGTTTCATAACCTTAGAAACGGCTTTGAAAATCGTTGATGTATTCCTCGAAACAGCATTTGAAGGTGGTCGCCATGCGACAAGGGTGGGTAAAATCGCGTATATGTAAAAGTCTTACTTTTCCATTTCTTCTACAATCGTACACCAAAAGAGCGCGACACGAGCCGCATTTTCATGTATTAAGCCTATTTTTTTCATAATATCAAAGGCTTGATTGTACAATTGTGGTGTTGTTTTCAAAGGTATACCCCTCAGTAAATGAACGCCTGCGGTTTCAGAGGCAGATAATTTAGTCGGCTTTTTCTGCTCCGTAAAAATATTTGCCCATTTCGGGTTTTGCGCTGCTAACCACCTGCCACGTTCACCAATCAATTGTTCCATGCCCAATTGCCATCCCTCATTTAGTAAAGTGGGTAATAATCCAATAGGTACAATTTTATTGTTTTGTGCAGCACATTCAGCCACTGATTGGAAAAGTGGCGCATATAAATAGTTATAAATCGGTATTTTTTTATCCAAAACGTCTTGAATATATTTCGCAGCCCTTGCGGACATATAACTTTTGGTTTCTTTCGGACAAATCACAGGTAATTCTCCTTCAAAATTTAAAAGCGGATATCCACCTTTTCTCGCTAAGGAAAGCATACCGACTCCTGTGAGAACGGCTTCCGTTGCATCATCGGTCTCAATGCCCATTTCTCGCAGCTTTTCGAGCGTAGATACTGAGGGGGTCATTCGGTCAGTCCCTAATAAGGCTGTTTTGTATAAATCCTCTTCCATTTGCTTCAAATTTGCTTCAAAATTTCCCAAATCCTAACCATTGCATAAGTATCCATTTTGCAATAATCGAGTAAATCTTGCTTAATTTTTAAACGTTCGGCATCACTCAAATTATCAAAAATCATGCGTGACCATTGTGTAAAAGCCATTGAGCCATTTTGGACATTCAGCGTCTCATAGCTTAATTCAGGTGCTAAAACAGGCAGCACTTTTTTAATCGAAGACTTACCTTTAAAATTAGGGTGAATATACAAACCACTTTTGAAAGGCACTTCAAGGTCGTACATGCGGTCATTGACATCGTTCAAAAAATCGGCAAATTCGGGGTACATGCGTGCCATTTCAGTGTTTCGTGTTTTTTCAAAACTTTTATTCCAAACAAACACCGTTCCGCCATCCGCTTTCAAATCCTTTTGCATTTGCTTCAAAAGGGCGACAGGCGTTTCTTTTTTATCAAAAATCAAATACTCATAATGAGATGAGTTTGTTTCTTTATCAACAACATGTAAAGAGTATTGAAAAACCATTTGTTGATAAGGCGCAAGCCCTGGGTGAATCGGAAAAACTAAGTTAATCGTCTCATAATCAAGGAAATAGAACGGTGCTTGCCACCCCTCAGTAATTTTGAGCATTTCCTCTTTGTCAATCACCACTTCTTGCGATTGTGCGATATTGACTTGTCTTCTTTGATTATCCGACAAAGGAAAATCCGTTGGCACATCAGCAATGTCAAGTATATTTTGTTCTAAAAACTCATTGAGCTTTTTCTCCCGAATACCTCGAATATCAAAAACGGTATAAGGTGGCAAATTGGGAAAATGCTTTTTCAAAAAAACACAATCCAATTTATTGCCGCACAGTTTGAAATGCGCTTCGGGTTCTGTCTCGATATTGATGTAAGAAAGCGCTTCGGCAGCCGTTTTTGCCGTTATTTCAAGGAGTTTATCCACTTTATCGCTCACATTTGGCAAACGGAAAAATTTGGCAGAGTCTAATTCACCTTCAAAAACATAAGTCGGATTGATGTGTACGAGGTATGTTTTCCGAACCTGAAAGCCACTTTTTTCAAACACAAATTTCTGAAAAGCCAAATCGTGCAAATAATCCTCTTTGACCTCTTTTGAACCTTTAACTTCAAATAAATCTATGCAATGAGGGTCATTTTCATCAAAAACTACGACATCGGCAATGGCAACATACCCCTCAGTATTTACTCGTTTTTGGAACTCAACTAATCGTTTTCCAATTTTAAAAGCCCTTAAAAAGGACTTATCTTTAAACAATTTTTCTACGAAAGCATCTACCAGATTACCCTGCTTAATCGAAAACAGGCGTTCCTCTGTCATCGGCGGAAACAGGTCGCGCTGATGCTTCATCAGCCATAACTCTTCGGGACAAGCCCGATAGTATTGATAGTCTGTCTTGGAAAGGGTATGAGGCATTGGGTAATGGTGAATAGTTTAATGGTGAATAGTGAAAAACCCCACAGTATAAATTAGTGTTTTAAAAACAAAAAAAGAATCGGCAGTTGTACACAAAGTTCAACCGCCGATTATATTTCAAAACACTATGACAAAGTAAATTTAATCTTCATCTTCATCTATGACTGGCTCAAATTTTACAGGCGCTGTTGCCAGTTTCTCACGAATGAGAGCTTCCATTTCATCTGCAACTTCTGGATTGTCTTCAACAAAAAGTTTAGCGGCTTCACGACCTTGTGCAATTTTAGTACCTTTATAAGCATACCATGCGCCTGATTTTTGAATGATATCGAGTTCGACACCCATATCTACGATTTCACCAGACTTGGAAATACCTGAACCAAATACAATATCAAATTCAGCCGTACGGAAAGGCGGTGCTAATTTGTTTTTAACAACTTTCACCTTAACGTGATTACCTGTCAAATTGCCGTCTTTGTCTTTGATAGCTGAACCTGACTTACGGATATCAAGACGTACCGTTGCATAGAATTTCAATGCGTTACCGCCCGTTGTTGTTTCAGGGTTGCCGAACATAACACCGATTTTCTCACGCAATTGGTTGATAAAAATGCAGCAGCAATTTGTCCGACCAATTGTAGCCGTCAATTTACGTAGGGCTTGCGACATCAAACGAGCTTGAAGGCCCATTTTTGAATCACCCATTTCGCCTTCAATTTCAGCACGAGGTGTCAAAGCTGCCACCGAGTCAATGACGATGATGTCAACGGCACCTGAACGAATGAGGTTTTCTGTAATTTCTAAGGCTTGCTCGCCGTTGTCGGGCTGCGAAATGAGGAGCGCATCCACATCAACGCCTAAACGTTCTGCATAAAAACGGTCAAAAGCGTGTTCAGCATCAACGATAGCTGCGATACCGCCTTGTTTTTGACATTCTGCGATAGCATGAATAGCCAAAGTCGTTTTACCTGATGATTCAGGGCCATAAATCTCGACGATACGGCCTTTCGGTAAGCCGCCTGTGCCGAGTGCTACGTCAAGTCCGATAGAACCCGTTGAAATGGTTTCAACAGCTTGAACTTGCCGTTCGCCCAAGCGCATGACGGTGCCTTTACCATAAGTTTTGTCGAGGCGATCCAGCGTCATTTGTAGGGCTTTGAGTTTTGAGTCTTTCTCCTTCTCGTTTGCCATTGTTTCTGTTTTTTCTGATTTGTCAGATTTTATTTTGCTTGCTGTCATTTTAATCTTTGTTTTAAATAAATTAATGACACAAAGCTAAACTTTTTGTTTTGCTGAAACAAGTTTTTTTAAAACTTTTTATTAGAAATAATAAAAAAACATTTCAAACATATAAAAATACTGAGGGGGGTATAAGAACACGTTTTTATAAGTTCTTGAAAACAAATAAGTTGTAATAAAATCTATAGTTACTTAAACATTTTAAAAATATTGTTTTAAAAATGCTAAAGTAGTGTTTTTTATTCTTTTTGTTACTAAAAGTCACCTAAAGTTTCTGGCAGTTGTGCTAAAGCCGCATCGAGTTGCTCTTTATTAGGCGCAATGCCATGCCATTTGTGGCTGCCCATCATGAAGTCAACGCCTGCACCCATTTGTGTTTTCATCAAAATCACAACGGGTTTGCCCTTTCCAGAACGACGTTTTGCTTTGCGCAACATAGCGACAACGGCTTCTATATTATTGCCTTCTTCCAAAATCAACACGTCCCAACCGAATGCTTTCAGTTTTGCAGGCAAATCGCCCAAAGACATAACCTTGTCAGTTGGTCCATCAATTTGTTGCCCGTTCCAGTCAACCGTTACAATGAGGTTATCGAGCTTATAGTGTGGTGCAAACATCAACGCTTCCCAGTTTTGACCTTCTTCCAATTCACCATCACCTGTCAGTGCCCAAACGAAGTTGGATTCTCCGTCCATCTTCTTCGCCAAAGCTGCGCCGCAAGCAACAGACAAACCTTGTCCCAAAGAACCCGATGCAATACGCACGCCAGGAAGTCCTTCATGCGTCGTCGGATGTCCTTGTAAACGGCTGTTCAATTGACGGAAAGTCGCCATCTCTGCCGCAGGGAAATAACCTGAACGAGATAAAACACTGTAAAAAACAGGTGAGATATGTCCGTTTGAAAGGAAAAATAAGTCTTCATCTTTACCTTCCATATAAAAACGCTTCTTGCGCTTCATAACCGAAAAGTAAAGAGCTGTTAGGTAGTCGGCACAACCCAATGAGCCACCGGGGTGTCCTGATTGACAGTTGTAAACCATGCGCACGACATCGCGACGCACTTGTGAGGCAATACCTTGTAATTCAGTTGTAGTAGCCATATTCTTTTATATATTTGATAAAAATTAGTTATTCGTTATTGGTGAATTGATTTATAATGCGTTTATAATTACTTTACTCATGTTACGCATTGTTTTATTTTAAGCCCGTTAGGGCTGACACCGTTTATAGAAAAGTAAATCAAGCCATTTTTCTAAGGTGCGTAGCGCCGTC
>JAYSQG010000156.1:0-3840 GCA_043721685.1 Saprospiraceae bacterium | reverse complement strand
CGCCAAATACGTTGATAAATAATTGATTTTCAAGATGATAAACAATTTTTAAAAACATATTAATAATCACACGAAAAGATATGATGTATGGACAGCTTTAAAAATATCCGATACGTATGATAACGTATGATAAAAAAAACCTTACGAAAGTTCGAACTTTCGTAAGGTTTTTTTATCACTACTATGATTTGCTTTACTTAATCATTATCTACAAATGCCAATGCTTTGGCATCATCAAATTCGCCTTCCCAACGAGCAATAACACAACTCGCTAAAGTGTTGCCTATTACATTGACGGAAGTACGTGCCATATCCATCAATTCATCAATACCATAAATAGCCATTATGGGCCAAATTGGAAAACCAAACGTAGAAGCCGTCGCAATAAGAATGACGAGGGATGCACGTGGTACTGCCGCCACACCTTTACTGGTCAACATGAGCGTCAACCCTATAAGTACTTGTTCCCCAATGCTAAGGTTCATGCCCGCAGCCTGTGCGACAAATATGGAAGCCAATGACAGATATAGGGTCGTCCCATCTAAGTTAAATGTATAACCTGTTGGTATAACGAAGGACACTATTCTGCGCGGTACGCCAAATTTTTCCATGTTTTCCAAAGCCTTTGGTAAGGCAGAATCGGAACTGGTTGTGGCAAAAGCAATGGAAACGGGTTCTTTAATTGCCTCGATGAATTGCCTTAATGGAATTTTTGCGATAAAAAGGGCAATAGGCAGCAAAACCACAAGTAAAAAAGTGATGAGTGCCAAGTAAAGTGTGACTAATAAAAGCAACAAGTTTTGCAATACATCAATGCCCAAATGTCCGACCGTTACGGCAATGGCAGCTCCGACACCAAAAGGTGCAAAGTACATGATGATATTGGTAAACTTAAACATGGTTTCTGCAAGGCTCTCTGCAAAATCCAACATAGGCTTTTTCTTTTCTTCGCTTAATAAAGCCAACGCAATACCGAATATGACACTGAAAACGACAATGGGCAATACATTACCTTCAAAAATTGATTTTATAATGTTTTCAGGAAAAATGTCAATGATGTGTTGTTGCCAGCCTTTTATTTCCGCCGTTGGCAGTTCTTTCAGCAGTTGTTCAGGTACTTTAATGCCTACGCCTGCTTTGGTTAGATTGATAAAAGCTAAGCCAATCAACAACGCAAGCGTTGTCACTACTTCAAAATAGAGTAGTGATTTCCAACCCATGCGTCCCACTTGTTTCAAATCGGAATGGCTCGCAATGCCGACGACCAAAGTTGCAAAAAGCAAAGGCGCAACAATGGTTTTGACCATTCGTAGGAATATTTTACTTAAGAATTGCAGGTTTTGTGAAAACTCTGGAAAATCTAAACCAATGGCAACACCCAACACCATGGCAACTAATATCCAAGTCGTTAAAGACTTTTTGAAAAATGCGTATAACAGTGTGATAGACACCGTTATCCATCTAAACCCCATAAGCAAACCTGGGTTTAAAGCAAAAATATTATAACTATGTAAAACATGAAGAAGGGCAGTCAGCGTAAAAAGAGCGATGGCTAAAAGTCCGGCGTTGCGTTGATTCATAAAAGCAGTTTTTTTTATAAAGTGGTCTTATCGTGTTTTTATTTCCGACAAAGCTAAAAAATCTAAATCAGTTCTCCAAGCTATATTTTTTAAAGTATCATAAAGGATAATTCATAACTGTAAAGACTCCAACATGTAAATAATGCCGCCCGAAATTTTATTGCGTTCCAATTTGTAATCCTCTTCGTCAATGATGTTGCTGATGTAGCGGGCGTTGTTGTTCCTTGTGTTTCTCGAAGCAAGAGTTAAGAGCATTTCTAAACTTTCATTTCTTTTTTCTGCAATCATAATCATTTCTTCAATGACCGTTTCCAAGTTGCTGTTTTTAAGTTCTGTTTTCCAATCGTCTTTTAGGTCTTTGAGCGTTATTTGGCTGTTCAGAAACTTTTCAATCATCTCTTTATCCACCCCCTCAGTATAAAACGTTGCCAAATCCTTAAACCGCACTTCGTTCATCCAATTGTTTTTGAAAAAAACTTGCGTGATGCCCAAAAGAAAAAAGGTAAAGAAGGACAAGGACAAAAACAACAAGCCTGTTGAATTGTGTTTTTTGACAGCGACATTCTTGACCGTAATGGTATAGAAATAAAACAAAACGACAAAAACAAAGAGGCAAAACAACGACAACAGTGTTTGTTTAATAGCAACGTCGAATTGTGCATTTGAAAATAAGTTACTTGAAAAGCCTTTATCCATGTGTGGTGTATTTTGTTTGACAGAATGATTGACTCCTTTATCAACCACAATATTAAACAAAAAAGAGGGTGTCTAAAAAATTCAAGCATTGCCTTTTGAGACAGCCTATTTTTTGACCGTAATACTGAGGGGGGGGTACTGTTAAATATATACATAATCGCATCGCAAACAACATCTTTTTCATTATTGGTTTTCGGAGTGTTTAAAAGAATGAACAAAAAAACGTAACAAACAAGATGCAAACTCAAAATGAAACACCCGCCACAGTATTAGTAGCATTGATCTCGATTTATTTTTACTAAGGCGTTGCAAGTGTGTTCGTTTTTCAGAAAAAGACATAACTTGTGGCAAAATTGTAAAAGAATAAAATTAACCGATAGGTCGCCAATACTTTGCAGATAATCGGAAGGTTATGCGATTTAGGTTGACAAAACGGCGTATCTCTACAATTAATGTATGGATACGATTATCATAACAACAGAGCACATTTTTCTTTTTGAATTCAAAATGAATGAATAAGCAAAAGACGCCATTCAATGTATCAAGTATAGACATTACGCAGCGAGTTTAAAGCATCGCAACCTACCGATTATAGGCGTAGGCGTTGTGTTTTCGCCTGAAACAAAAGGTATAGATGAGTGGGACAAAGAGGATTTGTGATTCCACTTTATTGTTTACGCTTTATATAAGTCATCAATTTTAAATTTTAAATACTAAACAATGACAAATTCATTATTTTTAAAGACTTTCCTATTTCTCTTGATTGGTTTGAATGCTTTTGCAAACCCACCTGAAAGAGAATTTTATCAAATCAAAATTTACACGGTCAATAACAAAGAACAGGAAAAGCGCGTGGAGCAATATCTGAAAGATGCCTACATACCAGCGATGCACAGAATGGGCATAAAAAAGGTGGGCGTGTTCAAACCTGTTGCAACCGATACGGCTTCTTTTGGAAAGTTGATTTACGTATTAACACCCATCAAAAACTTAGACCAGTTATTGGTTATTCCGACAAAACTCAATGCAGATGCGGCTTATCAGAGTGCGGGTAAAGATTATATTGATGCGGAATATAAAAATCCACCTTATGCCCGCTTTGAAACCATCGTTTTACGGGCATTTCCAGAAGCACCTATGCTGAATCTGCCGAAATTAAAAGGACCTAAAAGCGAAAGGGTTTACGAATTGCGGAGTTATGAAGGCTACACCGAAAAAATACATCAAAACAAGGTGAAAATGTTTAATGCCGGTGGCGAAGTAAAATTATTCTCAAGACTGGGTTTTAATGCAGTATTCTACGGACAAGTGGTTTCGGGAAGCCACATGCCCAATCTGATGTATATGACGACATTTGAAAACAAAGCATCAAGAGATGAACATTGGAAAGCATTTAGCGCTTCGCCAGAATGGGCGAAACTAAAAGCAGAGCCACAATATCTGAACAATACGTCAAAAAATACCAGCTATTTTATGTATCCTGCTGAGTATTCCGACCTTTAAGTTCGTAGGAGAGGTATAGTAAACAGAAATGGCATTGGTTTTTTATTTTTTTTTTGCAAAA
>JAYSQG010000155.1:0-38673 GCA_043721685.1 Saprospiraceae bacterium | reverse complement strand
TTTTCGCCAAATACGTTGATAAATAATTGATTTTCAAGATGATAAACAATTTTTAAAAACATATTAATAATCACACGAAAAGATATGATGTATGGACAGTTTTTAAAGTATCCGATTCGTCTTTTCAAGCACTAAAAACTGTTGTTTAGCCAAAAAAAAGAACCAAAACGCAATAATTTCCAACCTGTAAAGCATCTTCTACGTATATTTATACGTGTTCATTAGTATAATATTTTGACAAGACTCAAAAACACAAAATCTTATTGAGCAGCACACATCTTTTTGTTTACATTAAAATGGAAATTTATTATGTTGAACAAATACCTAAAGGATATTTTGCTTTGTAGCCTTCTCTTTCTAATGCCTTCAATACTGAGGGGTAGCCACATCGTCGGGGGGGAAATATCTTATAAATTTATTAAAAGGCAGGGCAATAAAATTGACTACCATTTCACGATGCGGATGTACAAAGATGTATTCAATGCGCGTCCAAACGCTGATTTTGATAACCCTGCCTTGGTTGGTGTTTATTTACAGACCAATAATGGTTATTATTTGTATGGTAATAATGGCGATGCACAAGCCGTTTCCGTCCCCATATTAAGGCGGCAATTGGTAAATCCTAATGATATTCCTTGCTTGACACCACCCTCGAATATTATTGTCGAAGAAGCTCTGTATGAATGGGATGTCACTTTGGTTGACACCATCTTTAGCTATATTATTTCTTATCAGAAGTGCTGTCGCAATATGACGATTGCCAATATTTACTCACCAAGCAGTGCGGGTTCGACTTACAGTATCGAAATTACACCCGAAGCGCAGCGTTTGGGCAATAGCAGTCCTTATTTCAAGACCCTTCCCCCTATTTTTATATGTGTCAATGAACCTTTAAAATACAATCATGCAGCTGAAGATGCGGAAGGCGACCAATTGGTCTATCGGTTTTGTACGGCTTACACCTCGCCACAAGGCGGTGGTGGTGGCAATCAAGGGCGATTGCCGCCGCCGCCGCCGTATGCCCCAGTGAGTTATAAACAGCCTGAATTTACTGAATCGGAACCTATGGGCGGCGACCCCATTATAAAGATTAACCCCAATACAGGTATGATTACAGGTACGCCGAATATGATAAACCAATATGTTGTAACGGTTTGTGTGGAAGAGTTTCGAAACGGTTTCTTGTTGAGTCGGATGTTTCGAGACTTTCAATTCAATGCCGTTCAATGTCAAAAAACGGTGGATGCGATAATTTCCGCAGATTCTGTATCGGGTAAACATTTCTTTTTGTATGGTTGTGAAAAAGTTGATTTAAACATCAATAATAAGAGTTACGAACGGTCACAAATCAAAGATTTCTTTTGGGAATTTGATATTAAAGGTGTAAAACAACGTTTTACAGATTGGAGCCCTTCCATTCAGTTTCGCGATACAGGTGTATATCAAGGGAAATTACATCTTAATGAAGGCTCTCAATGCAGTGATTCAGCTTCTTTAACGGTTAAAATCGGTGGCAAAATAACGACTAATTTTACAGCCAAATACGATACCTGTGTGCCAGGTCCCGTTGCCTTTTCAGGTGTTTATACGTCGGCAATAGCAACAAAACAAATCACTTGGGATTATAATGATGGTACAGCTGATTATGATACCATACGGTCGAGTCATCAATACCAAAGCCCGGGCGTTAGAAATGTGATTTTTGCTGTTAAAGATATTTACAACTGCGTGGGTAAGACCACTAAACTTGTGGCGTGGCAGCCTGCACCCGCTATTATCATCGTAGAACCCAATACTTTTATCGGTTGCGCCCCTGCAAAAGTGTTTTTTGACAATAAATCCTTTCCTTTAGATACGACTTACAATATCAAATGGGATTTCGGAGATGGAAAGACGGGCAGTGCCATCAGCCCAACGCATATTTACGAGAAGGGAGGGACTTATTCCGTCAAATTAAACATCATTTCGCCTTTAGGTTGTAAGAAAGATGCCTTTTTTAGCAATTGGATTAAGATAAAACCCTCTCCAGAAGCGAACTTTGAATACACTCCGCAGAAAGTGTCAAGTGTGATACCGACTGTTTTTTTCAAAGATAAATCCATCAATGCGGTGAATTGGGAGTGGTTTGTGAATTATAGAGGTGTTTCATTGCAACAAAACCCTTTTTATACCTTCAAGGATACGGGCGTTCACTTAGTGACGTTAAAGGCGCGGAATACTGAGGGGTGTGTGGACTCCATCATGAAAGTCATTGATGTTGAGCCATTGGTCACCTACTTTATGCCCAATGCTTTTACGCCCAATGATAATACGGATAACGATGTTTTTAGAGGGACGGGTATTACAGAGGGTATGAAGAAATTTGAATTGCGCATCGTTAACCGTTGGGGTGAAATCATTTTCAAATCAAATGACCCGTTTAAAGGATGGAATGGCTTGAAAAATAATACAGGGCAACCCTCACCACAAGGCATTTATCTATACGAAGTGGTTTATGAAAACCCACGACGACAAAGTGTTGGTTTAAAAGGGTTTGTGACGTTGTTGCGTTGATGTCGGAATAACGGAAAGTACTAAAAATACTGAGGGGGTCACTTTTCGCAATAGTGACCCCCTCAGTATTTTGATGTCTATTGCATCAGCGTTCAATCACAAACGTTTTGCGCTCGTTTTCTTGCTTGTCCTTGATGTCAAGAATATATGAACCATTGGACAAGTCATTGACAGAAAAGCCATTGCGTACTTGGTTGATGGTAGTTCTAAAAACTACCTTACCTGTTATGTCTAACACCTGAACAGACTGCTCACCTGAAATGTCTTCATTACCTGCTAAGTAAAGTTTGTTTTTAACAGGGTTAGGAAACACCGTCCACTGTTTTGAACTTGGTTTTGTCCACTCAATGGCGACGGTTTTAGAGTCCGCAGAACTGCCATCATTATCCACCATTTTCAAACGATAGTAATTGATGCCAAAGATGGGTTTATCGTCTATTGTTTGATAGTTGCTGGCTCTCCCTTTGGCAGTTTGGTCTTTCAATTTAGACCAGAATTTACTGTCTGTGCTGCGTTCTATCTCAAAATGACTGAAACGGAGTTCACTTGCCGTTTGCCAAGTCAATAGTACCCCCCCCTCAGTATTTTGGTCGTTAGGTTTTGCATTTTGATTTTTATTAGGATTAAGCAGCCCTTGAAAGTTTACAAGTTCAACAGGAATGACCACTTGGTCTAAGGGTGACTCCCAAATGCTGCGACCAAAGGTGGCGGCGCGTATTTCTCCAGAAGCATAATGTATTTCTAAATCACGCACAGGTACCGACGGTAAGCCCGTATTAAAAGATTGCCAAGTCGTTGATAAGGCGGGGTTTCTGTAATAAACACCCAAGTCCGTTCCGCAATAAGCCGCACCTGAAAGACCTAATTGTGTGGTGATGGTATTGGCTGAAACAGGCGGTAAACCTGAACTGATGTTCGCCCAGGTTGCGCCGCCGTCGCTTGTATAAAAGACTTGATTGGTGGACGTGGAAGCAATAGAGACATAAACCGCATTGGGATTGTTGACATCAATATGGATGTGCAAATGTGTTGTAGTAGGGACTGTACCCGAAACATCTGTCCAGTTTGTTCCACCATCTGTTGTTTTGTAAACCTTTGAAGTGGTACAATAGTAAATAATTTGGTTGTTGGTGCGACACACATCTATCCATCGTACTTGTCCGTTGGCAGGGCTGATTGTTGCCCAAGTCGTGCCACCGTCAATACTTTTACTGACTTGGTCACCACCGGTATAAAGTGTATTGGCATCAATAGGGTCTTGTATAAAAGGTGTGACCCAATGACCACCGGGTACGGTATAAATCGTTGAAAATGAAGTACCACCATTTGTGGAACGTCTTAACACACCGTTTTGATAAGTGCAAAAAATCCGACTGTTGTTTGTACGGTCAATGAAAGATATCATACCATCACCACCTGAAACAGCATTCCAAGTGGACATGTTGGTCGTCAAGTTTGTACCGTTGTCTTGATGTCCACTGACAACGGTATTGGCATTCGTAGGCGATAAACCAATGCCATAAGGTTGTGCAATGGCTAAATTGTTTGAAATATTAGACCACGATGCGCCTGTGCGCCTGTAAACGCCGCCATCGGAGGCAGCCAATAGGTCAGTACCATTGAATTGTAGGTCGTGAATATCCACGTGTATGCCTGATAGACTTGTCCAAGTCGCACCTCCATTCGTCGAGCGATAAACATTCAAGCCAGCGGCATAAACGATACTGTCAGCCATCGGGTCTGCAGCAACTGCGAGGTTGTACCAGCCTTGTCCGTTGGGAATATTAGGCGAACTGCTAGCCTTTTGCGTAAAAGTATTGCCACCATCTATTGATTGATAGAAGCCTTGCATATTGTCAGACGAGTTGGTCGCCATGACATAGACATAGTTGGTATCAGCAGGCGAAATGTCAATCGCAAAACGAACAGCTTCAGCACTTGTGGGCAAACCTGCTGTTATTTGAGTCCATGTTGCACCACTGTCATAAGAGCGCAAAAGTGCTGCCCCTGATTTTGAACCCGCATAAACAGTCGCAGGGTTTTGTGGGTTGAAAGCGAGTTCACGAATACTGTTTGTACTGACTTGTGTAAAAGATGTCCCACCATTTGTTGAACGTCTGATACCATTTGTGCCAGAGACTAAAATGATATTAGGATTAAGTGGATGAACGAGAACGGCAGTTAAAACAGTACCATTGCTAATCGAGTAAGATAGCCCTGTCGTCGTCCAAGACGCGCCACCATTGGTTGATTTATACAAACCTCTCGAGGAAGGATGAAAAATGGCTCTGTCCGCATCACCTGTCAGGGCATAAATAATACTACTGTTGGTGGGGTCAATAGCTATATTCGTTACACCGGCTGCTGGAATACCGTCTGAAATGACTGCCCAAGACCCGCCATTATTGGTTGACTTCCACAATTGACCTGCGGGCGTACAGGCGTATAGTGTGGTAGCGTTATTGGGGTCAACTATAATGCTGTTGACTCTTCCGTTGCCATACATATTGTCGGTATTGATAGGTCCAACGAGTGTCCAATTGGCTGCTGCGCGTTGATTGATGTTTTTTTGTTGCGCCAAACGTGCGCGATAGTCACTTTCAATGAGTGCGTCCATATCGCCATTGGTTTCTGACACACGTGGCTCAACCCATTCGGCTATGCGCATAAAGTGAACGATGTTTTGATACTCTTCCGTTTCGTGTTCAGCATGGAATGTTTCGTCTCGAGGTTCAACATCACCCCGACGGAGGTTCTTGTAATAGGTTTTAAGCTGCGCTTTGTTTTCTGTTAAGAAAGCAGCTTTTATTTCGTAGAAGTTTGATGTTTTATCAACCATCTGAATCCAGTTCTGTTGTGCCTGAGAGATAGATGTTGAGAGGAATGTGAGTATTAAGGAGAAAAGTACGAATTTGAGTTTCATGAATTTTTTTATACTTAGATTGATTATGAAATTGGTTTGAATGGTTTTAGAACGATTATATGTTTCTATTTAGCTCTTTATTTACGCCAAACATATATGATTTATTGTAAGAAATTTTGTGATTATTTGATAAAACAGTAAAGTCGCCTAAATGTTATTGTTAAACTTTATTTTTGGAGACCGAATCGCCCCCCTCAGTATGTAAGCAAAAAAATGCCTTTTTTTTAGTTATATATGGTTCATGTTTTTTATTTTATAAAACAAAAACTATCTTAATTGCTTCAAAAATTCGCGTAATTAGTGAAATTCGTGTTTTCAAAAAGAAATCTATTCATAAAATAAAAAGGAGCCATCATTCATAATATGGAAATTATTGACTACACACCTCAGTATAAAGAGGACTTTAAACGCCTAAATGTTGAATGGATTTCAACCTATTTCACCCTTGAACCGCATGACTTAGAGCAACTGGACGACCCCGAAGGCTATATCTTGAGCAAAGGCGGTAAGGTATTTTTTGCTAAATATGACGAAGCCATCATCGGTACTTGTGCCTTGATAAAAGTATCCGAAACGTCGTATGAATTAGCAAAAATGGGTGTTTCTCCACAATTTCAGGGCTTGGGTGCGGGTAAAAAATTAGTCAGCAAAGTCATAGAAGAAGCCCGCAACTTGGGCTGTACATACCTGTTTTTAGAGTCAAATCAGCGTCTGACACCTGCTTTGAACATCTATAAATCATTAGGCTTTGTCGAAGTCCCTATCGGTGAAACGCCTTATGCACGGGCAGACTTTAAGGCAGAAATGTATCTTTAACAAAATTCACCATTAAATTATTCATCATTCACCTTTCACCATTAATGTGTTAATTTTATCCAAATGAACCCTTTCAACATTGCTTTCGTAGGCAAATTACCGTTGCTTTGCACCTTCAAATACGTCATTCTAACTTTTTTAATAAAAAACGATTGTATCCGATGAACATATCAAAAACGTTTTTACTCATACTACTATTACCTCTGTCAATCATTTCGGCGCAAAAAACGACGAAAATTAACTTCAAAATCAGCGGTTATACTGAGGGGAGTACTGTCAAACTTTTAGGCAGCCTTTTTGACCAAAACTACCTCGCTGATACGTCAATATTAGCTGCAGATGGCAGTGTCTCATTCCGAAATACCGAAGGTTTCAAAGAAGGGCTTTATTATCTATTGACACCTGATAAAAACAATTTTCAATTTTTTATTGCGGGCGGTGAGAACGATTTTACGCTTAAAACATCAAAAGATAACCTTATTCTCGGTATGGTTGTCGAAGGCTCAACTGAGAATCAATTGCTTTTTGACAATGCTCGTTCTCAAACGGCACTCGAAGCAAAGTATAATTCACTTAGTCAGCAAGTTCGCAGTTTGCAACCGAATACCCCTCAGTATGTAGAGCTAACCAAACAAATGCAAGCCCTACTCGACGACCGCGATGTCCAGTTGCAAACCCTCAAACAACAACATCCAACTGCTCTTTTTACAAAGTTTAAACTCGCTGGACAAAATCCTAAAATCAGGATGGTCTATCGTCCCAACGGCTCAACTGATAGTTTGGCTACTATGTACAATTACAGAATAGATTGGTGGAATGACGTTGATTTTACTGACGGGCGTTTAATGCGCACACCTGTTTTTGCTACAAAATTAAAAAGATACATTCAAGAGTTTACAGTGCAACACCAAGACTCACTCATCACTTCTTCTGATTATCTGTTAAATAAAACATTGGCTAATAATGATTTATTCAATGCCGCTGCGTCATGGATTGCAGGTCAATATAAGCCAGGGTCGACAAAACTGATGGATGGTGAAGCCGTTTATTCCCACATCGTTTTGAAGTATTTTACCCCCGAAAGGGTACAAGGTGTTTCAAAAGAAGACCTCGAAAGTACGCGCAAACGGGCTAATGAGATGCAACCAAGCCTTTTAGGAAAGGTAGGTCAAGACGTTTGGGGCATGGACAAAAATAATAAACGCCAAACGCTTTATAGCCTTAAAGCGACCTTTAAAGTTGTTTTTATTTACAACCCCGATTGTGAACATTGCCAAGAAGAAACCCCCAAACTGCGTACTTTTTATGATAAATGGAAACAACGCGGTGTCGAAGTTTTCAGTCTTGTCGCCAATGCCAAAAACCGAGAAGAATGGTTGAACTTTCAAAAAAAATACGGTGTCAATTGGACGGATGTCTATGACCCACAACTCGAAAGTCGTTTCCATGAAAAATATTTTGTGGACATCACACCTGAACTTTATGTTTTGGATAAAAATAATATCATCATCGGTAAAAACCTCAAACCCGAGCAGCTTCAAGAACTGTTTGAAAGTGAATTTGCCAAACTGAAATAAACGGCATGTGGCGAATGTAAAACAAAGACATCCGAATTTTTTTCAAAAGACCTTCGGAATGTCTCATTTTTACCATTTATACTGAGGGGGTCTCTTTCCGACGAAAGAGACCCCCTTTTAACTTGGAGAAGATGCATGTGCACATATTTTTCATGCGGCACATACCCTTACTCGACCTTATTTAGTGATTTGAATCTTTCTCATCAGCTCACGTTTGCCTTGTGCTTGTACTTTAATGAGGTACAAACCTGTTGGCAAATGGGCAATATCTAAGCGATAAGGTGCAGAGGTCGCTGTCTGAATGACCTGTTGTTGCACTGGTTTGCCCGCCATATCCGACAAAACAAGGGTCACTTGCCGTCCTTCAAAAGACTTTAAGTCTATCCATGCCTCATCAATAGCAGGGTTAGGATAAACAGTAAAGTCATTGATTTTTTTGTTGGTAACGCCTTTTATGGCTGAATACACCACTTCTCCATTCAGATATGTTAACTTAACACGATAGAAATTTTCGCCTTCACTCGCGTCTTTGTCATAGAAAGTATGGTATTGTAAGGCATTTTTTAGCTGTGCATTGTTCCGAATTTCTAATTTTTCAAAAGTACCAGTCACTTCATTGCGTTTTTCTATAGTCCAAATACCTGTATTCGTTCCTTGATTGCTCACGAAGGTTATGACATTGCGCTCAGGCTCAACTTGAGCAGTGATTTCAGAAGTTACTTTTTCTTTTTCCGGATGATGTGTTGGTGCCGGCATTGAACAATCGTACCTATTCCAAGTGATATACTTGCCTGTACTTTCTAATTTTTCAACGATATACCAACCTGTCATGATGCTCATTCGGCTTTCACCGCCATTTACTTTGAGTTTACCATTTGGTATCATGACATTTGCCGTTACTTGTGAGTTATCACCTTTGACCGTGAATTTCTCTTCATCACCTCGAGTATCACCCAAATAGAAGGTGATTTTTGGTCCATTGACATTGACGCGGCAATCTGCATCAATTTTCACTTTGTCTTTCACCTTTACAGAAGATGGGTTCGTGAAATAAACATTGGTTGTGTTGACGCTTTTTTTACCTCCTTGAATGTCCATCTCTTCAACATTGATAGCAGAACTAGTGAAAGTCACTTGTGCGCCTTCTTCAATGCTGATTTTGCCAAAATTATTCCCTTGAATAGTCGCTACTACGCCTTTTTTTATGGTCAAGTCTTTGTAATTACCCGCCAGTACGGTATTCGTACTCACATTATAATTACTCAAACCAGAAGTATTACCGTTATACATAAAGAATGTTGGATTTGGACCATCAGTAGCAGAACTATATATTCTGTTTGCGACGCTCGAAGGCAACTCAAATTCAATATTTTTTGCCTTAACAAAGTAAGGATTCAGAACATCGTATTTTTTGAACGATGCCTTTCCGTCTATTGCCGTCACACCGATATCGCCATTTATGTAGTTGTACTCACCAAATTTCACTTCTTTAGTGGCATAAATGATATAACCCGTTGGATTCTGATCATCGTTCACAATGATAGTGGAAGAGCACGTTGAGGTATTGCCAGCTGCATCAACGGCTGTCCAAGTGACGGTTGTTGTTCCTTTGTAAAGTTTAACGTCTGTCAAAGTGATACCTGTACCCGTCGTTGCACCGCTTAATGCGAAAGTGAGTGCCATTACCCTGCAATTATCTGTTGCAAGTGCGTTGAATTCTGTGCCAACTACTGTGTAAGTACACAAACCTGCGTTTGTATTTCGGCTGGTAGATAAAGGACATTTGATAACGGGTTTTTCATTGTCCGTAACCTTAACAGTAAAAGAGCAAATTGCGGTATTTCCAGAAGCATCTGTTGCCGTAAATACATTCGTTGTTGAACCAACAGGGAAAACTGAACCGCTTTGTAACCCGCTTGTGAAAGCGACAGTTGCGCTGCAATTATCGGTTGCTGTTACATCAAATGTTGCTTTTGCGCCGCAAACACCTAAATCAGTGCTGATACTGAGGGGTGTCGGACATGTGATTTTAGGTAACTCATTGTCCGTAACCTTAACAGAAAAAGAGCAAATTGCGGTATTTCCTGAAGCATCTGTTGCCGTAAATACATTCGTTGTTGAACCAACAGGGAAAACTGAACCGCTTTGTAAACCGCTTGTGAAAGCGACAGTTGCGCTGCAATTATCGGTTGCTGTTACATCAAATGTTGCTTTTGCGCCGCAAACACCTAAATCAGTGTTGATACTGAGGGGTGTCGGACAAGTGATAACGGGCAACTCATTGTCGGTGATGGTGACATCGAAATTACAATTTGAACTGTTGTTACAATTATCAGTTGCGGTTACTGTTACGGAAGTTGTTCCCACATTAAAGAATGAACCTGAAACTTTGGTATAAGTAATTGATGCCGTACCAGAACAATTATCAGTAGCTGTTGCACTGAATGTTACATCTGCGCCACATTGACTTGAGGCATTGTTTACTTGGATATTTTCAGGACAGATAATAACTGGAGCCGTATTATCATGAACAGTTATTGTTTGTGTACAAGTGGCAAAATTATTTACAGCGTCTATTGCTTTGAAAGTTCTGGCAATGTTGAAGCGGCTTCCACATGTGTGCTCACTGATTTCATCACCCTCCCAATTGACAGTAACGATTCCGATACAATTATCACTGGTTCTGACCTTTCCTAAACTCACTTCAGGTACTTCAGATGCGCACTGCACCGTTACTGATGTCGGGCAGATGATAGAAGGTGGCGTATTGTCAACAACAGTAATCCTTTGAGAACATGTCGCTTTTAGCCCAAAATTATCTGTAGCTGTCCAGTTTATAGTTGTTAATCCAAGTGGATAATCAGCATCTAACGCCAATGCATCACTTCTTACACCTCTAAGAGTAGGCGCACCACAATTGTCTGATGCTGTTGGGTTAATGATTTCAACCGTTGCACTGCATGTTCCAATGTTATTGCCTACAGTAATATTGGCAGGACAAATAATTGTTGGCGGGATGGTTTCTTTTTCGCCTAAATATTGCCCCCCAGGTAAAGACAGCCCATGCGTTAATTCACATGGAAAATCATCATCTATTACTTTTACTGGAGTCGAATTTCTTGTTCCATAAGGAATATTAATTGTTATATTGGTTTGAATACCTGTACTATAGTTAAAAGGACCATAAGCAACATTTGCACCTAACGGATCAAAAATCACCCTAAACTGTTTGTCACCAGTGATAGATGCACAAGAAAGGTGATTTATATTTATTGTTGCTGTTGTGTAATCATCATTGGGGTTACAAACTGTGCCATTATTATTTCCAGAGGCAACCACGGTATTTCCCCAGCCAGTTAAAGGGCAACTGGTGCATACAGGTGGCGGCGGCGGGATGAACGCTCCGTTACCCGCTGGCATATCAGGATATAAACTATAACAAGCATTTGTAGAATAAGCAGTTACACTAAGATTTCCACCAATATAGGGTGTTGTTACTGTACCATAGGATGCTCTACCACAATTACAATTTGCATAAGATGGACTAACCGTAAATAGTGAGGCATTAAGACCTAAAGTACTACCACTAAATTCTGCAGTCCAGTTATATTTAACACCGTTAATGTTAATACCAGAATTTGCAAATCCGCATTCACCAACCCCGTGGTACGATTGACCGTACCAAGTAAGTGTGCCATTTTGGTTCTGTTTGACCCTTATTTCCCAAGTGTGGGCAAATAATGCTACCGATGCAATGAGGAAGAACAGTAAGAATAGAATTTTTTTCATGCTTGGATTGAATTAATTTTAAATACTTAGTGATGAATTTATTGATTATTAAAAATTTTAGTCTATACATTTAAAGGTATTCGAATTGATATAACAATGTTCATGTAGTTGCAGGCAGACCTTTAGCTATCCGTTAACATGATGGTTGCGGCGATTGGGTTTCAGAAACCCTTGTCATAATTACATTTTTCAACAATCGTGAAAAAGTAAGATGTTATAAAGAAAAAAGATTGAAAAGCTATGGTACGGGCAACTTGATAAGTATTGAAAATCAAGTTTTTATATAAGCGTATTTAAGCTTATGTAAAAAGTCCGAGTATCCATAAATTAAGTAAAAAGAAGAAATTAGAGCATTGTTTTTGAGAAATGATTTTAAGTGTTTTGTTTATAAGTCTTTTCAATGTGAATGTTTAAAAGCCTTGATAAATGTGCGGTCATACTGAGGGGGTATAACACACTTAGCAAGACTGGTATGGCATACAAGCATATCAGTTTTGATAATCTAATAAAATTTAATTTGGTATGTGAAATATCTTTCAAAGGAGTGAATGTAAAAGTGAGCATTCAAGGTTTAAGTTTTCTTTAAATAAATTTGATTCACAAATATATAAGATTGTACAAAGGTTTTAAGTGGAAATGTGTCATTTTCTGGAAATGAGACACATTTTTACTTGAATAGGGTATCTATTCCTTTATCTTATTATTGCATAAACTGTGTTTCATTTGTTCCGATTTTTTAATGCATTCCCTCTTCAACGGCGAAGGAGTGCTTTCTTGGGATGGTTGTCATTATATGCTCAAAGAGAATAGGTGCATAAAAATACCGAATTTAACTTGTTAGGAAACTCATAGTATCTTATAATTTAACTACCTTTGCACTCAAATTGCCCACCAGCCTATCGCGGTATCAATAAAATTGATAATGAGGAAAGTCCGGACAACGTAGAGCAACCACACCACCTAACGGGTGGGCTTCTTTTCGAGAAGTCGAAAAGGGGACAGAGAGTGTCACAGAAAATTACCGCTCCGATTTATCGGAGTAAGGGTGAAAATGTGCGGTAAGAGCGCACAGCGTCTCGTAGCAATGCGGGAGGGGGATAAACCTTGTGGGTTGAAATGCCAAATAAACCGCGACCCTGTTTCGACAGGACAATGTGGCTCGCATTGCGCGGAGGGTAGGCAGATTCATCTTTTCAGTGATGGAAAGAGTAGATAAATGATAGGCATCACTAACCGATTTCGGTCGGTTGGGGAAACAGAATCCGGCTTATCGGTGGGCAATTTTTTTAAATGAAAAAATCCCGTTTCCACCTAAATGGAGAACGAGATTTTATACTTATACATAAAACTTACCAAATTTGGAGATGTAAACAGTCAAGAAACTCAATAACGAGAGACGACTTTATTACATATATTTTTACGCCGCAAATGACGTGCCACAACCACAAGATTCTGTCGCATTTGGGTTACTAAATGAAAATCCACGATTATTTAAGCCATCTAAAAAATCAATTTCCATGCCTAACAAATAAATGGCATGTGATTTCTGCATCAACACTTTCAATCCGTTAACTTCGTGAATTTCATCACCTTCTTTTGGTTCATCAAAACCCAATACGTAGGAAAAGCCCGAACAGCCGCCGCCTTTTACACCGACGCGCAAGCCAAAATGAGAAGGTATTTTTTGTTCGGAAACGATATTTTTGAGTTGCTTGACAGCACCTGAGGTTAGGATAATGGGCTGTGTTTTTACACTTTCTGCTACTGCATTCATTGTTAAATGTTATATTTATTACAAAATTAATCCTTATCACAGAATAAACAAAGTTATTCTCTCAACTTCTAAAAAACAAAATCAATCTCATTTTGTTCACCCTTGATTATCAATGTTTTGTCAATAAAAATTCTATCGCTAATTTATAACCCATCAAACCCATGCCCACAATGATGCCTGCTGCCTTTGCCGAAATAAAGGAATGATGCCTAAAAGTTTCACGTGCATGAACGTTAGAAATATGCACTTCGACTACGGGAACTTTTATTCCCCCTATTGCGTCGCCAATCGCAACGCTTGTATGTGTTAAAGCACCCGCATTGAGTACAACACCTGCATAATCAGCATCAAAACCAATGTCATGGAGTTTGTCAATCAAAACGCCTTCGTGATTCGACTGTAGATATTCGATGGATACTGAGGGGTAGTTTTTTCTCAAAATATCGAGATAATCTTCAAACGTTTCGCTACCATATATATGCGGTTCGCGGCGACCAAGTAGGTTTAAATTAGGCCCGTTTAGGATGATAATTTTCATTATTTTGTAATTTCAGGGCAAATGTAGCTGTTCTTATCGTTAAAATCCGTTATTTTGTTCATTCAATAAATATAAAAAAGAAGTTTATGCAAAACAAACAAATCCGCCTTGCGGCACGTCCCGTCGGCAACCCAAAAGAATCAGATTTTCAACTCACAGTTGAGGAAATAGCCCCCCTCAGTACAAACGATGTTTTAGTAGAGGTACATCAACTTTCTCTCGACCCAGCTATGCGTGGTTGGATGAATGATGCTCGTTCCTATATTCGCCCTGTCCAAATCGGTGAAGTTATGCGTGCAGGTGGGGCAGGGAAAGTGATTGCTTCCGAAAATCCTAAGTTTGCAGTAGGCGATTACGTCACAGGCAGCCCTGGCGTTCAACAATATTGGTTGGCAAAAGAAGGCAAAGGTTTGACTAAAATTGATACACGCCTCGCACCGATGAGTACATGGCTTTCGACATTGGGTATGCCGGGCATGACTGCTTATTTTGGTCTTCTCGATGTCGGTTTAGCAAAAGAAGGGGATGTCGTCGTCGTTTCAGGTGGCGCAGGAGCTGTCGGTACAGTTGTCGGTCAAGTGGCAAAAATCAAAGGTTGCCGCGTCGTTGGCATTGCTGGCGGTCAAGACAAAGTAGATTATATGGTTAACGAACTCGGCTATGATGCAGGCATTGATTACCGTGCTGGTAACTTACGTTCAGCCTTACGTGCCGCTTGTCCCGAAGGAATTGATGTCTATTTTGACAATGTCGGTGGTGAAATTTTAGACACTTGTCTTTCGATGTTGCGTATGAAAGCACGCATTGTCATCTGCGGTGCGATTTCACAATACAATAATACTGAGGGGGTCGTTGGACCTAAAAATTATCTATCACTTTTGGTCAATCGAGCACGTATGGAAGGCTTAGTCGTTTTCGATTATGCACCACGCTATCAGGAAGCGGCTATGGCTATGGGTCAATGGCTCAAAGAAGGTAAAATGAAATCAAAAGAACACATAGTCGAAGGCGGTGTTGAAGCATTTTTACCGACTTTAATGTTGCTTTTTGGCGGTGATAAAATCGGTAAATTGATTCTGAAATTGGTTTAATTTAGACCACTGATTGGGCTGATGAGAGGGGTTTACGCTGATTTTTTTGTAGGTTCTTACAGAATTGACAACAAAAAATCAGCGTAAACCCCTCACATCAGTCGCTGTGGTCAAAAAAAAAATATATTGAAACAGGCAACCAATATTGTCTTCCTTTTATGCCTACTAAGTATCGAAATCGAAGCACAAGTTTCGATTCAATTGCGCTATGAAAATCCACAAGACTCCGTTTTTTTCTTAAAAATCAACCCTAATTTCTCGAAAAAGGCTGCGGATACTGCTTCTGCCATCAACATACTGAGGGGGGCAGTGAAACAGCTACATGCCCAAACGTACTTAGAAGCCTCGTTTGATTCCATTCTTATTTTTCAAAAAAATATCATTGCTTTCTTACATATCGGAAAGCCATACAAGTGGGCAAGCCTGCAAAATGGCAATGTTAATACTGACTATCTTTCCCAAGTAGGTTATCGAGAACGCCTTTTTGAGAACAAACCATTTTCAGCAAAAGAGATAGTCGATATTGAAGAAAAACTCTTGAATTTTGCAGAAGACACAGGTTTTCCTTTCGCACAAGTGTGGCTTGACAGTATTCATATTGAAAATGCAGCTATTTTCGCGTCTTTGATGATGAAAACAGGCGCACAGTTTCGGTTTGATTCGATTGAATTGTCTGGCTTCGCCAAAATCTCTCCTCATTTTTTAGAAAACTATTTAGATGTCAAAAAAGGCAGTTTGTTCAATCGGTCAAAAGTCTTGAAAATGGCTTCACGCCTGGCAGAATTGCCTTATTTGACGGTTCGGAAGCCGCCAACAGTGCGTTTTACTGAGGGGGGGCATGCCGTTGTCAATTTACTTTTAGACAATCGAAAAGCCTCTCGTTGGGATTTTTTAGTCGGTGTGCAACCGACAACACAGCCCGATGGCTCTCAAAAATTTGGCATCACTTTCAACGGAACGGCTGATTTCCAGAACCTTTTTGGAGTTGGCGAACGCATTTATGCCAATTTTGAAAACCTACGGCCGCAATCGCCTCGCCTCAATGTCAAGGCTTCCTATCCCTATATTTTGAACTTGCCTTATGGTTTTGAAGGGGCATTTGACCTCTACAAACGTGACTCGACCTATATAGAAACCCATGCCAATGTAGGTGTACAATACCTCTTAGGCGGCTCTGATTATTTAAAATTGTTTTGGCAAAATTATAACGCCAATAACTTGATTATCAATCGTTTACAAATTGAGCAAACACGCAAATTACCATCAACACTCGACGTTTCGACTAATACATTGGGTTTAGAATTTATGAAACAACAACTTGATTATCGTTTCAATCCACGTCATGGATGGGCAATTTTACTGAGGGGGGGGGCAGGCATTCGCAAAGTGCGCCAAAACAGTGATATTTTAGATATCAAAGACCCAACGTTTGATTTTAAAACTTTATACGATACCGTTTCCCTTAGAAGTTTTCAATATCGTTTGGACAACAAAATCGAATTTTATTTACCTGTTTTGAAACGTAGTGTCGTGAAACTCGCTGTAACGAGCGGTTGGCTGTTTACATCAACGCCTATTTCTCAAAACGAACAATACCGTATTGGTGGCAACCGATTGCTGAGGGGGTTCGATGAAGAGAGCATTTTTGCAACGAAATATGCTGTTGGCACACTCGAATATCGTCTTTTGATTGGTCGAAATTCTTACCTATATACTTTTGGTGATGTTGGATATATCGAAAATAAAACGAGAACGACGCGGAGAACTGATACACCTTTGGGCTTTGGTGCGGGCATTACATTTGAAACGAATGTGGGTTTGTTCGGCGTAACATTAGCCGTTGGTCAACAACAAGGAAACCCTGTGGATTTTAGGAATGTAAAGACTCATTTTGGGTATGTGAGCCTTTTTTAAGCTTTTTCTTTCTCGATTTCTGCAATAATACGCAGAACTTCTGCTTCTGAAAGCCCCGAAAGGTCAACCAAAACGTCAATTGAGAAATTGCGTTTCCAGCCTTTTTTGACGACATCAACTGCTTTTTTATGTTGCCCTAAGGCATCGCCTTTTTCAACGCCTTGTTCTAAGCCTTGTTCTAAGCCTTGTTCTAAACCAAGTTCAAGACCAATTTCTTTGCCTTTTTCGACACCTTGCCTGTGTCCTTTCATAATAAGCTGTTCGTATAATGTCATGACTTTCGATTTTACTTTTGATGAATTTACATTTGTTGCGACTGTTGAAATGTTTTCCTCACGAAGTTCGGCGTTTTGCGTCAAATAAACAATCATTCCTTCCAAAATATCTTGTAAATGTGGGTTGTTTTCAAAAAACGTGAAAAAAGCAGGGAAATTTTGCTCTACATAGTCTTTATCTTTACAGTGTTTAAAGGCTAAAAAAGTGCAGCGCAATAGGCTTTCTGAGCCTAATTCTAAAATAATTTTGTCTGAAATATTTGATAAATTGATGAAAATATAGTCGAATTGTGGAATAAAACGATGAAATATCGGTGGCAAATTCTTGAAATTGTGTGAAAATGGGCGATATTCCCATTTTTCTGTACCATGATAGATAACGATAGGTAGGACAAATGTGAGTTGCTTTTTTGCTCTAATATCTTTTCGCAAAATGCTTTGGATATAAGCATCTAATTGGACATGAATATATTGAGGGGGTGTGCTTTTATGTTCAAAAAGCAAGGCAATGGCTATCGGTGTATCATGCAATTTAGCACGCCAAACGACATCAGAATAGAGTGGGCTTAAGGATTTTGAGATATAATTTGTTGTATCTAAACTGAGGCTATTTTGATCAATATAGCTGCCGATTTCAGAGGGAATAAAGTGGTTCAGTAAATCAACAATCGTTTGTTTTTCATTAAAAGTCATTCCAAAAAAGTTGTCATGGCTTTTATGGATTTCCTCCTTTATGATGTCTTGTATTGATTTTTTTCGAGGCTTGTAGTGGCGTTTGGGTCTTTTGGTTTTTTCCGTTTCAGAAGTCGGTGCTTTTGCTTGCTTTGCCATAGTTGTTCATTTTGATTTTTAGATTCAAAAAATAAAGGCAAAGCTAATCTTTTTTACAAAAAACACCTTTTTAGCTACGATTTTTCATGTATTTTATTTGTTTTTATATAAAATACTGAGGGGTGTATTTTCAAACTTCTTCAATCCAACCCGCCAAATTCGGATTTTCAGCAATAAAAACCTCAATTCGTTTGCGGCTTGCGAGGAACAAAATGCGGTCGCCAAATGCGCCTTTATCCTTTAAAATCAATGTGCCATAGTTGAAAATAATGCCTTTTGACAATTCAATTTTTTCAATATATTGATGTCTGTAACCTACATTTTTGAAGTAGTTGGTGACATAAATGTGTTCTTTATCGGCATCCACGCGCTTCAAACGCAAGACGGTTTTCCAAAAAAACAAAACGAAAACGATGATAAATACCAGCAAACCCCATCGCAAGCCATTCATTGACATTTGCCCGATTTGGTCTTTGTCGGTCAATAGGGTTGCCATGAAAAAAACTCCAAAAAAGGCAATCCAAAAGGTCGGTAAAAATATACGAAATCCAAGCGTCCAGCTTGATGATAGTTGTCGAGTCATAATATTCGTTAATCGTTTATTCAAAATTTACTGAGGGGTCAAGTTGTTTTGTAAAGATACCAACCGTTACCAATTGTTTTAATAAGGATATATTCTCTATCTGAAATTTCGGGTAATTAATTCACACTTTCTATTCACGAAAGTAGGTAATCTTTGTCCCCAAGTTGTATCTGAACTTGATTCTGTTTCTAATTCACAACAAAAATATTTTGCTTTATCATTAAATCCGTTGGGGCTAAAAAAATACTCTGTTACCTGTAAAGGTGTCAAATCCTGTTGTCCTAAAACGTAAAATGGTAAAGTCAGAATTACTATTAAAAGATTTATTTTCATATTTCTTATTTGAAGTGAGTGACTTTGATTAAATTTTTGGATTCAACAACCCCACTAATTCCTTAACTTCACTTAATGTTTGACGAGCAATTTTACGAATTTCCGCAGAAGAGTCTTGAATTTGAGATTTTACTTCTTTTTTACGTTCAGTCAAATCCGCCAAACGCTCGCCAAAAGGTTGAGTCAAGGCAACTAAGGCTTCTGCAACTTCGCCTTTCAAATCGCCATAGCGCAAAGTACCCGTCTTGTAAGTATCCATCAAAGTATCATAAGCGTCCATTTTGCCGCAAGCTTTGAGCAAATTGAAGAGGTTTTCAACACCTGCGCTCATTTTGTCACTTACTTCTCCGGTGTCAGTAACGGCTGATTTTATTTGCTTCCGAATACGATTGGGGTCACCAAAAAGGTTGATAAAATGCTTTTCTCCAAGGGATTTTGACATTTTTTTAGTCGGGTCGGCTGGCGACAACAGTTTTGGAATTTCGGTAAACAACGGTTCTGGATGTGCAAAATACTCTTTTCCAAATTGGTTATTGAAACGGGCGGCAATGTTGCGGCTTAACTCCAAATGTTGTTCTTGGTCTTTGCCGACAGGTACATAGTCCGCTTTATAAATCAAAATATCGGCTGCTTGCAGAATAGGGTAGCTGAACAAACCCGCCGAAATAAAGGCTTGATTGTCTTTTTCCTCCAATTGATCGCGCTTGTCTTTGAACTGCGTCATTTTCGATACTTCACCAAAAGAAGTGACGCAACTCAAAATCCAACACAGTTCTGTATGTTCAGGCACAAGCGACTGAATGAACAGATTTTCAGGCTTTACACCACAAGCCATGAGCTGAAACACCATTTTCCAAGTGTTTTCACGCAAATCAAGGGCTTTGTAAGGCATAGTCATCGTATGGAAATCCACGACACCATAGACGCAACTGTATTTATCTTGAAGTTCGACCCAATTTTTGACAGCACCGAAGTAATTGCCTAAGTGCAAATCGCCTGTGGGTTGAATGGCAGAAAGAACTCTTTTCATATTTTGTTATTGGTTATTCGTTATTGGTTACTCGTTATTCGTTATTGGTTACTCGTTTGGGCGTAACGAATAACGAGTAACCAATAACGAATAACTATATTGTGGCAATAACTGAAATCTCAACATTGACATTTTTAGGCAATGTTTTGACAGCAACCGTTGCACGTGCAGGAAAATCAGCAGTGAAATAAGTGCCATAAACAGCATTAACGGCTGCAAAATCGCCCATATCTGCTAAGAAAATGGTTGTCATAACGACATTGTCGAATGAAGCACCCGCTTCTGTCAAAACGGCTTGCAAGTTTTTCATCACTTGCGTAGCTTCAGCTTCGATAGAGTCCATGACCATCTCGCCTGTTGCTGGATTAATTGGAATTTGACCACTCACGAATAACATATTGCCCGTCTGAACAGCTTGGCTATAAGGACCAATTGGCGCAGGTGCGTTGGGTGTATTGATTATTTTTTTCATTGATAAAGAGATTTAAACAGAAAAAGCCCCCTCAGTACAAAAGTCATTCGGGAGCTTATTATTCGTTGATTATCAAGGTGTTGGAGCTTATTCAGCTTCGTCTGCCGCAACGACTTCTTTGGCTTTAACAATCATCATACCTTTGTAATAAAGGCTGCCTTCATGTTTGTAAGCACGGTGACGGCGGTGTGTTTCACCTGTTGTTTTACAAGTTGACAATGTTGGCAACTCTAATTTGTCTTGACCTCGGCGGTTGCGTTTACGCATGCGGGAATGTCTGTTACGCGGATTAGGCATGGCTTCTACTTTTATTGATGAATTAAGAATGATAAATGATGAATAAACGATGATTTAACTTGAATGATATTCATCATTTATCATTCATAATTCACCATTCTTTTAGTTTTTATTAAAAAGATTCTTTAAGTCTTGAAAAGGATTCTTTGCAGAATCATCTGTATTATTGTCTGATACTGAGGGTTTTATTTTGTTTAAAACGTCAAAATCACAAGGTCGTGGGTCGTCGTTTTCGCAGTCATACACTTTGAGAGAGGGTTCAGCAAGACAGATAAATTCATAAATGTATTGCGCAACATTGAACTCGTGTGCATCTGGATCTATAAAAACGACATCGGCATTTTCGTTTTGCTCTTCCTCCGATACTTTAACCACGAGGGTTTGGGTATCACCAAAAGGTAATTCAATTGAAGCGGTGCAGCGGTCACATTCCGCTTGCATAACACCGTCGAAGTCAAACGTCAATTCAAAAAAAGAATCTCTTTTATCCAATTCAACAGTTACATCAAACGAACCGTTTTGAATCGCAGCAGATTCAAAAAGCGCAAAAAACGTTTTGTCAATTTGAAAATTGAAAGTATGAAACCCATTTTTCAAACCTTTGATGGGCAACGAAAATTCTTTTAAAGTATTCATGTTTCAATTAGACTGATGAGCATTAAATATCTGAAATTGGTGTATAAATCATTGATTTTCAACTTTTTGAAAATAGACTTAATACTGCAACTTTTGATTTTTAACGCATTTTTCAAAAACGCCTGCAAAGATAGGTTTTTGGCAGCGGTTTTTTCAAGGTTTTTTGAAAAATTTAGGAAAATTATGTGAGAGAACGGAATGATACTGAGGGGGTGAGAGAAGCTGTAATCCCGTTAAAAGCTAATAAGGTCGCTTACTCGGGTCTTGGCGTGTATCGAAAAGAGCCGTAATGTAGAGTATAGAACCGTGGACACGGTAATAAAGGCGATAATGTTTGCCGACTAAAACAAATCGAATTGTTTTACGATTGGGTACTTTTCTGCCAACGGTTGGATGTTTTTCAATGTGTTCGATCCGTTTGTCTATCAATTCTGCAAAATTGACTGCGGAAGTATGAGACACTTCCAATTTCAGATACCTGATGGCATCGCTCAAACGCTTAATCGCTTTCTGCGACCATTCTATTCGTTTAGCCATATATTCATCATTTTTTTGACTTCACTGTGTGGTGTTAGTTTTTGAGGATTATAGGTTTCTTCGATAGCTTCATCTAATTCAACTTCCTGTTCAGGTGTGAGTTTATAGTTATCCTCAATGTCTTCGTAATCCGTAGGCGAAGTGATAAAATCTTTAATCAATTCACGCAAACGCATCAACTCGGTTGGACTGTCCAAATGAGCCACCATATTCATTATACTACCTTTTAATTCCAAAACATTCATCTCGATTATTTTTCTACAAATATACTTGTTTTTTTGAAAAACGAACAAATAAGCGATGAAACAGGCTCGTTATTGGACTTTTTTGAGCTTTTTACTGAGGGGGTATCTAAATCAGTAGCTTTAAAAGACGATTTTGCTTTGTGCCTTTATATTCTTCACTGTTTTCAACGATTTCAGATAATTCCGTGCAGTAAGTGTCAATAAAACTATAATCGTAGGTGAACGGGGTCAAAGACAGCCGTGTGTTTTGAGGTAGAACTGTCACATCATCATAATTGAAGTAATTGAAAGAATTGCCTGAATTTATCACAAAATAATTGCTCAAAATGAGTCTATCGTGATATTTAGCTCTGACGATGCACAAATTGAAGTTGTAAAATTTCAAATCATCTCGCAGATATTTTGTCACTTCCCTATGCAATTTGTCAATACTAATTTCAGTGCTACCGTTTTCTTTATAAAAACTCTCGCTGATTATTATCAAGTCAATTTCAGAGGTAACTTGCTTTGCAGAATTCAATAGTTCTTTCAAAATTTTAAGCAAATTGTTCTTGATATTGGGTTTATAGCTGAAAATATAGTTGTCCGCAATTACAAAAGCATTGGAAGGATAGCGATATTCAGCAAATAAATCGCCCCATTTTGACAGTTGATTTTGAGTCGTATTTTTTGAAATCGAAAAGGTTTTGGCTTTGTAAAAATGTTGCCATTTCTCAAAAAAAGTCGTTCCTGTGATGCAGCAAAAACCTGTATTTTCCTCTGTTATTTCATCATTTTTCAAGCTGTTTCTGAAAATAAACGTGGGTTTGTGGCTATTGACAACCAAATCTTTGGCTTGACTGCGTTCTAATTTTTTTGTATTGATTTTGATATAAGAACTGCCTTGTAGGTAGCCATCAATGAGTTCTCGCGTTATGGATGAATTGATATTGTAAGTTAAATCCTCTGTATTTAAAGTAACGGTTAAATCAATATCCGTTTTATGGCGAACAAAACGTAGCCAATTGCGCCAAATTTCCAATTCTTCACCTGTGGACTCCATGTCCGTTGGTTTTTGCTTGAAAAACGCATCCAAAAATGCGTCGTCTATGTAAGACATAAAATATTTCATGGTACTTAATTGAGTGTTTCACCTGTCAAAATAGCGGTCATTAAGCGAGCCGTTTCATCATAAAAACCTGCCCCAAATTGACCTGTCAATCTGCCATCTGTTTGAATATTGATTTGTTTTACTTGTGGTTCGCCTTCGGGACGTGCTTCTTTTGGGTCATAGAAATAGTGAATAACCGTCATGTCAGGCGTAATTTCTTTTTTGGCTGTTAGGTATTGGAGTTTTCGGATGAGGTACTCGCTGTGGGTTTCTACGATGATTTGCAGATTGAATCTGTTACAAGCATCAACAAGCATATCCGCTAATTTGGATTGTAGTTTGGGGTGTAGATTCGTTTCGGGTTCTTCAATGTAGAGGATTTTTTTATTATAAAATCCCCAACCGTCCTCATATTCAAAACCACCTTTCCAATACTCATACTTCACTATTGTCACCAATTTTATCAAAATAGGCAAAAATTGTGTTACGCCATAACCTAAATCAGCCAAAGGTTTATCATCTATTGTGATTGCTGCACCAATACTCTGTTCATTAATATTTACTTTAAGTTCATTCCCAATACCAAATTCTTTAAGCCAATGGTTAATAAAATCCAATTGCCAACTTTCATTTGATTTTACTAAATCCAATAATAGTTGATTAAAAGCTGTGCCTTGTGATTGCCATGTATATAAACGTTGGGTATTTGCTCTAACAGCTTCAAGATAATAGAAATTATTTTTATGAAATTCTTTAAAGAGACCTTTTTGGGAATTGGTTATGTTAAATCCACTCTTCAATAAAGAAATGACTCGACCTTCAATAGTATTAATATCATCCTTTCTATAAGAAGGTGTAATATGATTAAGAATTGTATGAAAAATAAGATCATGTTTATCTTCTTCTTTAATCAAGCGAATGAAATCTGTAAGAATATTACTACTATTTTCAATTCTTTCCCAAAAATTATGTACGAAAGAAAGACTTCCAATTGCTTCTAAAAACCCCTGTAAATTAATATCATAATGTGCTTTTGCCATAAAGTCTTTATATGATTGCCCATTAGTAAAAGATAGCTTTTCTATTTCAAAAAAAGCATTTTCAAGTAGCTGTGTAAGTTCTGCATTATTTGTGAAGTTGTACTTGAGTTTTAAGTTTTCTTTTATTCTATTGCAGACAATATTCACATAAGATAAAAATTCTTTTTGCGTTTCAAATAAGCTTAATATTTTTTCTTCATTCTTTGACAAACTATTTCTAATAATTTCGAGGTGCTCTTTATCTTCTTTTTCCATACAATGGTAAAAGCTTGAAAGCATCTTAAAAGTATTCATTACATCTTTTTGTAGCGCAATTTCAGGTATGTTAATCCAAAAGCTTTGGGAAATACCAAAGTAATGTTGAATATTGTCGAAATCTAAATAAGGAAATAAAGGTGTTTCTTTGTTTAAACCAAATGAATAATTAATAAAAAGTTCACTCAATTGAAAAAGCTCAAAGTCAATTGGGAATTCTATTTCTAAAAATTTCAATAATTTTTGTTTCTCAATATCATTATTTGATTCATATATTTGTTTAATTAACCCTTTTGCATTTTTCGAATAAAGTAGAAAATTAACACTCGCAATTCGTAAATCATGCGCTTTTGGCATCATATCATAGGTAACCGTAAAAGTATCAAGGCTGTAATTATGATACCGATAAAACTCTAATAAATCAATATTATGTCTCAAACTACGATAACGATGAAAATACGCCAAATCAATATCAACCTTTTCCCAAGGCGTAATCCCAATAACTTCATGCCCATCTTTTTCCAGACAAACAGACAACCGCGTAAGTTTTCCGTATTGCAAAGGATTAGACGTATCCATCTCATAAATCCAATCCATATACATTTCCTCTGTCATTCCTTGAAACTCAAACGGCAGCGTAAACACCATTGTTTTGTCCGTTGCATTGCGGTTGAGTGCCATGTCAAAATTGCCTAACTTATGTTCACCATGCGAAAAATTAAGGTGTCCAATATCTGCGATATTTTCTTGAAGTAATTGAATGGCTTTCAAAACCGAACTTTTGCCCGAACTGTTCGGACCCGTCAGTATTGTTAAAGGAGCTAAGGCAATATCTGTTCGTTCACCAAAGACACGAAAATTGGTTAATCCGATGTGTTTTAAATGCGGCATAACATGTTGAATTCGTTTAAAAAATGAGTTTTTAGGTCGTTTCAATTTTAAAAACACAAATATAGGAAAATGCACATAGAAAACATTGTGCTTTTGAAAATTGAGAAATTGGAGGAAAAGGATTAAATTTGCTGACAAATCGTTCTACAAAAAACAATCATTATTAAACATTACTATTTGGAAACAGAATGATAAAAGAAGCATACAAGTATGTTGAAATAAAAAAAGATGAAAGATTCGTCTTCCAAAGTGAGGGACCACAGGGACTGATTATTAAGATTGTTCAGTTCACTTTTGCAGGAAATGATGTATGGAATTTGGGTTTCGGTGATTTCAAAAAAGGTAATATTGATGATAGCATAATGACAAATAACCATGACACTATGCGTGTCATTCGCACTGTTGCAAATATTGCATACGCGTTTTTAAGTAGGCATCCAGAAACGACTATCAGAATACGCCCTGTTGATGAAAAACGCAAAAAGTTATATAATCTCGTTTTTCAAAGGTATTTCAAGGAAATTGAACCTATTTTTGATGTTCGTGGGTGGATAAATCAGCAAGAAGAAACCTATTCACCTGAGAAATATTATGAACTTTTTGAATTGAAATTTAAATAATTAAAATCATGGCAGCAAATAGAGAAGAATTAAGTACAAATCAAATTTCTTACGGAAGTTACACGTATGAAGAAATATTGGCAATGCCTGAATTGTCACATTTTCACGAAGCCGTCCGCTTTTTGCAAAAAACGCCTGAACGTGAAGTGTTTCCTCGTAAATTTGAGTTGTCCATGCAAGATATTGCCACATATAATGTCAATTTACTTTTTAAAGAAAACCCTAAAATATCTTTAAACGAGGTTATTTCTGTCGTAATAAACAAATTGCCAAAGGACTTAAAGCCACAAATGCTGTTAAATCTTGTGCAAATAACGATTGAAAAATGGGAGGGGTTAACGAATAAAGTAATTGATAAAGAACAGAGTGCATTGGAACATGCTTGAATTGTCAATGCCCAAAATCACCCCTGCACATACGCGACCACCTTCTCCTCAAAATATTCTTCTTCAAAAAACTTTGAGATATTCGTAATCTCAACATATTGTCCTTTTCCCAAAGCCTTCACTTCTTCTCTGATATTACCGCCTTTCAAGGCTAAAATGCCGTTTGGTAAAGCATTGATATGCTTATTTTTAATCAAACGACGAGACCAACGGAACAACTGGTCGAGCGAAGAAACGGCTCGTGTGACGACAAAATCGAATTGCACGCCTTTGATGTCTTCTACTCTAATATGTTGAGCTTCAACGTTTTTTAAGCCCAAAGCTGTTGCAACTTCCTGTACAACACGTATTTTTTTAGCTGTACTGTCCACCAATAGGAAAGATACTGAGGGGTATAAAATTGCCAATGGAATGCCCGGGAAACCGCCGCCTGTACCCAAATCAAGGATGTGTGAACCATCTTTAAAGCCCGTTGTTTTAGCTATCGCTAAGGAATGAAGGACGTGGTGCAAATTCAAATTCTCAATGTCTTTGCGCGAAACGACGTTGATTTTTTCGTTCCATTCACTGTAAAGGGGTAGGAGGGCAGCGAACTGATTTTGCTGTTCGAGTGTCAGTTTTGGGAAATATTTTAAGATTTCGGTCATACGAGTTGATATTATGGCTGTTTTTTACTGTAAAACAAATACTTTTGCAAAATTATTCAAAAAACACCGTTTGAGCGTCTATTTATTTAAAAATACTGAGGGGGTGTTATTCAACTGTGAAAAATGGAATCGAAAAGACAAAAGCAGGTAGCTGAGATGATACGTCGTAATTTTAGCTACGTGATGCAAGAAGAAGGACCTAATATTTATGGTCATAGTGTGATGGTGACGGTGTCGCATATCCGTATGTCGCCCGACTTAAATTTAGCGCGTATATATTTGAGTGTGTTTGGCACTGAAAACAAGCAAGAGCCGATTTTGATGTTAAAAGAGGAACTTGTTTCACTGCGTTCAAAATTGGGGCAACGTATCCGAAAACAAGTGCGTAATATACCAGAAATCGTTATTTATCTCGATGATACGGTTGATGAAATGTACCGTGTTGACGCTATGTTGAAACAACTTGAAGATGATGGACAGTATGGTAAACCGGAAGAGGAGTGAAAAGTGAAAAGTGAAAAACGAAAAGTGAAAGATATGTCGAATCCTCTTCTCGTTTTTCACTTTTCGTTTTTCACTTTCAAAAGTTATCAAACTTATGAGGCGACAGAGCCTTCAATTGGCTAATCGTTTCAATCGGATTAGCCGCTTTAAAGACGGAGCTACCAGCTACCAACACATCTGCTCCAGCTTGTAAAATCACTTCGGCATTTTGAAGTCCTACGCCGCCATCAATTTCGATATGGGCAGAAAGATTGCGTTCATCAAGCATCGCACGCAGTTTTCTGATTTTATTTAATGTCTGATAAATGAATTTCTGACCGCCAAAACCTGGGTTGACAGACATTAAGCAAAATAAATCCGCATCTTCTAAAACATCTTCCAACAACGAAACGGGCGTATGTGGATTGACGGCAATACCTGCTTTTGCACCCGTTGCACGTATTTGCTGTAAAGTTCTGTGCAAATTCGGACACGTTTCGATGTGAACAGTAATGACATCGGCACCCGCTTTTCTGAAATCTTCTATGTATTTTTCAGGTTCTAAAATCATCAAATGCACGTCAATTGGCTTAGTTGCCAGTTGCTTAACGGCTTCGAGAATCGGAAAACCAAAGGAAATATTCGGTACAAAGCGACCATCCATAACATCAAAATGGAACCAATCGGCTTCACTTTGATTGACAAGGGCAATTTCATCTGCCAGTTTTGTAAAATCAGCGGCTAATACTGAGGGGGCGATAAGGTGTTTCATATATTTTAATTGATTATTGTTGATTGATTATTGAATGCGCCATTCGTTTAATATCATCGTAGTGTGTGGTATATCATCTTCGAGGTAGTTTTCGCCCGTTGAAACGAAGCCCAATGAGGTGTAAAAAGCTAAAAGATAAGTCTGCGCTCCTATTTTAACAGGCTCATTTGGGAAAAGTTTGTGCATCATTTGAATACTTTGGTGCATCAACTGTTTTCCCACACCTTTCCCACGAACTTTATCGGAACTGACAACACGGCCAATGGAAGCATAGTCAGGGTACGAAACTCCTGTGGGCAAAAGCCGCGTATAGGCGACTAACTCCCCCTCAGTATCTCGACCCATCAAGTGCATGCCAAAGAGGTCTTTTCCATCGGCATCGAGATACGGGCAGTTTTGTTCAATGATAAAAACCTTTTGACGCAGTGCCATAATGTCGTACAACTCATTGACTGTCAATTTGTTGAACGGAACGCAAGTGTATTCAATCATAAGCGTGAAAGCGGATAAAAAGCGAAAAAGTCATTGACAATACCATGATTGTCAATGACTTTTGGGAAAAAATTATTCTGTACGCACGACTGGACTCGAACCAGCACACCTTGCGGCACTACCCCCTCAAAGTAGCGTGTCTACCAGTTCCACCACGTGCGTATCTCTTGGAAGCGGTGCAAATATAAAAGGGATGTTGGCGATTTCACAAGATTTTCTTAGAAAATATTTTTTTTTAATTTTTTTAAATATTTTTTCAACAAATTTTTGTCACATATTTCACAAATATTAATTCATTAGATGAAAAATACTTTTTCGGAATTGGCATGAAATTGCATAAATGAGTGCCTTTTGTTTTGGGAAAAAATCGAAAATGCAGAATTTATATTTACCAATACCTTTTTCCATGAAATAATGCAATGTCACACTATTAATATTTAAATATATTTAAATTGAAAAACTTAAATATATTTGTGATGTACATTGAACGCAATAACTTTTATTAACCAAGGTACACAACATAAACAGCGTATTTTAACTACTTAAACCGATCCACCCATGGAACATTTTCTACTATTCTTCCTGCTCATATGCGGGATGTTCGTACTTGTATCCCCTGTTTGCAAAAACACACGTCGTTTAAAATCAGATCTGTCAGACGACAATGATTATTAACTTTTAAACAATTTCAAGCTCAGGGAAAGACAACCAAAAATTATTGATTCCTTCGCCCTGTATGATGTGGAGTTCTTGCCGATTCAGCATTTCTAACAAGGCGAGAAAAGTGATAATAGCATGTAGGCGATTTTCAAAATCGCCAAAAACATGTCGGAAGTCGCTTTTCTTGCCTTTTTCTATTTTTGACAAAATGAAATCACGCTGTGAGTCAACAGTATAATTGTACGTATAGATGCTGTGAATCGGTCGCTTCTGTTCCTCATCAAATTGACGCATCATGCGCTCGAATACACGCAGTAAACGGAATAAAGTCAAGTCTTCTAACTCATTATCAACCAATGCTTTAACGGCGATTTCTTTCAGCTCTTTTAGCGCATTTCCTCTACCTTCTCGACTGGCTCTTTGCTCCTCTAATTGGCGCAATTCATCTAAAACACTTTTATAACGTTTATATTCCAACAAGCGACTAACGAGTTCTTCGCGAGGGTCTATTTCATTGCCTAACTCATCAACAGGCTTACGAGGTAGGAGTAATTTGGCTTTTATGCGCATCAAAGTTGCCGCAACAACGATAAATTCGCTCGCTAAATCAATATTCATGGCTTCGAGTTCACGAATATACGTTAAGAAATCATTCGTTATTTTGGCAATCGGAATGTCGTAAATATCTAATTCGTCTCGTTCGATGAAGAACAAAAGCAAGTCAAAAGGACCTTCAAACTTGGATAGTTTTATCGTAAAAGTATCGTTTGCCATACGCTAAGAAAAATTTCAAATTGATGATTTCAAATTTCAAAATTGAACCAAGCGGTTTTTTTTAGAATTTGAGAAATTGAATATTGTGTTTGATTTTTTATTTATAAATAATTAAAAACCAATACCTTACGATTGATGATTCGCAAGGTATTGGTTTTGAACGCAAATATAAGGTAATAAAGGAGTGCCTTTCATAGAAAAGCATAAGAAACTCAATAGCCGCCCATTTTCAATAAATCTTTCAAAGGCATTCCGAGTCTGTTAACGTCAAAACCCTTAACACCGCCAATTGTCCAATCGTCTAAAAATTGCCAAAACGCATAAGTTTTCCAAATTGAGGGCAATTTAGGCTGTGTTAGGTTGGTACCATAACTGGCTACCCAAAGAGGGTATTTCTCAAAACCTTTTGGGCTAAGCAGTAATTCATCCCAAACACGTCGTGAGGTATAGATAATCGGTGTTCGTCCTGTCTTTTTTTCGACGGTTTCGAGCCATTTTTTCATCCTTGCAGTGATGTTTTTGCTTTGACTTGGAAACTGTTTGGCTTGCGTTTCATTCAATGGCTCGACATCATAAACGGGTGGGAGAACACCTTGGTCTTTCCAATTTAAGCCGCCATTTTTGCAGGAATCTAAAAAACAATTGACTTCACCAGTTACATCAGAACTCAGCAAATTTGGGAAGTGATAGGCCCCCCTCAGTATCTTTAGGTCTTTGAAGCGCGCAGCGTGTTCTGCAAAACGTGGGTCAGTCCAACCACTACCTTGCGACGCTTTGATAAAGCAAAACCAATAATTATTTTCTACATCTTGCCAAAAAGCATCTGTTCCCGTTTCATCATGGCGATAAATATCTGTACCTAAAACATTCGGCGCAGCTTTGGCGCTCAGTGCGTCGAAAGTCATAGGTCCGACAATGCCATCAACCAGCAATTTATTAGTTTTTTGAAATTTTTTGACAAACGAATCGGTGATTTTGCCAAAGTCGCTGTCAGTAACTATGGTAGGATAAAGTTTTTTGAGCAAGCGTTGTACGAAAAGGACTTCATCGCCTTTGTCGCCTTTTTTTAGCATTTTCATGTTGGAAGAGGAGGTAAAAGGGTTTAAAAATTAATTTACTGTTACATACAAACTTACAAAAATCTGTTTAAATTGTAAAGTGATTCGTATTTTTTATAGAAAAATAAGCCTACATTTTCTTGTACACAAAAATAATACCTTCGTCAAATGACAAAGTAAAACGTTCTTCTAAGTTTCTACGCAAACGAATAGTAGAGCCATCACTCGCTAAGAAAATAAATGTTTGATAATCAGTATGTTTCAAAGTGTAAGGTTGTTCCTTAAATGTAAAAATAGTGTTCTTTCCTCTTTGTTGTATCAAAAAAGTATCGTTTTTAATCAAAATATCTTTGAATTTCAGTGTTTTAACCCCCCTCAGTATCGTCGAGTCTTTTGCCTCAAAAACCAATTCATCACCCATTTTTCCTTCTGAAGCTGACCATTTTCCTTCTAAAAATTGTAGTGCTGCAAATTCTTTTTTCCCCCTCAGTAATGCCTCATGTTCGCGGGTCACAACCCAACTGACAACGCCGACTATAATGATTAAAAGTATGGTCGCAGCCACCACAAGCCAATGTGTTGGCACAGGCTTACGCTTCTGCCGACGTTTGCGCGACGTAATCAATCGCTTTTCAAGGCGTTGCCACGTCTCCGCTTGTGGTTGTTCGACGAGGTTTTCACTTTCCTCTCTGAACAGGTCAAATAAGTCTTTTTCTTCCATTTCGTTATTGGTTATTGGGGATTCGTTATTGGTTATTGGAGATTCGTTTTTCGTAACTGACCAATCCCCAATAACTAATAACCAATCCCCAACTATTTTTCCAATTTTTCTAATTCACGCCGCATTCTTTCCTTTGCCAAAATGAGCTGAGATTTTGATGTATTGATACTAATATTGAGCATTTCTGCAATTTCGATGTGTTTATAGCCTTCAATCACAAACAAGTTAAAAACAGTACGGTAGCCGGTCGGTAAACGTTCAAGCAATTGCAAAATTTCCTTTGCCGCCAATTCATGCTCTATACTGAGGGGTGTCGCATGGTCAATTGAGTTCAATTCTGACCCATCAGTATCTATCGTAAAAAGTCGCTTTTTTCTTAAAAACATCAAAGATTCATTGACAACAATTCGTCGAATCCATCCCTCAAAACTGCCCGCCGACTGAAACGCTTGAATATTATCGAACACCTTAAACATCGCTTCCACCAACACATCTTCTGCGTCTTCCCGCGACGAAATGTAGCGACGACACACACCGAGCATCTTCGGTGCATACCGTTCGTACAAAAATCGTTGGGCTTTGGCATCTTGCTGGCAGCAACGTTGTATGAGTTCTGATTCAGTCAATTTGTTATTCGTTAATAGTTACTCGTTAATCGTTATTGGTTGACAGCGTCTAAACGATGTAATTCCTTTGTAAATGCTTCTTTTTCTACTGTTTTTAGTTCAATTGTCGTGCTTTGGTCTTTAGAAATAACGGTTTCTGTTACGGAAATATTGAATTTGCCGCCATCGGGCGATGTCGCAACGATGAAAATAGGTTGTCCAATCGGGATACCAGTAAACTGCGCTTTTGTTCCTGAATTTGACCAAGCACCCACAATTGAACGATAATTTTTGAGCACCAGACAAATTTCAGCATCAGATTTATTGTTCCAAACGACAAAATCAGTCTTTTGTGCGGTTGGGATGTTGAGGAAGCGGTCGCAGTTGATCCAACCGAGTCTCTGCGTGTTCATGATATATTCCCGGGTGTCTTCCATTTCAAGGAATTTATCGAGTTTCGTGGAATCCTTAGCAAAAGCCAACGCACCTGTTTGAGCATCAAAAAGCGTGTCGAATGTGGGCAAATTTCTATTTTTTATTTGAAAACGAACAGGCAAAGTGTAATTCACAGGCACTCTAATGCCATTACTCAGACCAGGTTTCCAACGAGGCATGGACTTAATGACGCGTACCGCTTCCTCATTGCACCCGCTGCCTATGCCACGTTTGACTTGCACATTGTTGATAAGACCGTTTCTATTGACCGTAAAACTAACATAAACTGTCCCTGAAACATTGTTTTCCCAAGCAATATTAGGATAAACCAAGCTTTTTTGAATGAATTTGAAAAGAGCAGCCTGTCCATTTGGAAATTCAGGGTTTTGATCGACAATACCCAAACCCATCATGTTAAAATTATCGTCAAGCGATTTGGGTAATGTCCAATTGATGCGACCATTGGGCAATTTATCGCCATAAAAAAGCTGTTTGTCTGCGGCTTTTGGCGGTTTTGGCAACGTGATTTTAATGTCTTCATCACTTCTTATTTTGACAATATTGCCATCTGTGTCTGTAGCATTTAGGTATATCATGCCGCCTGTTTCAAGGAGTTTTCCTTCAGATTGAGTGACTAAATTGGCTAAAATCATATCCGAAGTTTTCAAAAATTCCTTCAATTCTATTTGAACGATACCCCTCAGTATCGTCCCTGTTTCAGTCTCAAAACAATCTTTTGGAATGGTCAATGTCGTACCTTCATTACCGCGTAAAACGATTTCTATATCTGTTTTACAAGTGAAAAATTGACTTTTTTTAGTGAAAATGCTTGAAATCATCGCTGCTTTAGAAGTCGCTTCTTTTATGGGTGCAGCTATATTTGTTGCTGATTGAACTTTATTACTGTCTTGCTCGATGGTGATTTTAGTTGGCAAATAACATCTCGAAATAGGTGTTTTCTGCAATGTTATTTTTTTAGGAGTTTCAAAAGTATCCTTTTGAGCAACTGATACTGAGGGGGGACTTTCTTTTACACTCAAAGACGTTTCATCCATTTTTATTTGCTCAACAACATTATTGGGCTGTTGATTCACACAACTATTAAGAAGAAACAAAGTAAATGCAAAGAAAGAAGGTTTAAGGTTTTTCATCTGTCAGCTCAATTTAAAGGTTTAAATAAAGAGATGAAAAACAAGGCGTTTTTGGTGTGTTGTTACAAAAAAAACGTCCATGATTTTTCAAGTCATGGACGTTTTGTGGTTTATACCCGTGTAGTTGCAAACAATCGTCGGATACTATAACGCCCCGTTCCGTGTACATAAACCATGAGTAATCCGCCGATAATGGCTATGTTTTTCATAAAATGAAGGGCGACACTGCGTCTTGTTTCGTGATCGTGGAGTGGAATCTCCCAAAATTTATCGAGAATAAAAGTCAATGGAATCCAATAAAAAAGGATTAATAATGCGCCAAAACCAGACCGATATCCTATGGAAATCAAAGTTGCGCCTAAAATCAAGCAGAAACAAGAGCCATAAATCAATAAATCTTGATGCCAAAAAATACCGTAATCAGACATCGTTTTCCGCGTCGCGGTCATAAAAAATATTTTGTCATAAGCCTCAAAGTAAAAAATGACGGATAGAAGTAAGCGTCCGAGTAAGTCTAATAGGTCTTTCATTATCAATATCGTTGAAAAAATCTGTAAAAATTGTATTTTGTATACCCCTCAGTATAAGGAGGGCAAAATTAGACAATTACACCCGATTTTGAAAAACAATTAATATAAAATGAAATTGATTGTCGTACAGTCTGTTTTTGGCGGTTTAGCATTGATTTTCAGTATTTCCTTTGGTTGGAACGGCAAAGGTTGGGCTGTAGGTATTGTGAATTATTATTTAAGAAAAAAATAAGTATTAAAGTTTTCGCCTCGAAAAAGCCCGAATAGATTTTACTTTCGGGCTTTTTTTTTGTAAAAGTGTTACTTTTTTGTACGTTTGCAGTCAAATAAGGCATCATTCTAAGATAATATTGACATTTCTTTATTGTCGACGCATCTGTATGGCTTTTTTCTCGTATAGTTATACAAATTTATAATTCACAACTTAATCATTTTTACTGATGAAAAGCAAAAATTTTATCACTATTTTTTTCATAAGCTTAGGCTCTTTAGGCTTAGTTTTATTCGTTTTTGGCTTGCAATTTAATGGTACGCTGACTGAAGAAATCCAATTAATGGGCTTAATGGGTATGGGTATTTTTGCTGTTTGGGGAGTCTTCAATATTGTGGATGCCTACCTTAAACAGAAAGAGCTTGAAAATTTATAATTGATTTTTTAGTATTTTTAAATACAAAAAAACGAGTTGCCAATAGGTGACTCGTTTTTATTTTGCGGCAATATTTGCAGAGAGCAACGTTTTTTTCAAGAAAAAACTCTTTCGACGAACAACTTCTCTGTTACTTTTACAACAAGGTGTAATAATTCTCTATTCTTATATTCTTCGTTTCTTCGCATTTTTATTTATCAAATTCAAACCAAACTTTAAAGATGAAAAAACAATTACGGACTCTTTGCCTTTTGTCCCTTGCCCTTTGCTTCTTATTTACCCCCCTCAGTATTTTTGCACAAAAGATTGATTTAGAAGGTTTTAAAAACATCAAACCGCGCTCAATCGGTCCCGCTTCAATGTCAGGACGCATCACGTCTATTGATGTGGACATCAAAAATGACATCATTTACGCCGGTGCAGCATCGGGTGGCGTGTGGAAATCCACTTCCGGCGGTGTGACTTGGACACCTATTTTTGATAAAGAATCTAATCAAAGCATCGGTTCTATCACTGTCAATCAGGCTAATCCAGCTGAAATTTGGGTCGGTACAGGCGAGGGCAATCCGCGCAATTCTCAAAACTTTGGTAATGGTATATACAAAACCATAGACGGCGGTAAAACGTGGAAAAACATGGGTTTGAATAACTCGCGCGCAATACATCGTATCGTTGTCAATCCACAAAATTCAAATATCGTCATAGCAGGTGTTCAAGGCTCTGCCTATGGACCCAACGAGGAACGCGGCGTTTTTAAAACAATCGATGGTGGTAAAACATGGCGTAAAGTATTGTATATCAATGACCAAACAGGTGTGGGCGACCTGATAGTTGACCCATCAAATCCCAATAAAATCATCGCTGCTATGTGGGAGTTTGGGCGCAAACCGTGGACTTTCAACTCGGGCGGCAAAGGTTCTGGTATTCACATAACCTATGATGGTGGTGAAAATTGGACAAAATTGACGGACAAAGAAGGTTTGCCCAAAGGAGAATTAGGTCGTTGTGGTTTGGCTATTTCACGTTCAAAACCCAATGTCGTTTATGCCCTCGTTGAAGCAAAAGAAAATGCCATTTATCGTTCCGACGATGGTGGTGCAAAATGGCACAAGGTCGGTGTCAACGGCGACCGTCCGTTTTACTATGCCGAAATGTATGTTGACCCTTTGAACGAAAACCGTATTTACAATATTTTCAGCCGTGTGCATCGTTCAGAAGATGGTGGAAAATCGTGGACAGAACTGTTAGATTACGGTCATGTTCACCCCGATCATCATTCATTTTGGATTCACCCAACAAATCCTAATTATTTGATTGACGGTAATGATGGTGGTTTAGCGATTTCACATGATATGGGCGCAACATGGCAGTTTGGTGGCAATATTCCCGTCGGTCAATTCTACCATTTGAATGTTGACAATGAAATTCCGTACAATTTATATGGTGGTTTACAGGACAATGGCTCTTGGGTTGGACCTTCGGCAATTTGGCGGTCGGGCGGTATTCGCAACGCCGATTGGCAGGAATTGTACTTTGGCGACGGTTTCGATGTGATGCCTAAAAAAGGTGATTCACGTTATGTATATGCCATGTCGCAAGGCGGCAATGTGGCGCATATTGACCGCAGAACGGGCTACCAAAACTACATTCAACCGCAAAATCCTGACCCCTCAGTAGAATTGCGTTACAACTGGAATGCAGCGATGGCACAAGACCCTAACAATGATTGTGGTATCTATTTTGGCTCTCAATTCCTACATTATTCAAAAGATTGTGGTCAAAATTGGACAATTCTATCACCTGATTTGACGACAAACGATACATCAAAAATCAATGCTTCGCAACGCACAGGCGGCTTAACGCCCGATGTCACGAATGCGGAAAACCATTGTACGATTTTAGCAATCGCACCAAGTCCTGCCGATAAAAATGTGATTTGGATTGGCACGGACGATGGCAATTTGCAACTGACACAAGACGGTGGCAAAACGTGGAAAAATCTATCGGCTGCCTTGCCAAATTGTCCAAAATTTGCTTGGATACCACAGATTGAAGTATCTCAAAAAAATGCAGGTGAGGCGTTTGTTATTGTCAATAATTACCGTCAAAATGACTTCAAACCTTATGCTTACCATACAACTGATTTTGGAAAAACATGGGAACGCATCGTCAATGAAAATCAAGTGTCGTCCTATACTTTGTGTTTTACGCAAGACCCAGAAGTGACTAATTTATGGTTTCTCGGTACAGACGAAGGTTTATATTTCACAATTGATGGTGGTAAAAATTGGACAAAATGGACAAACAGCTACCCCTCAGTACCGACGATGGATATGAAAATTCAAGCACGTGAAGCGGATTTGGTTTTGGGAACATTCGGACGAGCGTTTTGGATTTTAGACGATATTCGTTTTTTACGTGAAATTGCCAAGACAAATACGGCTGTTTTGAACAAAAACCTAAGGATTTTTGACCCTTCTGATGCGTATTTGGCTTATACCCGCAGCTACGACGGTGAGCGTTTTTCAGCCGATGCCGTTTTTGAAGGACAAAATAAATCGCCTATTGCTATGTTTACGGTCTGGCATAAACCTAAAAAAGAAGACAAAGCCGCAGCCGATAAAGCAAAAGAGGAAAAAACTGAAACACCCACACCCGCACCACAAGCAGGTCGTGGCGGCGGTGGTGGCAGACGAGGTGGCAGCAATGCAGCAAGTGGGGGTGGCGACAAAGCCAAAATCACCGTTCTTACTGAGGGGGGTGATACAATGCGCACTTTCAGTTCGTCCCTCGATTCTGGCATGAACCGAATTTTCTGGCCCCTCAATCGCAACGGTGGACGTTATCCAAGTTGGACAGATACACCAAGCACTGATGATGATGCACCAGGCTCTGGTGGGCAAGTTTTACCGGCTCGTTACAAGGTTGTTATCAGCTATAAAGGTGAAAAAGACTCCACTTTTATCAATGTGAAAGCTGACCCACGTATAGATATGTCACTGAAAGATTTGCAGGAACGCGATGCTGTGCGTAAGGAATTATCCGCTACAACGCAATTGATAACAGACGCTTTCAACCGCTTGAAAGAAGCCAATAAAACGGTTGGTTTGGCGGATGCCTCAATGGTCAATGCGCCTGATTCGACTAAAAAAGAGATTGAAAAATTGGGTAAAGCGGTGAAAGACAGCATTTTAACCATTCA
>JAYSQG010000154.1:0-14190 GCA_043721685.1 Saprospiraceae bacterium | reverse complement strand
GCTCCAATTCATTGACGGGCATTCTATCTGCATCGCGCAAAAGCCTTTGGCTATCTATATGTACAGCTTCCATATTTCTATATTTTTAGCAAAAATAGTTTAGTTTAGTCAAAAATGAAAGTTCTACTAAAAGTTTGTCGGTTTTATACTGAGGGGGTGTTTTTTATATGTTAATAAAATGCGAATTGATTTTGCTTGTTGAAAAGATAAAACTACTTTTGTTATATAATTCCTAACATACACTTTGAACGTAAAAATGGTTTTTCCTTTCTGATTTGCTTTGGTTGAAAATCCTTTATTAATAAGATAATTTTTTTCATGCAAATTTAAATAGTAATGCGTATAAATAAAACTGGCAGTAAACAAAAGAAATTAAAATAATTACAACAGTTCCATAATTAAATGCACTATGCCAAATCATTATCCGATAGTTAAATACCCTCCATTAGTAGAGCGTTATTTAAATGACGAAATACCAGAATTAGATAAAGAATATCAGCCGTCGATACCAACATTTGAAAAAAATAATTATTTAACATTAATTATTTCATTTGTTATGATTATTGTCGCAATATATTTACTCTTTTCTTTATTCACTTTTAAAAAGCTACTATATTCTTTATTAATTATTTATATTGGATTTTTCCTTTTAAAAGGATCGTTTTATGAATTAAAGAGAACAAAAAAAAATAACTTTCTAATTAAAGAAAAATATAAAACTCTTTTAAAAGAATATAATGAAAGACAATTTATTAAATTTAAATTAAATAAACAGCTATCTGATAAAAAAGAAAGAGAGGAATATAAAAGAAAAAAAATAACTGAAATCTGTAATTCAGCTTGTGAAGGTCACTTTAACTATGAACAGGAAAGCAAAAAAGGTGCAACTGAAAAATATTTTTCATGTGTATTATTTGCTTATTTCGGTAATAAAATAAGAACTGACTATACAATAGAACCATCAGGTTTTTCAATTTTTAGGCAATTTGAATTTATACCAGATTTCAGTTTTATAGATAAAGATATTTCAATTGATATTGAGATAGATGAACCCTATACATTAGAAGAAAAACATCCTATTCATTTATTGAATGATTTGAAGGAAGAAATTAGGGATAGTTTTTTTACTTCTCAAAATTGGATAGTTATTAGATTTTCTGAAAACCAAATTATAGAAAACCCTTTCGGATGCGTTAAGTTTATAAATAGAACGGTAAAAGAAATTATAGGCAAAGAAAAAAATGTAATTAATTTTAGCAATATTAGTGATAGTCTACTGCCAAATAATGTAAGCAAATGGACTATTGATGAAGTCAATAGATTGATAAATTTGAACTATCGAGAAAATATGCTTTTAAAAATTAATCACGATTATTTGCCACGTTTTACTAAATTATTTAAAGATAAGTTTGTTGTAATTGACACCAAAGTTTTCTCATGTGAAGATGCAAGTTTTAGGCATATAAAATATTTAAAGCCGCTATTTGGTGTAAATAAAAACAAAAAATTGCATTTAGAGTCGGCTGAATCATACGAAATTGGAGAATGGGTTGAATTCAAAGAGTATGAAATAATTGAAAAGGTAATCGAATATGATATTGATGATTATGGTAGATTTAGTGATACAGAATACTGGATAAAAATACTGTGAGAATCACCTACATTTTAAATTTCATTTTTGCATGCAAAATACTGAGGGGTCAAAAAACCACAAGCGCTTGATTATCAACCCGATAATCAAGCGCCTATCTGTTAAAAATAACAGAAATACTGAGGAATACTTACTTATTTTTTCTTTTTCCTATTTTTCTTCACAAGGTTTACGTTTAACAATCTTATAAACTCTTTGAAGTTCTCGTCGAGTACCATATTTCCAATCGTTATATTGTTTACGAATTTCTTCTAATGCCCGAATCCGTTCAATAGGTGGGCGACTGAGCCAATACAGTACATCATCAGGCTCTTCTCCTTTCTTGAAAACCCGTAAAATGGGTTGAATTGCAACTTGTTCCATTATTATTTTTTTACAAAAATACGTGTTTCTTTTTGATTATTGGTGCTTTTTTGTTTGGTGAAAAAGGTAAAAATACTGAGGGGTCAATTATCTCGGATAAAACTCATAACACCCCATATCAGGCTTTGCCACATCACGCAACTTATTATCTAAATCCTTTGTAATCAATGACATAGGCAATGCTTTTTGCTCTGCAATAGACAACGTATCAAGATGATAATCACCAGTACTATACTTTCTAAACACTTTTGCAGACGAAGGCGCATTGATACAATCCTTACAATTATCGGTCAAAAACTTAGGAAAATTGTCCGTTTTCAACAAATCCTTAACACGAACAATGCAGTTTTGAAAAGCAAAATTGAAGTCCGTCGTTATGGAAGTCGTACCGTCAAAAAGGCTCACTTCATCGTCTTTTGAACCATAAACAATGCAATTTTTGAGCGTCATACTGAGGGGGTATGCTTTGCCAAGTAAACATTGGCCTATTGAGTTTCTTTCATAACAGTAGGTATTATTGGCACTCAAAGCGGGGTCTTTTGAGCCATAACTTGCCATTGTGCAATAGGTGAAATTGTAATTACCACCATACTCAATTTGCACATTATTGACGTAATTGTTATAAAAAAGGCAGTTTTCAGCCGTAATATTGGCGTGAATTGCTAAAAGTCCACTTGATGCTGTGTTATAAATCTTACATGATTTCAAGGACAAACTTGCTGCTGAATCCACACGAATACCCACACGAGAATTGCGAATGATGGTATTCGTCATCATATTGCCTTTGCTACGTTGTGCCAAAATGATACCTGTCCATTGGTCAATTTCGTCCACAAATTCTTTTTCCAAACGGTCACTTTCGATGATAACAGGTTTATCGGGCGTTCCTTCTGAAACAATATTGGCATTGTCAAACACATATAATATACCATCTCGATAAACAACAGAGTCTTGCGTCCGAACGATGCCGCCATGCACATATATATGTGTACCCGCAGGCAACCGTAAAGTGCCATTCGCGATGCCCAAAATGCCATATATAACGTAGGGCTTTTTATCATTCCAAACAACTTCACTACCGCCACAATCCAAAACATACTGTTTTCCGAAAGCATAACGGTTCGGCACATAGTTCGCATTTTGCCCCCAAGCTTCAATGACAACAGTTTGAGAATTGCCATTGGTTTCAAAAACGAGATTTTCGACAATCACAAAGGGGCTTGTACTGAGGGGGGCATTCGGATTGATGGTCACTTCCGCAAAAACATAAATTGAGTCTTTGGCTGGAATTTCAACATTGGTGAAACTTCTGCCTGAAACACCGTCTATATTGAGGTTGAAAACCGCTGATGTTTTATTTGCCAAAGAAATTTTAGAAATTTTTATCGGTTTGTTGTTGCCGTTAAACACCTTTATATAACGTGTCGCCGAGCCAACACTCGTAAAAACCGTATCAAACCGAAGCGTATCGCTTGAAAATGTAAGCTTTGCACCCGCATCAGTTGTGAAACTGTCGTCTTTACGACACGCGATAAAAGTTAAAACAAGGGCAACAAATACAAGTGCTGCATATTTCATTTTTACGTATGGAACCATAATAAGTGAAAAGTGATAAATGAAAAGTGATAAATATGAAGTCAAAATGGCTGTAAAAGTAAGCAATACAAACTACCTCTCCTTGATTTATTGTGAACCGAAAAGGCATCCCCTCAGTATCTGTTACGATTTTGTGAGAAAAACGCATTTCCTTTGCGTAAAATTTTAACTATTTTGAAAAATAAGCCTGTCATTGACATCATCATCCCCGCCTACAACGAGGAAAAATCTATTCTCCACGTTATTAACGATATTCCAAAGGATTGGGTTCGCGACATCATCGTTTGTAATAATGCTTCTACTGACCAAACTGCCGAAGTTGCGAAAGCGCACGGCGCCACAGTCGTCAATCAACCCATGAAAGGTTATGGCAATGCTTGTTTGGCGGGCATGGCTTACGTCGCAGCGAAAGCGGAAAAGCCTGATATCATTGTTTTTCTTGATGGTGATTATAGCGACCATCCAGAGGAATTGCCTTTGGTTGTTGCGCCGATTACTGAGGGGGTCGCTGATTTGGTCATTGGTTCAAGGGCAACAGGCAAGCGGGAATCGGGTTCGATGACACCGCAACAGGTTTTTGGCAATTGGTTGGCAACCTTCCTAATTCGGCTGTTTTTCGGTTTTCAATTCACAGATTTAGGTCCTTTCCGAGCGATACGATACGATAAGTTATTGGAAATCAATATGGTGGACAAAAATTTCGGTTGGACGGTCGAAATGCAAGTGAAGGCGGTGAAGAAAAAAATGCGTTGCGCAGAAGTCCCCGTCACCTATCGTCGCCGCATCGGTGTTTCAAAAGTGAGTGGAACGGTCAAAGGGACAATCATGGCAGGCTATAAAATTATTTTGACTATATTTAGGTATTTGTAGAGACGGAAAACATTCCGTCTCTACGTCAAAATCATTGCCATCATTTTCACCATTTTCCAAAATTATATTCTTAAAACACTGCAAGCAAGCCAACCCACCCCCTCAGTAAATAGCCCTTTTCTCAAAATTTAAGGAATAAAACAACAATACTCACCAAATTAGCAGAAACCAAGTAGTGTAAAAACAACCTTTCTACAAATTTTTATTCGGTGAAGATTGTGACGCATCTAAGGTTTTCGGTCTCTTTATGCAAGGAGCCAAAGGCTTCGATTTATGTTAAGTTTACACACACTTCCACTTTTTTTGCTATTTTTGAGAAAAACAATAAAAAAAAACATCTAAAAAATGATCGGTTACACTCTGCTCGCTGTTTATTGTCTATGCGTTTTATTCACCACTTTTTACTGCGTTATGCAATTAGATTTGCTCTTTTGGTATCGCAAAAAAAAGAATGATGATGTTCCACAACTCGTTGATTTTCCAACAGTTACGATTCAACTACCTATTTACAATGAGGCTTTTGTTGCCGAGCGTTTGATTGACAATATTGTTCTCATGGATTACCCTGCCGACAAATTGGACATTCAAGTTCTGGATGATTCGACAGACGAAACGGTGGGCATCATTGCACGCAAAGTTGAAGAGTATCGTGCAAAAGGCGTTAATATCAATCATGTCCGTCGCCCCGACCGTTCTGGTTTCAAAGCGGGTGCTTTGCGCGATGGTTTACAACTCATCAATTCAGAGTTCGTTGCCATTTTTGATGCAGACTTTTTGCCGAAAACAGATTTTTTGAAACAAACAGTTCCTCACTTCTTTAAAGACCCTTCCGTCGGTGTTGTTCAAACACGTTGGGAACACCTTAACGAAGACTATTCACTTATCACGAAGTTACAAGCCATGCAGCTTAATGTGCATTTCACAATCGAGCAAGCAGGTCGTCAACGCGGTGGTTTTTGGTTACAATTTAATGGTACTGCAGGCGTTTGGCGTCGTCAAACCATCGAAGAAGCAGGCGGCTGGCACTCAGATACACTTACTGAAGACCTTGACCTTAGCTATCGCGCTCAGTTAAAAGGTTGGAAAATTGAATTCCTCGAACACGTTGGAACACCGGCTGAATTACCTGCCGAAATGAACGGTTTGAAAGCTCAACAATTCCGTTGGATGAAAGGTGGTGCTGAAAATGCCCGTAAATTGCTCAAACTCGTTTGGGATGCGCCCCTCAGTACACCGCAAAAAGTACACGCCACACAGCACTTATTGGCAAGTGGAATGTTCTTCGCACTCTTGATTTCAGCGATTGTCAGTGTACCTTTGGTTTACTTTATTGACAATTTGACTTTTGATACAAAACTCTTTTTCGTTTCGCTTATCGGTTTATTCTCAATCATTTCTCTTTGTTTAGTGGCGAATTTGCAGGAATACAATTTGCAAGGCAAAACGAAGTTCGAGAAATTCATCAATATGGTACTCATTTTCCCGATTTTCTTGTCCATGGCTATGGGTATGAGTTTGCACAATGCTATTGCAGTTTGGGAAGGTTACTCAGGTCAAAAATCACCATTTGTACGCACACCAAAATATGGTTTGCAAAACAAAGGTAACCAGTTCGCTAAACGCCAATACATTCCACGCAATTTGCCGACTTCGACAATTATTGAAGCATTCTTGACACTTTATTTCATGTTTGGTTTGTATTTAAGTATGGTAACAGGTGTCCATGAATTCCAAATTTTCCACTTGATGTTGGCTTTTGGTTTTGGTGCAATCAGCTTTTTCTCGATTCGTCACCACATGCTCGCTCAAGCAGCAGCATAATTAGTTTATAATGTGGCTGTCTCAAAAGGTTCAGGCTCATTATCCATTATCCACTAATGAAATACACGATTTCAATTCTATTTTTGATTTGCCTTGTGCAAATTAATTTCTTCATACAACGGCATGAGTTTGCAACATTGTTTGCAACTTATGCCGTTTTTTTTGCGGCATATTTATTTGTTTTAAAAAAAGCAACAAGCAGCAAAGACCTTTCATTTTTCATCATCATTGGGCTGATACTGAGGGGGATCGCTGTTTTCAGTTTTCCAAATCTATCTGACGATATTTATCGTTTTCTATGGGATGGACATTTGATAAATTTAGGAGAAAACCCCTTCAGCCACACCCCTCAGTATTACGTTGACAATCAATTGTTTAGTGAACGATTAACGCCTGAATTGTTCTCCAAACTCAATTCATCAAACTACTATTCTGTCTATCCTTCTGTTTGTCAATCAGTATTCACATTAGCTACTTTTTTATTTCCAAAAAGTCTATATGGTGCGGCTGTTGTCATCAAGTTGTTTCTCTTTTTATGTGAAGCAGGGACAATTTTTTTGATGAAAAAGATGACAGCTAATACATCTTTGTTTCGCATAAATGCACCACTTATTTACGCCCTCAACCCATTGATTATCATTGAATTAGTAGGTAACGCACATTTTGAAGCGGCTATGATATTCTTTTTTATTTTAGCCATTTTTTTATTAAAAACCACTGAGCGAGTGATTTCAAATCACCCCCTCAGTAATGTGCAAAGTTTATTTCTTAGTGCCACAGCGTTTTCCCTATCCGTTGTTTCCAAGATGTTACCACTTATGTTTTTACCTTTATTTTATAAAAAATCAGGTTGGAAACGCAGTTTTTCCATTTGGATAATGGTCGGAATCTTAACACTCATTTTCTGTTTACCTATTTATAATGCTTTGTTTTTCAATAATATAGGTAAAAGTTTGGGACTGTATTTTGGTAATTTTGAATTCAATGCCAGTATTTTTTATGTTTTTAGAGCAGTTGGTTTTGGGGTGTACGGTTACAATATGATTCATCAGATATCGCCCGTTCTGACTTTGTTTGTTGTCTTATTTATTCTTAAAAAATCATTTTTTGATAACAATAAAATACATACCTCTCCTCAAGAAATAGGCGTGGAAGCACAAAATAATAGCCTTCTTTTCAATGATTGCCTACTCATTGTTTCTGTCTATTTTGCCTGTGCAACGACGGTTCACCCTTGGTATGCCGCTTTGCCATTGGCTTGTTCTGTGTTTACAAAATGGCAATTCCCAATAGTTTGGACATGCCTCATTTTTCTAACTTATGCAGGCTATACTGAGGGGTCATCAAAGCATACCGAAAATATGCCTTATCTAATTATAGAATATTCAGTGGTTTACGCTTTTTTTGCGTTTGAATGGTTTCAGAAAAAACAGAGCAAGGCTTAAAATAGATTTACAGTCTTCTTTTTTTTTTCAGAATTATATTTACTTTTAACACTGATAACATAAAATAAATTTCTTTATAAAATGATAAATAGTTTACGATGAAAAAAATATTTTTATCCCTTTCATTTTTTGGCGCAATGCTCATAGGTTGCGATAATAATACAGTAGGTAAACAGGTCGAAGCCAATGCTTCAAACCAACCAAATGTTGATACACTCTGTTTTGAGTTTAAACTTATGAAAGACGTGACTTCGTGTCAACTTATTATCGAGGGAGAAAAAGTCAATGGATATTTCGATTGGAGCCCTTTTGAGAAAGATGGCGCACATGGCATGCTTCAAAGCGGCATCAAAAAAGGAGATATCATTACAGCTGACTGGCAAATGATGATCGAAGGAAATGTCCAAACAGAAGAAGTGATGTTTAAATTAGACGGTTTTAAGCTCAGTAAATTGGAAGGAGAATTGGTTGAAAAAGATGATAAGCTCGTCTTGAAATCGCCACAAACTGCTACGGCGAGCGATGTTTTAGTAAAGGTTGATTGCTCTCAAATTGCCACAGGTCTTGAAAATGCGAAATTAGCCGTAGAAGCGATGCAAACGACTCGAAAATAAAAAGATTTAAATTTAGGATTAGAAAATGGCTCATCAGTTCACACTGATGAGCCATTTTCATAAAATCAACAAAAGTTGTGATTATTTAACACGCAATTGCTGCCCAGGTTTAATAATATTATCAGTCAAACCATTCATTTGCTTCAAAGCATCAACAGTCAAACCATATTTCCGAGAGATCGCCCACAAAGTTTCTTTTACTTCTACAGTGTGGTATTGCGCACCCGCAGGAGTTGATGATGGTGTCGTGGACGGATATGATGGTGTCGTGGACGGATATGACGGTGTCGTGGACGGATACGACGGTGTCGTTGATGGATACGACGGTGTCGTTGATGGATACGATGGTGTCGTTGATGGATACGACGGTGTAGTTGACGGATACGATGGTGTCGTTGACGGATACGTCGGTGTCGTTGGCGGGTAATATGTTGGATTGTTGTTAGGCGAAGGTTGACCATTAGGTGTAATCTCAAACCCTACTCCTGAAGTACCAGGTATTGTCGTCGTCGTTGGTGGCAATGTAACAACATTCGGATTTTTCATAATCGAAGTATCCATTTTGCAACGCCGCCATTCGCCAAAGGTATCGCGCAAAGCGGGTTTATCAGCCCCTTCAAACCAGCCCCTACGCAACAAGACTATCTGACCTACAGCAGGTTGTTCACCTTGTCGCATGTCATTTTTCGAATACAATTTGGACAGTTTAACGCCAAATTTTTGTGAGATGTCATACATTGTTTCGCAATCTCTGACCCTGTAAGTTTTTTCTGCACCTCGCCAATAATTGCGTTTTTTCTGCAAATAAATAACTGCACCTTCTGCTAAAGGCGTACGTGGGTCAGGCAATTCCTCATTATATGATTGAATATTTGCAATACTCACACCATATTTACCAGCTAATTCATAAGGTGTCATTTGACCAAAAGCACGAGCATATTTGACGTTATTGCGCTCCCCCTCAGTATCTGCTATCGGATAAGTGGTCTGCGCAGGCTTCGCATTTTCCCAACCAGGCAGCCAAGAAGTATTGGGATTCGTATTTGTCGTCGGTTGACCGGTATTTCCAGAAGGGAAACCACTAACAGGAAAATCGTCATTCGGACGTGTTGTACCATTACCACTATTATTGATATTTGTCGCAACATCTTTCAACGATAAATTATCATATTGTGCAAGTTGATAATCCTGTATGAAACGAATGAGTTTATCCGAATAATCCTGTGCCGTTGCATAGCCTGCGCGTTGCAATCCTTGCGCCCAGCCGACATAATCATTTCTTTGCAATTGGAACAAAGCGCCATAACGGTTGACTTTTGCAGGGTCGCGCAAAAATTCAGAGTGAGCAATAAAAGACTCATCGGCGTTTTTATAAACCCGAAAACATGATTTTATCAACTGCCCAGTTAAAGGGTCAATGTCGTCGTCTTCCTTATAGAAACGTTCACCTTGCCAAGTTGAATGACATTTGATGCCAAAATGATTATTGTAATTTGAAGAAAGCGTACTCCGTCCTGCATCAGACTCAAGCAAGCCTTGAGCCAATTTAATGCTCGCAGGAACACCTGTTCGCTCCATTTCGCTGATAGCGATACGTTTAAATCGTTCAATGTAGCCTTTTCGGGCTTCTTGGGTTGATATCGCTGGTGTTCCAGCCTTGTTGTATGAAGTGGGCACTTTGCCCTGCGCTGTTTTTGATTGACTGCTCCCACGATTGAATATGCCACAAGATGACATCGTTAATAAAGTGACCGCAGATAGCGTAAATACCCAATTTATAGCGGGTGATTTGAATAATCGTCTTTGTTTCATAGTGATTTATACAATAATATTAGGTAAGGAAAATTAATTATAGATATGTACTGAAAAAGCTGTTTTCCAAACGATTTAACATTAGCTTTTATTTTTATCACTAAAAACAAAAGCGAACTTACATTGTTTGAAGTTCAAAGTTAAAGTTTTTATATGAAATAGTTATCGAAAAAAAGTTTTTTCAACTTTATACGTTTCAAAAACCTCTTTTAAAAACACCTTTATTGAACATCCTTACATTCGGATGAATCATGAATAAAACAAAATAAAAGTTAAAAAAACAAAATATTTACAAAAAAAACGATACTCTATTCCTATTTTTGTCCCTGTATTCATTTTTCAAAATTGAAAAAAACAACACAATGATAAATAACATAGTATATACCTCAATAAAAAAGCCACTCATTTGGTTTATATGGCTTGTTTTCATTCTAAATACTTGGACTTTGGAAGCGCAAATCAATGCCTTTGTAGGATATGCCTATTCCCATAATAGTGATGGCAAAGTTTTGAACAATATTATTGACCGTTATAATGCCCGTAACCCCGCGCTGCTACAACCTATGTCAAATCTAAAGTTTTTGCATGGTGTTGATCTCGGTATTCGTTATCGCATACCGTCAGTGAGCTTTGAATTTAATTGGATAAACAAGTTCAATCAAATAAATGATCGCGTGAAAGCGAGCGATAACACGGAATATAAAAATAACATTTACTACAAAAGCCAAACATTCTGTCTCGGTACTGAGTTCTTTTATGAATGGTTTGGCATTGGAGCTTCCATTGATTGGAATCATTTGATAATAAAAAAAGAAAAGTCTTCGGACAGGATTAAAGAGGAATGGATATCGCAAAGTGGACTTTCTAACCATTTTTATCTAAACTTTGAATTCAATATGAACGATGCGATGGCGATGAGTATTCGCCCTTATGTCCAATTACCCTTATATAAAAACGATTTTTATGAAGTAGAAGCCAAACTAAACCCAAGTTTCGCAAGCACTGCCGATCCAACAGCATATAAACAAAAAGTGATTAATTGGGGCTTTAAACTACTTTTTGTGAATGGTACAAAGACGCGGTAAGAAAATATATTCTTGTTGACTTTCTAAATTTTATGTACATTTAAGGAGTATTTTAAAAAAAATATTTTAGTTAAAAGATAAATAAGTAACATGAAATCAATTATTTTTTCAATTTGCTTGATTGCCTTGAGTTTACAAGCATCAGCACAACAAAACGCTCCAAACACAGCGACAAAGGATACACAATCTGACTTTACAGTTCCAAAGACTAATTCATGGCTTGATAGGTTTGAAAAACGACAGATGAAAATGATCAAACTTTTGAACCTGACCGAGCAGCAAAAACACAGCCTTGATACACTCAACGACCGATATGTGACTCAAAAAGTCTTACTTCAAGAGGACAAAGCCCTCAATTTGCGGTCTCGTACTGCCCATCTTGAAGTCATGCACCGTGAAAGAGAGACTAAGTTTAGAGAGCTCCTCTCGGAAACTCAATTGACAAAATGGAATGATTTGCGAAAAGGACAAAGAAAAAAGACTTTCAGAAAAAAATAAGCTCACAATATGCCCCAACGCCAATCTATACTGAGGGGTCAACAATTTGAAATTTTTAAATAAAAAAAGGGCTGCTCCACCGCAGCCCCTCATCAAAAAAACAGCATATTTATTAATTCCCAGAACAAATCAATATCTCTTTATTGGTTATTAGTAATTGGTGATTAGTTTATACCATTAACAAATAACCATTATCCAACCTACATTTTATCAAGCTGATAGAGCCTATAGGTTTCTATAATTTTTATCAAATCATCAGCTAATTGTGCACTATTTGAAGGATAACCATTGTCTTGTAAACCCTTTGCCCAAGCTTTATAATCCTTATCACCAAATTGTTTCAAATTGGCAAATTTCCCAGAATTTAAAACATTGCTGTGGTCGCGAAAACTTGCCCAAGCACTCTCATAACGGCGCAAACAATCGTCACCATATTTGTCTCCAGCACCTACCCAATCAACCGTACAAGGCAACCCAAAATGGTTGTTAGAACGGGTTGAAAAATCGCGTTGCCCAGCATAACTCTGCCTTAAAGCATTTGCTAATATAAGGCTCGCTGGAATCCCAAATTTCCGACGTTCTGCAACAGCTACTTGAGCAAATCTTTTCAAGTAAGCAATCTTGGTCGCTTCTTCAATAGTAGGCACTTCTTCCGTTTTTCGGCGAAAAGTGCCCCCAGAACTGAAAATACTAAGGGGTACCTCTTCGGTCGGGTTGTTCGCAGCGATTGTTATTTTGTTGTCCTTAATTTCTTTTTTAGGTTCTTTTGAGCCAATTTTGAAGTTGACGCTTAATTCCTTTTTATATAAAAAAACGAGTATTAACGTCAGTAAACTGAGCTTGAACCAATGTTCACGACAGTAAGCCGTGAAGCGTTTAAATATGTGTGTTATGTTATTCATGACGCTCCTTATTAAGTTAAAAGTTCAAAAAAAAAGCATCTGCTTGCTCTCTGATGTTGAGACAAAGATAAAACAATTTGGTTTAAATTGTCAAATATTTTAAAACATTTTTTAAAAATAATTTTACTTTTAAAACAAAAATAAATGTGCAAAGTATAAACCACTGTCAATCAAATACTTAAAAAATCGAGTTGACTTACTCCCTCCCGATCATCTCGTGATGTACCATCAGTATTTTTCTTCTAAAACTTAAAATAATGCAATACCATTCGAAAATTCATACTTCATCATACATACTTCCTCATTCTCAAAGTATTTTCTAATTTTGTAAAAAATTAAATATCAAAGCAAAATGAAGAGACTAAAATTCCTCATCACACTAACTTTATTGGGTCACATTTTATGTGCGCAACCTAAAATATTGAACGCGAACATAGAACGTGTTACCGTCTTTTTCACAGGTGCACAAGTGACACGGACCGCAAATACCCCCCTCAGTATCGGCAAGGCTGAATTGGTTTTTAAAGGCTTAACGCCGAACCTCGATACCCGCAGCGTTCAAGTACGTGGCGAAGGCGATTTCACTGTCCTATCTGTTACACCACGCACCAATTTTTTGGAATCTGCAACTAAGCGCGATACCATTGCAGACCTTCAAGAACAGCTCGATATTTTGCAAGACCGTGTTTCTCTTGAAAACAATAAACTCTCTGTTTTACAACAAGAAGAAACTTTTTTGCAACGCAATCAAGTTCAAATTCTCGGCGTGTCAAACTCTACTTTGAAATTGGACGACCTCAAACAAACGGCTGATTACCAAAGAGTTAGATTGTCTGAAATTTTAAATAAGAAATTTGACATCCAAAAAGACTTGTCAAAACTCAAATTGAACATCGGGCGTGTTAATGCACAACTCCAAGAGATGAATGCCCATAAAAACACAATTACAAGCGAAATCGTCGTCGTTGTGGATGCTAAAACTGCTACAAACGCCACTTTTAGCCTCAGTTATGTCGTGCCTTATGCAGGTTGGATTCCAACTTATGACCTGCGTGTAAAAGACATTGCGACACCCCTCAGTATGCAAATGAAAGCCAATGTGCAACAAGCAACGGGCGAGGATTGGAAAGACGTAAAACTGACTCTTTCATCTGGAAATCCTATGGAAAGTGGCGTAAAACCCGAGCTTGAGCCTTGGAAATTGAGGTTTTATGAACCTGTTTCTATATCTCAAGGCTATTTCTCATTAGAAACTGTTTCATCTAATTTTAGACGTAATCCGTCCATAACGCAAGTTTCGGGCGTAATTTCTGATAATGAAGAACCACTTGTAGGTGCTACTGTTTTAGTAAAAGGAACTATGATAGGAGCTGTAACAGATGTAAATGGTAAATTTTCATTGACATTGCCGCCTTCAGGAAATGTTTTAGTTGTCAATTTTATTGGTTTTACGTCAAAAGAAGTGGCTATTTCAAGCAATAATTTGAATATTTCACTGCAAGAAGATAGTCAAGCATTGAGCGAAGTTGTTGT
>JAYSQG010000153.1:0-11146 GCA_043721685.1 Saprospiraceae bacterium | reverse complement strand
CATTAGTCATTCCATTAGTCATTCCATTAGTCATTCCATTAGTCATTCCATTAGTCATTCCATTAGTCATTCCATTAGTCATTCCATTAGTCATCTAATGGGGTTAGAGGAGTGTATTGTCTAAAAAACCATATTTTAAATGTAAAACGGAAAGAATGAAAAGGAACTTCGACACACGTTAATATTTATAAGAACCATAGAGGCGATTGGCTTGCTATAAAAGAAAACCCGTTGTCGTCATCAAGTTGACGAAGCAACAACGGGCTATTTTAACTATATTATCAACAAATTTAAACTTTTTTCAAATGAAAAAACAAATTTTATTACTCCTCATTGCATTATTCTTTGGCGTGGGTTGCCAAAAAGATGTAGTTTCTGTGCAACAAAACCCCACTACTGCAACCGCCTCTGTTGATGAAAAACAGATGGTGAGAGACCAAACCGAAAGCATTGGTAAAACAGCTTATCGACACATGAAATTTTTCTTTACTCAAAAAAAACCTGAAGATTACATTAACCCGCTTATTCGGAAAGATGTAGTTGAACGTGTCGAAAAAATAAATACGGAATTCAAAGACTTAACAGCAGAACAAGCGATACAAAAAGCCGAGTCGGAGAAAAGAATATCAACATTCTTAGCTAAATCAATGCGCGAGTTTTTGATACTGGGACGTTCTGCCGAGGATATTGAAACTATCGAAGAATTTGAGCAAAAATTTAAGATTTATGAAGAAAATGTTTTTGTAACAAAAGAACTGAATATTGATGAAAAAGTAATAGTTGCTGGCAGTTCTGCTATGTTGCGAAGTATCATAAGATTTCAAGAAGAAATTGAAAAAGGGAGACAGACCGTAAATTCTTCTAATAATATTATCCAACCACGTAGTGCAAGCTGCCCTCTTGGTAACAGGAAAACATCTTGTTTTATTAATGCTATTGTTAAAGCAGGCGTTGCTGCTGCAATTGATGCAGTCAAAACTTATTTAACTACAGGAGCAACAGCTATATCGGGAACTGCGACTATAGCAGTTTTTATTTTTGGTAGTATTACTAATATTTCAGCCGTTTTTTTTGATAATTCTTGCAAATGTTCTGATACTCCTGGATGTTATCATCCTCAAATTATTAATCCAATTATTGACCCAAATTCACCTTGTACTTCTGGGTCGTCACTTGGTTTTGCAGTTTCTGGTACAGGAACTGAACCTAATGTATTTCATTGGTATGCATCCCGTAAGCCAGTAGGATCTCCATATGATATCCCTATTCCCAATGTATGGAACGTCCCTACATCTGTTCCACTTCTAAATCCATTTGAAATTGTTAATCCAACTGACTTGATTACGCTCAAAGTTGTTACTCTATGTAATGGAAATGAAGACATAACAATTTATCAATTCACACTTCAAGAATTGTTAGGGGATCCAGGTAGTGTTTTTATTAGTGGACCTACTCAAGTATCATTAAATTCAACAGCTACTTTTGTCATGAGTGGTGGTTGTTTAGTAAACCCCAATAATCAATACAGTTGGAATAACCCTTCTGCTGGGTATATTGTTAGTGGAGGAAGTACATCATCTGTAAATATTAAATTTACAACAAGAACCTGTTATAGTTATAACGGTTGGAACACATCATGTTTCCCCGTGTATGTAATAGCAAACTCTACTAATCCCTGTAGTAACTTGCAGAGCAGTAATGCTTATAGTGTGACAGTTCCCTAGTATCTTTTGAGTAGGCTTTTAAAAACAGTCTGCTCAAATTTTATTTTTAATTAATCAAAAATAAAAAAGATTATGAAAAATATAATATTGTTTTTACTCCTGCTGTTTAGTTTTTTAGATTGTCGCAAAAAAAATATTGAAACTACCGAGCAAACAAATGCTCAAATATTTGAAACCTGTTTAAAAAGTAAAGAGTTCCCTAATCTGCCGAAAGGAAATATTTACCTTGAAGGTGAAATAGATAACAAATATTTTTGTATTTCAGAGAATACCGATTTTGGTGTTTCGTGTTCTTTGCAAACCTTTTATCAAGGGGGGTATAAAGCCAAATACGCAGATGCGAGAAATTGGGAAGGTAATGGCTTTGATGTTACAAACTTTAGTAGTAAAAGTCAGTATCAATACACTTTTCTCATAGGTTTGCCATCTTTTCAAGGCGATTCACTGGCATATATCCGATATTTTGATCAATTCCAAAAAGGTAAAACTTTTCGTTTCCTTAAAGTTGATGACAAAACAACTATTTCAGCTTATGCAGAAACAGGAATTGTTACTTTTTCATTAGGCATAGTTTCAGGTTGCGCTGAAGATTTAACATTGGGAAATAGTATGACATCGTCAAATGTTGGTGATCAAACTGGTAGTTATTTTCGTGTTTCAGATGTAAAGGAATATAAATCAGCTAATGGTCAAATTTTTAAAAGAGATGTTTCAATCGAATATGATGTAAAAATTGGAGGGACTTCGGTACCTCTTAAACGTATCAAAAACGGTCACCTTTTCTTTTCGTACTAAATAAATAATCAACAATAAATCGTCTGCTTCACAAACTTTTTTTTCACTAATGGAATCAGGTAATCCTCGTCATACTGGAGTGTGTCGGGGATTTTTTTTTTTTTTAAAATGACAAACGCCACATCTCTAAAAAGAAACGTGGCGCAGTCAATTAGGAATAATATTTTTATTGAGTAATTACTCGTATTTAAACGGCAAAACCTTAGAGTCTTTAACCGTTGACAAAGTCATTAAAGTTTTCAAACGCTCAATTTCCTCGATTTGAGAAAGCGTTTTGAACAACAATTGTTCGTAAGTTGGAATGTCTTTACAAACAATTTTGATAAGGAAATCCGCCTCACCTGTGATGATATAACATTCTGTTATCTCATCAATTTCCTTTATTTTATCGAGGAAGTTATTCAAAGCATTGTCTTTTTGCCAAGCCAACGAAACGAGGACGAATGTCTTGACATTCAAACCAATTTCTTGGGGGTTGACAGCTGCATGGTAGCTGATGACAACATTGGTGCTTTCCAACTTTTTCACGCGCTCAAGTGTTGGCGCGGGTGAAAGACCAATTTTTTTAGAAAGGTCGAGGTTCGTGATTTTAGAATTCTCTTGCAATATTTTGAGAATTTTTAAATCTATTGGATCAAATTTATCCGTCATAATTTAGCGAAATTTAATTTTGCTTGAATGCTAATCTGTATCTGTTATAACGCCGCAAGGTAAAACAAGTAAAAATAAAATACAAGTATTTTAACAAAAAACCTAAATATATTTTACAAAAACCGTTTTTATACAATTAAACAGGAACTTAGTTTATTTTCTAATCGAACTCCTATAAAGACTTCAAAACAAAATTTGGTCACATTTTTAAAAATATTCTTACAACAAACAAATCAAGGTATTGTTTGCCAAATAAAACTTTATTTTAGGTCAACTAACTTCTGTATTGTTTGGTTGAGGTTTTCTATGAGCCGAGATTGTTCAGTTATTGTGCTTTTCAAGCTGTTCATGTCTTCATATACCAAGTGTTGTATCCGATTGGGCGCAGGTAAAAAAGGGCTGATTTTAGCTCTGACATACCAAATTTCCCTAATCATACTGAGGGGTATCTCGTAAGGTTCGTAGAACTTATTGTCGCAATGTACTTCAATCAACTTATTGGTTTTCAATTGATTGTAAGCACGCCGCACAACAATATCGTCTTGCGTGACGATAACATACACATAACTGTCTTTCATCCCCAATTCCCAAAGCGTCGGCTCGATATAGCTGCAAACGATTTTATCGCCTTCAAACAGTGTAGGTTCCATCGAGTCTCCTGCTACGTCAAAACTGCGATGCGTACCGACCTTATATTTATAGTCTGGCAAAGTGAAATTGGGCAAGTCTTGAATAAATTTAGGATTGTCCAGTTCACTCGCATAAGAGGTTTGGGCTGGCACAGGCACATGAACGATGCGTTCCTCGTTAGTTACATCGGTCATGACGGTCAAAACATGAAGACTTTTGTTGTTTTCTTCTGTCAAAAACATTGCGCCTTCACCCGTAAACAAATAAAATGGATTGAATTTGAATGTTTCGACCGATTTACGAAGCACTTCAATCGTCACATCGCGACGACCTTTTAGTATTTCGCTTAAACTTTGAGGCAAATAATCAATGTCAACAGCAAACTGACGGCTGCTTTTGATGGTCTTGTTTTCTCTTAATTTATTATGGCATTTAATAAATCGTTGCGTAATGATGCTGACAGTATTCATAAAGTAGGTGTATTTTTAATCCAACACGAAAATAGAAAATATTATCAAATTGCGAACACTTTATTTCCATTTCTCTCTAAATTAGTGATATTTTTGAGGATATTAAACTGATTTGGTGGTTTTTATTCGTTTGAATAACACTACTTTTAGGCTATTCTTGTTCGAGTTTATTGAATCAGTTGTAAAGAATTACTTTACAACTGCTTCTGTTGCCGAATAGGTTTTCTGTTTAAAAAACAGTTGTGAGAGTGAAGCAGAATTCTTACTTTTGCTAAGCTTTCATAGCAATATTGATATTAAATCACTATTTTTGTAGGAAAAAGTATGGCAAAAGATAAATATCACGAGCAAGTCAAGAAGGCACTTGAAAAAGAAGGCTGGACAATCACACACGACCCATACTTTATTCGTTTAGGAAAACGTAAAGGTTATATCGACTTGGGTGCGGAATTGATTGGTGCAGAACGGGGAACAGAACTGATTGCAGTTGAAATCAAAAGTTTTTCAAGGGTTTCTGATGTTGATGCCTTTGAAGATGCTCTCGGACAGTTTTTGCTTTACAAATTGGCATTATCAAAAAAAGAACCCAATCGCATTTTATTTTTGGCAATGCCACGTGATTTTTATAACGATTTTTTTGATGATGCTTTTTTTGTAGAAGTGCTTAAAACATATCAAGTTCATGTCATCATTTATGATTACGAAAATATACTTATTGAACAATGGATAAAATAACGAAATATAAAAACATCGTTCGAAAATTAGTAGAATACATCGCTTCGATTTCTCCTTCGGACGAAAATGTTGAAACTCAACTGATTACAGATGATGAACACGGTCACTATTTGCTGTATTCCGTCGGTTGGGAAAACAAAGACTACCGTGAGTATGGTGCTTTTGTACATATTGACATCAAGCCTGACGGTAAAGTTTGGGTACAACATGATGGTACTTCTTTGAAAGTTCCGCTTATGCTTGCAGATGAAGGTATTCCTAAAAGTGATATTGTGTTAGGTTATCGGTCTTTGTATCGTCGGAAAGAGATTCCCGAATTTGCTCTTGGATAACAACAAAAAAGCCGCACTATCTAAGATGTGCGGCTTTTTTGTTGTTATCGCCGTATCAACGCCCCCAAATCTTTCTCAAATTTCCCAATCAAATCAGACATCACTTTTTCAATATCTTTTTCGCCCAATGTTTTGTCTTTATCTTCAAAAATGAAACTGACGGCATAGCTTTTTTTACCTGCACCGAGTTTGGTTTCGTCTTCAAAAACATCGAAAAGGTTGACATCTTTCAAAAGCTTTTTTGCGGATTTTTGAGCGATTTGTGTAATCTCTCCAAACGTCCGAGAAGCATCTAAAACCAAGGCGAGGTCACGTCTTACTGAGGGGTACTTGCTGATATCAGAATAACCAATTTTTGCGTTTTTTAACGCTTTTATGACGTTATTCCATTGAAAATCAGCGAAATACACATCTTGTTTAACATCAAAAGCTTTGCGTAATTTAGGTTGTACTTTACCAAATTCAACCAATATTTGTGCGCCACGGTGGTATTTTAAGCCAAAAGCAAACTGTGCATTTGTAATCGCAGTTTCTTGCAAACCACTGATACCAAGCCTTGTCAAAACACCTTGAACGTAAGTTTTTAAAGTAAAATAATCAGCCGAACCACCGTTTTTAACGCGCCAACTTTCACCCGTTTTACTCCCTGTGACAACGACTGCCATGTGTGACGTTTCTTCAAAACCATCTTTATCGGTGTGGTAAGTTTTGCCAAATTCAAACAAACGTAAATCAGCCGCTTGACGGTTTTGATTATGGGCAATCGCTTCCAAAGCCGAAACCAACATCGTCGGACGCATGATATCTAAATGAACATTTGAAGTATTATTGATAAACACAAGACGTTGATTGTCAAGCAATTCTGAATCTTTATAAAATTTTGATTGGCTTAAACTCAAACCCATGGCTTCATTAAAACCATTTGACGCTAAGAAATCTGCCGTCAAATTTTTAATTTTATTGCGGTCAATGCGCTCTGTTTCAGTAATCGCAGAACGAATTTGATTCGGCATCGGCACATTATTGAAACCGTGAATGCGTAGGATTTCTTCAATCACATCGGCTTCACGCAAAACGTCTGATTTATTGGTTGGTACACTTACCACAACGTTTTCACTATCAATCGTTTCTACGATTTCCATGTCCAACGCTGCCAATATTTTTTTCAAATATCGGTTGTCAAACTTTTGACCAATCAACCGTTCAACGTTTTCAAAACTGACTGCAATACGTTGATTATCAATAGGTTTTGGATAAATATCTACAACTTCAGAAGCTATTTCACCGCCTGCCAATTCCTTAATCATCAACGCAGCCCGTTTCATGGCGTATAAAGTGACATTTGGGTCAGTGCCTTTTTCAAAGGTTTTTGCCGCATCTGTTCGTGTATTGTGATGGAATGATGTACGTCTCAAACGTTTACCATTGAAATGTGCAGACTCCAAAAAGATATTCTTCGTCGTCGCTGACACCCCCTCAGTAGGATTGCCGATTACACCTGCAATACACATACCTGTTGCGTCTGCATCACAAATCATCAAGTCTTCGTCGGTCAAATTAAGGGTCACGTATTCGCCTAACTCATTCTTTTTCAACGATTTAAACTTCGTGCCTGTTGGCAATGTCTTGACAACAATACTTGCTCCCCCAATTTTATCATAATCAAAAGCATGAAGTGGTTGACCGAATTCATGCAATACAAAATTTGTTATATCAACAACATTATTAATTGAATTAACACCAATAGCCGCCAAACGGTTTTTCAACCAATTAGGCGATTCGCCAATTTTTACACCTTTAATACACACGCCCGAATAACGTGGGCACCCCTCAGTATCTTCTACAGAAACATTGATTTTCAAGGCATTAGAATCCACTTTAAAAGCTGAAACATCGGGCAAACGCACATCGCCGCCCTCGTGTTGCACTTTCAAACGTGCCGACAAATCGCGTGCAATACCCAAATGTCCCATTGCATCAGAACGGTTCGGTGTCAAACCAACTTCAAAAACAACGTCTTTTTCAAGACCAAACACCACTTTTGCAGCTATGCCGACAACCGTATTTTCGTCCAAAACAATGATGCCTGAATGGTCGTCGCCAACGCCGAGTTCGTCTGCTGCGCAAATCATGCCTTGCGACACCATACCCCGCACAGGACGTTCGGTCAATGTTAACGTTTTACCGTCTTTAAACGTCAAAGTTGTGCCAACCAAAGCGACGATGACCTTTTGACCAGCCGCCACATTGGGTGCACCACATATAATTTGGAGCGTATTTTCACTGCCCACATCTACTTTTGTAAGGGATAACTTCGTATCAGGCACTTTTTCGCATTCGAGGACGTGACCGACGACGACACCCGCCAAATCGTTGCCAACGTGTTCCATACCTTCGACTTCAAGACCTAAATCGGTCAATAATTCAGATATTTCATCGGGTGTGAGGTCTATATTGATGTATTGTTTGAGCCAATTGAGCGAGACGTTCATATTTTTTTAAGATATTAAGATGTTAGATTTTAGGATTTTAAGATGGAGAGGTTTTAAAGTCCTAAAAAGAGGCGCAAATTTAGGAAAAGTAAGTGATTATTCGCTTCATTATTCTAAGAAAACACAAAGCTCTTAATCCGTTTCGTGATTAAGAGCTTTGAACATATAGTCTTAAAATATTAGTTGTTATTCTGAATAAGTTGAACAAGTTCCGTTGTTTCTTCAAGGCTGATTTCTAATGCCTCCGAAATAGCCTCTACCGTTCCACCCTGCTGTAACAGCATTTTGATGGATTTTAAAAGCCGATTTTGTAATACTCCAGCTTTTTGCTTCTCTTGTTCAAGAGCTTTTATCTGTTGCTCAGATGCCGCTTTTTTTTGTCGTTTCATTTCAGCTTTATGGTCTAAATCCAATCTTTTTAAAAGGATTTCATAACTTAGTAGATCTGAAACGTATTTAAACTCGTCAGGCGGGAGTTTATCTTTTCTAAGTCTATTAATTACTTCTGCCATGTCTTTATCTTCTTTAAATTTTAAAAAATCTGCTTCTTTGTTGTTCAAATTTCGACTAATGTTTGCGAAATCGAACCATTTGAAATAGGGTAAACTGTTGTGCTTGTTTTTAACAATGTTCTTTTGAAAAATGTAAATTAACCTATTTTGAGCGAAAAAGTCAAGCCCTTTGGTATCATTTTGAAGAATTTTCAACGTTTTTTTTCTTTCCTCTAAAATAGTTTCAAGTGGCTTTTCCCATAAATCAGCATCTGTAATAAAATCTTTTGCTACTTCTGCCAATGTTGTGAAAGCAATGTAATCTTCTTCAAAACCCAACACATCATCTACCATCCATATCAAAGTAACAACAGGTTTCAAGCCTGAATAGTTTTTTTCTGTATAGGTTTCACCATTCAATTTTGTGACTGTAATCGGTTTCAATGTTTCCAATTGCAAGGCTGTTGATACGGCATGATACAAGTAAAAACGCTTAATCACATCAACTTTATACCGTTGCTGCATCTCGATGACCATGAATTTCCCTTGAATTTTACAACGAAAATCGAATTTCACAATGACAGCATCATCACTGATGCGATAATCAGTGGACAAAATCTTGATTTCAGTAATTTGGACGTTTAAAATGTCTTCCAAGAACTTTTTGGCAATCCTTTTATTGGAAAAAACCTTTTTGAAAAACAAATCAAGGTTTAAAGAAGCAACGTACATAGCATGTTTTTTTTGTTAAAAATGAATTTTTCAGAGCAAAAATAAACAAAACAAGCTGATTTATTCCTTTTTTAATTTTTTTTTGAACTATCATTTCCGTCCAAAATCCGCAGGAATTTCACCCCAAACTTCGGTTTCCCATTTAATGATTGGATTAGCATAAGTGTTGTTTTTAAGCCATGTTTCAGCACGTTCGATGAGGTCAAAAATCGGTTCATTCACAGGTGTTTCCTTCAAATTGGTTTTGGCTTTTTTGTTTCGCACCCATGCAATAGCGGTCATCGAATCGCTGTAAATAGGCATATTGTGCTTGCCTTCGCGCTTCAAAAACGCTAAACCATGAACGAGGGCGAGGAACTCCCCGATGTTGTTTGTGCCTTGACGGAAAGGACCTTGATGGAAAATTTGGTCACGGGTTTTGGTATAAACGCCACGGTATTCCATGAGTCCAGGATTGCCTGAACAAGCGGCATCTACACAAATACTATCCTGTATAATGCTTTGACGACCAGCAGGTTTTGCCGAATTTACTGAGGGGTCTGTTTTTTTTGTAAAATTGTAATACTTCGTATGAGAACTGCGAAATGCCTTTTCTGCTTCGTCGCGGCTTTCAAAAGATTTGTACTTTGCACCTTCAAAACCATCAATCTGCGCTTTGGCATCGCCCCAATCGGGATAGATGCCGGGCTTTACGCCAGCCCAAACGACATAATATTTTTGTTTTTTTGCCATGGGGCAAAGGTGTTCATTTTTTTTTAAAATTTTGTAATGATTAACTAACGTTAGCTTTCGATTCTCGTATAATCAAAGGAATTTAAACATATTTTCTAACAATTAAAGTATCAAATTAGAGAAACATTTATGGAAAAGGCATCAAATTCGTTAAAGTTTTTAGGCATACTTAGGCTCACTGGCATTTTTTCAATAATTGCTTTATTGGTAATGACTATAGATTGGTCGGATAGCTTAGATTGGCTAATCCCAAAGAGCATTGGAGGGATAATTGCGGTTTTATCGGTACTCTGTTTAGTCTATTATCAAATAAAAAAAGGTCTAAATGAATTCAGAGAAATCAAAGGATTTGAGAATAATAAATTGCAAAATTTTAGTGTTGTTTATTCAATTATCATCTTGGTATTATTCCTTGGAAATTTATACATTTCAGAATCAAAATTTGAATTAAATGCCCATAACCTCATTATGGGGTTAATAGCACTGTTCATCATTTTTTTTGCAATTGTAGATGTTATTGAATTATGGAAAGGGAATAGAAATTGAATAAAATGAAAACTATAAGACATCAACTACACGCACACCCCGAACTATCGGGTCAAGAGGCTTGGACATCGGCTTTCATTGTCGAGCAACTTCGTAAAATAGGTGTATCAAAAATCCATACAGGCTTCTCACAACATTCTATTTTAGCTGAAATTGACGGCCAAAACGAAGATAAAACCTTGCTTTTTCGTTGTGAACTCGATGCTTTGCCGATTCAAGAAGTCAATACTTTTGACCATCGGTCAACGATAAACGGCGTGTCGCATAAATGCGGACATGATGGACACAGCGCGACGATGTTGGCTTTTGCTCAAAAATTGCTACAAAACCCTTTGAAAAACGGTAAAATTCTTTTGTTTTTTCAATCGGCAGAAGAAACGGGGGCGGGTGCAAAGGCGGCTATAGAATCAGGTATTTTTAAGCAGTTTTCTATTGATTATGCTTTTGCTTATCACAATTTGCCGTCTTTTCCGTTGGGTGCGGTTTTGTGTAAAACGGGTATTTTTACCCCCTCAGTAGAAAGCTTTTGTGTAACGTTTTCGGGTAAAAACTGCCATGCTTCGCAACCTGCAAATGGTATTAATCCTGCCAATGCGATTGCGGATTTTATTCAATTTATGTACACATTTCATCAACCTGATAAAGCTCAAATAGATTATTTTGTCGTCACACCTATCCATATCAATATGGGTGAAAAGGCGTATGGTACATCAGCGGGTCATGCCGAAGTGGGTTATACGATACGCACTTGGGACAGCCGTGTTTTAGAACAACACAAGCAATTAATCAAGGAAAAAATCGCTGAAATTTGTCAAA
>JAYSQG010000152.1:0-3244 GCA_043721685.1 Saprospiraceae bacterium | reverse complement strand
GATGATTTATTTTGTCGTAAATATATTCAGCTATCCCCCTCTCCCAAGGAGTCCTCACGGATACTATTTTTCAATTTTCTGTTTACTTTACTTGTGCTTCAATGAAAAGAGAAAAGCCGATGTTTCTTTATGAAACACTGGCTTTTTAGATTATTATGCTTTTTTCGTCTAAATAAAAGGTGGCAATACTACATCTTATCAGTCACTGGCAGCCTATACATTTAGAGACTCGACGCACACAACTCTTTATATAAATCAGGACACATATATAGGCACAGTCGAAGCATATTCACTAATCAGACCATTTGGACCCAAAGCGCAGACTTCAAACTCATAAACCGTATCAGATTGCAGTTGCGTAAAAGTATAGCTGCCTTTGTCATTGTAAAGACCGTTTTGCCAAACCATTTCTGATTTCGGTTTATATCTGATGGTATAGTTGAGGGCATTTAGCACTTCATCCCACGTTATTTTTGCATGACCTGCCGTTGATAAATTGACAGCCATGAAATTTTGAGGAATACCCAAGCCTGTTACCGTCTCTTTGGTTTTTTTTTCTGTATTGCGCACCTCAAAACCAGCGTCTGTTATAAAACGAGCCGTCACATTTGGCGTGCGCTCAATTTGAACTGCCAAACCTTCCAAAACCCAGATAAGTTCTTCTCGCAAATCATTTTTATCAGAGTTGCGGTCTGTACCACCGGGTTTTGCATTGGCAATCCCCAAAATAAAAGCATCATTTTTTACTTTGATGTCCTCCACAAACGGTTTATATACGGCATATTTGACATCATCTGTCATTTTTTGATAAACGGTGTTGCTGTATGTCACCAATGTATCATCCGGGTCTTTTTTAAACTTACGCGAAATGTAAAGTCTCATTTTAATGAATTTTATGAGTGATAAAATAAAGAAAATAGTAACAAAATGATATATATCAAATAATGTGCCGAACTATAAATTTTAAAATGACATTTGGGTGTTTTACACATTTTTTTTTAAAATATTTTTTTAACTACCACCCCTTCCAAAGGCATTCTAAGAATCAGTAACGCACGAAATTTTTTAAAACCGACGAGCAAAGAAAAAATCACGTTGAAAAAAATAAAAAACCAACGTGCGAAAAAAATACCATTGGAAAAAATAAAAAACCAACGTGAGAAAAGAAATACCATTGGAAAAAATAAAAAACCAACGTGGGAAAAAAAATACCATTGGAAATTTTTTAAAACCGACGTGTGAAAAAAAAAACCATTGGAAATTTTTTAAAACCGACGTGTGAAAAAAAAAACGTCGGAAAATTTTCAAAACCGACGTGTGAAAAAAAAATAACGTCGGAAAATTTTCAAAACCAATGTTCTTAAAAAAAATAAACAATCGTTCCAATAAAAGAAGCAATCGTTCCAATCAAAGTAGCAATCAGCTCGTTCAGAGAGTGAGGCTTTGAGATTGTTCAAGAAACGGTGTCAAGATGAAAAACTATTTAGACCATTTTTCAATTTTTTTTTGACGTGTTAAATGGAAGCCATCAAAAAACAACAAGATTTTTTCTTGTAAAGCATTGATATTTTGGAACTTAAAGTTCATATAGATTTTTTTATTCCCGAAAACCTCAAAAAAATGTAATAGGCTGTTCAAAATAATGCTTTTATGTTTGCCCCTGTAATGATAAAACAATGTTTTCAAGCTGGTCAAAAACTAACTTAATAGCCCTATTTTAAACACTGGTTGAAATATTTTTTTTCATTTCTTCAACAAACGTTATTTCACGAAACTCTAAAATCAGTTTTTTTATGTTAGCTTCACGCTTCACGCTTCACGCTTCACGCTTCACGCTTTAACGCCCATTTTATGTCTTACAAGTCTATTGTTTCATTTAGACATAAAAGCGCAACCTATCAACAATCAAATCAAAGATGTCGTCATGCCCTCGCCTAATGCGGCAAGTTTGGGCAAATACGGCGATATTCCTGTCAGTTATTATACAGGCGTACCCAATATTGGTATTCCAATTCATACACTTACTGAGGGGGCTCTAAGTCTGCCAATCTCTTTGAGTTATCATACAGGTGGTGTGAAAGTGGGCGAACCTGCCAGTTGGGTCGGTTTGGGGTGGTCACTGTCGGCTGGAGGTATGATTAGTCGCACTGTACAAGGCAAACCCGATGAAAGAGCAGGAGGCTATTTCAGTACTGGCGCAAATTTAAAAGTTCAAAAAAATATATCTCATACCATAACAGTTAATGGCGTTCAACAATCTGCTGATTTTGATTGTATTGGTGGCGCTTTAAATACTTCTGATCCAACAGCCATTACGAACACAGAAATAACAGGCGGTTTAAAAGATGGTGAACCTGATATATTCTCGTTTTCTATCGGTGGATATAGTGGCAAATTCTATATTGATGCGGGTACAATAGTTAATGGAAATCTTGTGAAAGGTACTGCGGTTCTCATTCCCAAACAAGATGTGAAAATTGATTATTATTACAACCCCACAAATTTGAGCGATAAGACTTTAGCAAAATTCACCGTTACGACACCTAATGGAATAAAATATGACTTTGGCAGTATTGATACTATTGGTACGGATGCTGACGACGCTATTGAATTGACGAATCTTAATAAAAGTGCCAATACACTTTCCTATGCAACAAGTTGGTATCTCAAACGCATAACTTCGGCTGATGGTGTTAATACCATTACTTTAAATTACACGCAAGAAGAATACAGCTATGGTTATAGACCTTCTGGTAATTCAAGCGGCTATCAATCAACAACTTCCAATAATTACTCTGAAAACCTTATAGATGTCACTGGATACAGATTGAATTATATTCAAACGTCAACAGAAAAAGTGACATTCGTTCCAGGTGCTAATAGAAAAGATTTGGATAAAAACTCGGTGACTTTTGGCTATGCCAAACAGTTAGACAGGATAAAAATTGAGAACGGCACTTATTGCAAAGATTTCATCTTGGATCAATCTTACTTTTTAGACTATGTGACAAGCACAGCCCTTCAAGCTGGAGGATATAGAGATTATAGGCTGCGGCTGAATAGTGTTCAAGAAAAAGATTGTAATGCAAACATAGCCCTTCCTGCACATACTTTTACTTATCATGGACAAACGGATACTTCAACTTTTTTACCCAATCGTTATTCTTCAGCTATTGACCATTGGGGTTATTACAATGCTGCAACAACAAACCCAAAAACAGGTTTCAATATACCGCACACTATT
>JAYSQG010000151.1:0-14523 GCA_043721685.1 Saprospiraceae bacterium | reverse complement strand
ATTTTCAAATCAAAGCTAAAATTTACCTTAAAGCACTTAAAGCCGCTTATGAGGAATTAGCTGCTATTAACGCGCTGGATTCGCCTGCGTAACATGAGTTCGTTACTAATGAACAGCATCCTAAACGTTGGCAGGGTTCGCAACACTGCCAACATTAATACATTGTTAATTCCGTTTTAAACACCGACGCTTGCGAGGGGATTGTCCTAAGAATGACAAAAAATAACATCTGTTTGATGAAAACAAGAAAGGGGGCGCTTTTAGGACCCCCTCAGTATTTTACGCTTCTAAAATATGCTTTTTTGAAAATAATTAATCCACAACAGTTACCTTAAGCATGTTTGTCCGCAATTTTTTAGCAATTGGCATTGAGCCCGTATTGATAACCACATCGCCGACCTCTACATTATTGGTTTCTTTCAAAATCTGTATTGTCTCCTCGATTGTTTCGTCTGTAGAGGTGAGTTTATCGTAATAAAAACACTTCACGCCACGTACCAAATTGAGCGTTCCTAACATTTCTTGACGAGCAGAAAAGATATAAATCTTAGATTTAGGACGGTAACTCGATACTTTAAAGGCTGTATAACCCGACATAGTGAAGCCAATAATCGCCTTGGCGTTCAACTCAACTGACATACGTGCAGCATTTAAACAAACAACATCATTGATGAAAACACCTGAATTTTCATATAAATGGGGCCGTTCATGGCGTGCAGGCATTTTTTCCATCTCTAAAATGATACGAGTCATTGCTTGAACAGTCTCAACGGGATATTTACCAGCAGCTGTTTCAGCACTCAACATCACAGCATCGGCACCATCCATGACGGCATTTGCTACGTCAAGAACTTCTGCACGCGTCGGCGAAGGATTCTCAATCATACTCTCCATCATCTGTGTTGCCACAATAACAGGACGTGCGCGTTGGATACATTTTTCGACAATGGTTTTTTGAACCATCGGCAATTTTTCAATCGGAAATTCAACGCCTAAGTCACCCCTTGCGACCATAACCGCATTGGAGGCTTTGATGATTGAATCGAGGTTCTCTACGGCTTCAGGTTTTTCGATTTTTGCACAAATCAAAGCAGGATGATTAACGGCATTGATACGGTCCCGTAGGTCGAAAATATCTTCTTGACGACGGACAAAAGACAAGGCAATCCAGTTGACGGGCTGCGTCAAAATGAATTCAAGGTCAACTAAGTCCTTAGGTGTCAAGCAAGGAAGCGATGTTTTTGTTTCGGGCAAATTGACCCCTTTTTTACTTTTCAAAATGCCACCGTAAATAACGCGCATTTTTACTTTCGATATTTTGTCGGTTTCAACAACCTCAAAAGACAATTTACCGTCGTCTAATAATACTTTTTCACCTACTTCAACGTCTTTGGCAAATTCTTTATAAGACATATAAACATGGTCTTTTGTGCCAATACAGTCTTCGTTGACGAAGGTTATGATGTCGCCTTCTTTGACTTCCAAGCCATCGTTTTCCATCATGCCCACGCGGAGTTTAGGACCTTGCAAATCCGCAAGAATACCTAAGTGAGAGCCATATTTTTCGTTGATATATGTGATGTATTCGATAACTTTCAAGTGAGTTGCATGTTCGCCATGAGAAAAATTGAGGCGAAACACGTTAACGCCTGCCTTAGCCAATTCAAGTAATTGATTATATTCGTTACAAGCTGGACCTACAGTGGCGACGATTTTTGTGTTTTTTTTGTCAGCGACTGTTAGTGGTTGATACTGCGTTGATTCCATTACAGCTGTCATGATTGCGTTTTTATATTTAAAAAAAGAATTAAATGAGGGTGATTATCTAACCCCTCAGTATATTGATTCTAAAATAATTCTACTCATTATTATATCAACGATTTATTTTTAGGAAATTTACATTTTTAATAAAAAAAATGTAAAAAAACGATAAAAATATGCTCATCGGAAACTTAATGTGATTTATACACTTAGAATTATTCTGCGAAAGTAGCAGACTTTGTTTAAAAAACAAACTTTCTCTAAAAGTATTTTTCAAAAAAGGTTTTAATTTAATACTAAATTTACAAAATATTGTTGGTTGTTTTACGCTTCGATAGAACATAAATGCAATCCGATTCTATCGGAGATTGAAACCACTTTTGGGCAGCAACATTTAATTTTCACTATGAAATCAATAAAAATACTAATTTTTAGTCTCTTTTTTATCTCTTCTTTAACAGCACAAGAGCCACTGACACCACTAGGGGATACCTATTTTTTCCTCGGACTCAGTCTGCCCATTATCAAAGTACGCGATGAAGGGCACTCTTCACTCATGTATCGGGGTTTGAATTCAACCTTAAGAGTGGGCTATGAGCGTGTCGGAAGGGACGTTGTTTCACGCATTGCGCTTAGTTTTGCTACAGGTCAAATCAAACCCAAAACACGACCGAAACCTGCAAAACAATTATCAAGTGCAGAAACCAATACGTTTGAAGTCAGCTATGCCTATTATAGACGCATAAACAATGTTTATGATATAGAAGGTTGGAATCGTTATTTTGGTGGAGCGATTACGTTGTTCTTCGATGGGCGCAGCTACAATTTACCAAGCAATAATCTTTTTGGCTATCAAGCCAATTTGTCGCTCAATGCGGGTGGTTTTTTTCAGAGAAAAATCAATGACGCCTGGCGACTCAACGACGAATTGATGACACCGCTTATATCTTATGCGATGCGCCCTAGCTTCATTGGTCTTATGCCCATGAAAAGCAATGATTTTTCTGCAAAAAAAGTGATGAAAACGGGTAAAATTGTAACCGTTAATAAGGTTTTTAGATTGTACAATCGTCTTGGTTTCGACCAACAAATTAATGATCATCGGGCGAGACGGCTTTCCTATACTTGGGATGGTATTTTGAATAATGTATCGCGTCCTTTACGCTCTGTTTCAGCGGGTTTGGGGTATGAAAGTTTGTTTAAAATGTAATATATTTTGCTTAGACCACAGATGGGGCTGTCTCAAAAGGCAAATCGAAATTTTCAACGCAAAATATTCTATGGTTTTGGGCACCATGTTAGGGAAACTTTAAAGGTTTCCCTAACATAAACGCCTTCAAAAAGAATAATATTCGGCACAAAAAAAATTAAAAACCTTTTGAGACAGCCACATCTGTGGTCTAAACTAAGTTTTATGCAAAAGCACAAACCAAACCACCCATCAAAGCCAGAGTAACGACCCAATAGCCTGTATGCACCAGGATATAATTACGTCCTTTACCTTCAAACAAACCTAAAATACCGATAACAGGCATGGCAAAAAACAAGGCTGCCAATGATGTTGCATAATTGTGAATTTTTAAAGAAGTATTTAAATAGTTTTTCGCCAAGTTGATAAAAGAGAAACCCCAACTGGGAGCTTGATAAATCGCTTTAGAAACACATTTTCGGATTTAAAAATGCGGTACAAAATACGATTCAATAAAAGTCCTTTGCCGACGCTAAAATCTGAAGACGTTTCGTCAGCCGTTTGTTTTTTCTTCAAAGGTAAAATTTTTGCTAAAAGACGAAAGGCAGCAATCGGGAAAAAGAGCCAAAAGTTGAAATACGTATGAAAAATAGGTTCATCTTTTCCTAAAAACAACCCCCTCAGTATGGGCGAAGTATAACGCCTAAAATGATGATTGACAACATCATGTTCTGACCAAAGGAACATAAAAGCGGGAACAGTGACGCACATCACACCGCCCTGTTTGCAGACACGCCGCATCTCGGACACGGCTCGTTTGTCATCGTCAACGTGTTCGATAACATCAAAAGCACAAACCAAATCGAAGGTATTGTCAGGAAATTCAAGGTCGAGTATTGACCCTTGAAAAATCGGTATTTTTATCACATCACGGCTGAATTCGTAGCAATCTTTATCAAACTCGAGTGATGTGACATCACCTAGCTGCATCAATAACTCGCTCGATCGCCCTGTTGCCGCCCCAATATTCAGGATGCGGATGTTGGGTTGTCCAGCAAAAATCCCTTTCAAGTGTTTCAACAATATCTTGCCGCGTGCGCGGAACCACCAATGCTCTCGTTCAAGGTGATAATATTCTTTATAATAATTTTTTTCCATAATTTATAAATACAAAGAAACAAAGAACTTCTGAAAATCGAAGATTGAATGTCTAAATTGTTGAAAATCTACTATTTACGACTCAATTGGCAGTTGCAATTACTAAAAAGGCAAGTTCGTCATATCGAACTTGCCTTTTTAGTGGAAATACTGTAAAAATACTGAGGGGGCAAATTATGAACCTTCAACCTTCATTTTAAACCCAACACTATGAATATTTTCAATCTTAATACGTGGGTCTTTGCTCAAATACTTGCGCAAGCGAGAAATAAAAACGTCCAAGCTTCGCCCCAAAAAGTAATCGTCTTCGCCCCAAAGGGTTTCTAAGATATGGGAGCGTTTGATGACTTCTTGCTTGTTTTCGAGGAACATTTTAAGCAAATCTGCTTCTTTTTGGGTCAAATTCTTGGATTCATTACCAAATTTCAAAGTCAAATTTTTATAGTCTAAAAGATAATTGCCCACTGTCAAATAGGTGGGTAGTGGTGCGGTACTCACTTTTGAACGGCGAAGGAAAATCTCTATTTTTAGAATCAGCTCCTCAATGCTGAATGGTTTTGTCATATAATCATCAGCCCCAAGCCGCAGCCCTCGAATGCGGTCTTCTTTCATAGATTTAGCTGTCAGAAAGATAATCGGGACTTGCGTATTGAATTTCCGAATTTCCTCTGCGATCGTAAAACCATCGATATCGGGCAGCATCACATCAAGGATACAGAGGTCAAAACTATCCTGTCGAATCGTTTCCATCGCTTCTTTTCCAGTGGCGCAATAGGTGACTTTATAGTCTTGAAGCTCAAGGTTGTCACGTGTAACAAAGCTCAAACTTTCGTCGTCTTCAACATAAAATAAATGTGCTTTCATAAAATATCAAGTTTTCTTTTCTAAACAGGTTTCCCTTGGTTTATTGCAAAAGTAGTTGATTTTCAACAAATTACAAACCGCTCATACTGAGGGGGATCTTTTTTTTCGCGTGTTTTTTCAAAATACCCTGAATTAGGCATACGATTCTGTAGGTTTAATTTTGATAGGTACAGTAGCCTCAATTACTTTTGGAATATCCACTATTACCCGAGTCCCTTTACCCACTTCTGATTCTAGGTCAATGTGCCAGCCATGTGCAGAAATAATGTTTTTGACATAAAACAGTCCTAAACCAAACCCTTTAACATTGTGAATATTGCCCGTAGGAACACGATAAAAACGGAAAAACACTTTTTTATGATGCTCTTTGTCTATCCCTACACCTTTATCTTGAACAACAAGGCGGAGACTTTTGCCCATATCAAGGGTTTGAATCGTAATTTCAGGCTTACCTTCTCGGCTGTATTTCATCGCATTGTCCAGCAAGTTATGCAAAATATTTGTCAAATGTAATGAATCGGCATTGATATATGGTTGAGACGCTTTAAGTTCCTGATTCAAAACGCCTTCTTTTTCTTCGATTTTTACTTGTATAGAAGGCAAAATGGTTGCTAATAGTTCATGCAAATTGATAACTTCTTTATTGAGTTCAAGCGTTTTTCTATCAATCCGAGTGAGTTGCAATACTTTTTCAACTTGTGTATTCAGACGATGATTCTGTTCTCTTATGATTTGTGCATAACGTGCGAGTCGTGGGTCGCTTTGTACTGTGGGGTTTGAAATAAAGACATCAGCCGCAACTTTTATTGTCGAAATCGGTGTCTTAAACTCATGCGTCATGTTGTTGATGAAATCTTTTTGCAATTCTGACAAACGTTTTTGACGCAAAATTACACTCAATGCATAGATGAAAAAGATAACTGTTAGTAGCGAAATGGCTGTAAAAACCAACATGAAACTGATGCCCGAAAATATCGAAGACTCTCGTTTTGGAAAACGAACCACAAAATAATAGGTGGCATCGGCAAGCATCGGAAGGTTTTTATCTACTTTAAGTGAGTCTCGCGAGGACGCGGAGTAACTGACGTATTTGCCATAAACCATTTTTTCGTCGTGGCAATCGTAAATAGCATAATCGAAATCCTCGGTCAATGCCGATGATTCAAAGTTTTTGCGCAGGAAAAAATCTAAGTTAGAAGCATCAATTTTAGAATTGATATTGACGGCATAGGTGTTTTTTGACAGTCGTTTGACGAGGTTTGGCGGCAATATGGTCTGATTGACCAAGGATAATTCCTTAGCTGCATTGAGCAAAGAAATATTCACCGATACGTCGAAATCGCGCTCTTTGAGGTTATACGCCTGCAAAATGATATACATTTGAGACGAAATGACGAAAATGATGGCTAATGCGCCAAGCAAAACGATGCGTTGTATTGTCTGATTATTCATGGTTTAGAAGTTTTGATAATGTCAATTTCTTCCAACAAGCATTTAACATTTAGATATTTTATTGTAAAAGTATTTTTTTTAATCTATAAAAACAAAAAAGGTATCCAATTAACACGCAGTTAACAAAGTTAAAGTTTTAGCACCACTATGCTTTTCCACTCACAACAATCACTATTTCACCTTTTGTAACGCCTACAGTTTGGTAATAAACAAGTAAATTACTGAGGAGGTCGGTTTTTACTTCCTCATGCATTTTTGTCAATTCTCGACACACACAAGCCATGCGTTCTGCACCACAATGCGTTGTCAATTCTTCCAAACATTTAACGAGACGATGCGGACTTTCGTATAAAATAAAGGTATTTTCAAGGCTTGACAGATACTTTAACCGCGTTTGTCGCCCTTTTTTATGCGGTAAAAAGCCTTCAAAATGAAACATATTGCAAGGCAAACCCGATGCGACTAGGGCAGGCACAAAAGCGGTAGCACCTGGCAAAGCCTCAACACGCACGCCTTCACGCACACATTCACGTACCAATAAAAAACCTGGGTCAGAAATCGCTGGCGTGCCTGCATCGCTGATTAAAGCCATTTTTGCACCGCTTTTCAGTTGTTCGATCAGACCCCTCAGTATCGTATGCTCGTTGTGGGCGTGAAAGGATTTTAACGGTTTGACGATGTCAAAATGGTCGAGTAGCCGTTTCGACGTGCGGGTATCTTCGGCAAGCACCACATCGGCTTCACGCAAAACGCGCAAAGCACGTAGGGTGATGTCTTCAAGATTGCCTATGGGTGTCGGGACGACGTAGAGCATTTTTTGATTGATTATTGCTTAAGTATCAAGTGAAAATTATTTAGAAAAAAAATAGCTAATTATTTTATGGCTAAATAATATTGTCCAAGCACTTATAGATAATTGATTATTGCTGGAACAACTTAATCAATTATCAGCAGGCTTAATATTAAATGTGAAAGTCTCCATAATTGGATTAATCAACAGCTTTTCGCAAGCGGTTTTTACTTTTTCCTGAGCGGCTTGCTCTGAATCGGCAGCGACAACGAGACGGATATGTTTACCGATGCGAACATCTTCGACACCTGTGATGCCAACATGATTCATATTATTTGCAACTGTTTTCCCTTGAGGGTCAAGCAATTCGCGGTGGGGCATAACGTCAATTTCAGCGATGAATTTCATTTTTAGTTGATAATTAAGTTTTAAGATTTATTATTTTTTTTGTGTTTTCAACTGGTTGAAAACGACATTTATCGAAACATAAATAACGATAAGCAGCGAAATAGCCGCTTCACGCATCAATATTAAGAGCGCAACCGCAATCGCCGCAAAGATATACCGAATCTCGTTGCCGACCCAACCAAAGCCCTTGAATTTGAAGGAAAACATCGGAATTTCACTCACAAGGAGGTAACTATTGAGGGGTATTAAGGCATATAAAAACGCTTTATTGGACACCACAGCGTCTAATCCTTCCAGTTCGTTTTGTTTTATGAGCAATAATCCGATAAAAAAGAGGGTGTTTGCAGGCGTTGCCAAACCGATAAAATCAGTGGTTTGCCGTGTATCGAGATTGAATTTTGCTAAACGATAGCATGAAAAAGCGGTGATAACAAAAGCCAATAACGGCAAATAAGAATGTTCAAAAGAAGATACTAAATCGCTGGTTTTGATGAGTTTATACAATATCAAACCAGGCACAACACCAAAAGACACCATATCTGCCAAGGAATCTAATTCCTTTCCCATGTCTGATTTAACATTTAAGAGCCTTGCGACAAAGCCGTCGAAGAAGTCGGCGACGAGTGCAACGATGAGAAAAACGACCCCCTCAGTATAACGACCGTTTTGGATGCTCACAAGGGCGCAAGAGCCGCAAAAAACATTGAGGAGCGTGAGTGCGTTTGGAATTTGTTTAATCATAATAGGAAATGATGAATGATGAATGATGAATGATGAATTTGCAAAACGTTGATTTTCAACGGCTTTATAAAATAAAGTTTGGTACTTTATTTTTTCATTTTTCCTAAGTTGTTGTTGAATGAGTTGATTCGTTATTGATGAACTGGTACAAAAGTAACTATTCGACAAACATATTGATAACCAATTTCCTAATAACGAATAACCAATCCCGAATAACGAATAACTAAATGAGTTAATGATTTGTGAAATAGGAGGTCATTATTTGTAATTTTTCTACATTTAGACCGTTTATTTTTAAACGCTTTTATATATGAACGATAGCTTATTTTTTATCACCAAACAATAGCAAACCGTATTTTGACGCTATGAAAAATTTTCACATCAAATTGTTACTTTTTACGTGCTTGATACTGAGGGGGGGCTTTTTATTCGCACAAGTCCCTGTGAATAATGAATGTGAGGGGGCGATAAACCTACCAAATGTGCGCGGTATCCAATGTTCTGCCGACCGTGCCTATACCAATGTCGGGGCAACGCCATCAACTGTTGCGAGTGTATCTTGTTTTACGCCAAGTGGGGGAGATGTTTGGTTTAAATTTACGGCTATCGCAACGGATGTTCGCATAACTATAATAGGTGCCACGCCAGCGGCTGCGGGTGGCACGTTGCGTCGTCCTGAAGTTGCTTTATATTATGGTAACAGCTGCGATGATAAATCAGAAATCAGGTGTACGCGCGACCTAACGGGCGGTAATACGATTGAACTGTACATGGGGGGACTTTTCCCAGGGAGTGTTTATTACATTCGGGTTCAAGGCGCAAATGCTGGAACGGGGTCATTCCGTTTGTGTATCAATAACTACAATCCGCCTTCAAATATATCTTCTGATTGCCCAACAAGTGCTTCGCTTTGCGATAAATCACCATTTGCTGTGCAAAGTGTTACAGGAGCAGGAACGAATCCACGTGAAATGGACGGTATTTCATGTTTTTCGAATGGTATTCCGCAATCGAATGTCGAAACGAATTCTACTTGGTTTAAATGGACGTGCCTTCAAAGCGGCACTTTAACCTTTACGATAACACCGACTTTTTTAGATGATGATATTGATTTTATTGTTTATGAAATGACCAATGGCATCCAAGATTGTAACAGCCGAACCATTGTACGATGTATGGCAACGGGTGAAACGCCTGGTGTTTGTAAAATTCACGGCCCAACAGGCTTACGCGATGGGGAAACAGATATTTCAGAGCCATCGGGTTGCGGACCAGGTCAAAATGGCTTTGTCAAACCTTTGGATATGGTAGCTGGTAAAAGTTATGTTCTGGCGATTAATAATTTTACAAGTACAGGCAATGGTTTTAACATTGAATTTGGCGGCACAGGCACTTTCGTCGGCCCCGAAGCTAAAATCAATTTCAGTAAATCATCCAAAAAACTATGCCTTGGCGAAGACATTACTTACACCGATGCTTCCACTTTTTCAGCAGGTCAAATTGCCAAACGGCAATGGCGTTTTGGCAAAGATGCTTCGGTTGATACCGCTTCGGGAGTCGGTCCTTTCAAGGTTTTTTATAAAAGTCCAGGTTGGAAAGCCGTTGTTTTGACCGTTACAACCGACAGAGGCTGTCAAGTGACAACGATTTTGGACTCCGTTTTTGTTGACGGTTTCAAGTACGATAGCCTTGTGCGACAACCGACTTGTGATTTGGGCAACAACGGCATGATACGCTTGAAGGTGACAAACTGCGGTCGTGCCCCCATTCTCTATAATTGGGAAAATACAGGCTTTACGACAAGGGACTCCCTCAGTAATTTGCAGAAAGGCATTTATCGAGTGGCTATAACGGACTCGTCACGTGTGTATATTGATACTTTTGTTTTCCGAGTCAGTCCTTTGGAAATTGCACTCGATACCGCTGTACCGGCTGTCAAAGCTCCGACATGTTTTGGTTTTCAGAATGGCGAAATTACACTCAAACCCGCCACTGGTCGTGCGCCCTACGAATACAGTTGGAATGGACGACCATGGACGCTTGATAACGTCCTTTCTGCCCTTGGTCAAGGGCAAGTGAGTGTCAATATTCGAGATGCAAATGATTGCAAGGGGGCATTTACCTTCGATGTCGTTGCGCCGCCAAAGCTCGAAGTGGGTGTGGACACCATCAATATATCGTGTTATGGTTTGACCAATGGTAAAGCCATCGCAAAACCTGCGGGCGGCGTAGGCAGTTATCGCATCAATTGGAGCAATGGTGCATTGGGCGACACAGCCGTTAATCTGCGAAAGGGCAACTACAATGTGACCGTTTTTGATAAAAATGACTGTATGACAACGACCAGTGTGCGGATAGATGAGCCGCCACAAATTCTTTTGACAGCCACACGCATCAAGCCTTCACTGTGTTATGGTGACTCAACGGGCGAACTTGTGGTACGTGGTGGAGGTGGTACGCCGCCTTTTAGGTATTCGATTGATGGCGTTCGATTTCAAAGTGATTCGTCTTTTTTAAAGATTCCTGCAAAAAAATACAGCGTTGTTGTACGAGATTCGACGGGTTGTAAAACGACTTATGACGTTGTCGTACCTCAGCCCCCTCAGTTATTGGTCAATGCGGGCCCTGATTTGGAAATAGACTTGGGTTATTCTGCAACCTTACGTGCTGTTGTCGTACCGACTTCAAAATCAGTGAGTTATATATGGACACCGCAAGACACAACGCTGAATTGTAAAAATTGTGCATCCGTTGTTGTTACACCTTTTACGACGACAACCTATCGTGTTGATGTCAAAGACTCAACCAATTGTACGGCTTTTGATGAGGTTGTCGTGCGGGTTTTAAAACGTCGGCCTGTATATATTCCCAATGTTTTTTCGCCGACAGGCGATGGGGTGAATGACTTTTTTATTGCCTATGGTAACGTAGCGGCAGTTCGCATTAAAACGATGAAAGTATTTGACCGTTGGGGCGGCTTGGTGTTTTCAGGTGAAAATCTGCCACTTGGCGGCGACCGTGTGGGTTGGGATGGTCGAGTGAACAATAAAGAACTGGCTGCGGGTGTCTATGTCTATTTTTTCATGATTGAATTTGTAGATGGCGAAGAGGTCCTGTTTAAAGGCGATGTGACTTTAATGCGTTGATAGTCAATGACAACTAAGTGTCGAGGTGACTTGAAGTCACCCCGACACTACGCATGAAAAACGCTTTTCGGCTTGAGTCGAAAAGCGTTTTGTTGTTGTTTTATTTTATTCTACCCCCCTCAGTATTTTCCCTATTTTATACCGTTTCTATATTGCAGTGTCAAAATGCTTGATTGATTGATTCTATTTTACCTTTGTCCAAAATTTTAAATCTAAAAAGAAGTGCATGGAAAATAATAAACCATACGAGCCCAAACCCAATACTTGGCATCATGCAGGGTGGTTGCCTATGTTAGTAACCTGTATCGTCGTCGGAATCGCTTTTTCAGTTGGTATAACCTACAACAACAGCACTTTGAAAGCCAAAAGAACTGCAGAACAAGCGGAGATTGATGCCAAAAAAGGTATTATCCGTTATGATAAGGATGGAAATGATGCCTTGAAATTAGTAGAAGAAAAGTCATCTATTGGCTTGGATGGTAACATTGTGATGACGATAAAAAGCGTGCGCGGGACAAGTTCAGATTTAGAAGTGACCGTTAATACACAGGATAAATTCAAAGGCAATATTCAGGATTTGGATTTTTCTTTAATTGATATTAAACAAAATGGAAAAGAAATAAAATCCCTTGAAAAAGCTACTGATTTAGGCGAAATTCTTACGGATTCGGCTAAACCCAATGCAAAAGACAATGAAAAAAAGGTGCATTTTGATTATGCCATGGGTGACCACAGAGAGTTCTTATTGTACTGCAAATTTGCTGTTCAGGGTTTGAATAATGTAAGTAGTATTGGTGTCCCTTTTGAACTCAAATGATTTGACACTTTTTTGTTTGCAAAACCTTTACACTACTCTCCTCCGTACCGATTCATTTTTCTTAACTTTGCGTCCGTTTATTCAATTATTAAAAAAAGTGACGATGATGAATGTATTAAAAACGATTCTTACAACCCTCTCTTTTTCTTCTCTATTATTCTTTTTGAGTTGTCAAACTGAAGTGAAATCCAATCCAAATTATCAACAAGACGCAGCGAATCCAGAGTTTTTGCACAAATCTTTAATAGATTTGAGTCAAGTCATCAAGCACGATTTGTTCCCACCGATGGTTGCCGCACGTATATACGCCTATGCCCACATCGCTGCTTACGAAGCACTCAATGCACAGACCCCTCAGTATAACAGCCTTGCAGGGCAGTTGAAAGACATGCCCGACATGCCAAAGGCAGAAACAGGGAAAGAGATTTGTTTGCCAATTGCAGCACTCAAAGCCTATTTCAAAGTGGGCAAACAACTGACTTTTTCAGGGGATAGCATGGATATTCATTGGGACAGCTTGATGATTCAATTAAAGAAGGTCGGTATCCCAAAAGCTGTTTTTGAACGTTCTATCGCTTTGGGTGACACAATTGGTGGCTCCGTTTTGAAATGGAGTATGGGCGACAAGTACGGCATCATTCGCTCAATGCCTAAATACAGCATCAAACAACAAGACGAATCGGTTTGGCGACCAACGATGCCTGATTACGCCGATGCACTTGAGCCTCATTGGAACAAAATGCGCCCTTTTACCCTTGATTCGGCAGCGCAATACAACCCTGTGCCACCTACGCCCTTTGATTCTCTAAAAACAAGTAAATTTTACAAAGAGGCCTTTGAAGTCTATAAATCGGTTGCAGATTCAACACCTGAACGCGTCGCGACCGCTTGGTATTGGGATGATAATCCTATTGCAACGCTTACTGCGGGGCATTTTATGATCGTTAGAAAAAAATTCACGCCCACAGCCCATTGGCTTTGGATGACGATGTATGCTTGTCGGGAGACTAAGAAAAATCTTTTTGAGGCATCAGAGGCTTATACAAAAGTCGCTATCGGCTTATTTGAAGTGTTTATCAGTTGTTGGGACACAAAATATCGCACAGAAGTCATTCGTCCAGAAACCTATATTGGCAGATATATTGAGCCACAATGGATGCCGATACTTGTCACGCCGCCATTTCCTGAATATACAAGTGGTCACTCATGCGCTTCAGGTGCCAGTTCAACGATATTGACATCTGTTTTTGGTGAAAATACCGCTTATACAGACAGTACAGAATTGCAATTTGGTTTAGCACCACGCCACTTCAAATCGTTTTATGAAGCCGCAGACCAAGCCGCTGTTAGCCGTATGTATGCAGGTATTCACTACCGCCCTGCTTGTGATGAAGGCATTACGCAAGGGCGAAATGTTGGAAAGTATGTTTTGAGTAAGATTAAAACACTAAAATAACACCCCTTCCAAAGGAATTCTTTGAATCAGTATTTTGATAAAAAGAAAAGCGCGTTCCTTGTTGGGAACGCGCTTTTCTTTTTATCACCCCTCAGTATAATCGTCAAAAATGACCTTTAACTAAGAGGTTTACACCTTTGTTTTTACTGTTTCTGCCATTTTTGCGTGTCAACGACTTTACCGTTTGCGCGAATAACGATGAGGTAAATGCCTGTGTTGATGTTTGACAAATTATCCAAAGTCTGTATATAGTTACCCGCTTCTTGGTTGCCACCGTCGAAACGACTAACGATTTGCCCTTGTAAATTCATCAATTCAAGTTTAACATTGGCTTCATTTTCCAATTTATAAGCCACTTGAACGAAGTCGCTGCCTGGATTTGGATAGATGCCAAACTCGCTGATGTATTTTGTTTTGTCATTTAATTGAGTAGAAACGGGTTCAATAGAAAGGCAACCCTTTGTAATAAAGGTCAGTGCTTCGCTTTCAGATAAACTTGTTGCACTACAATTCCGCAAAACACGCCATTGATACGTTGTGCATTTAATCAAACCTGTGATATGAACAGGGAAATTATTAGCTGTAACAGCTGTCAATACAATTGAAGTCCAAGCAGTTGTGCCAGCTACACGATATTGTACAGTATAGGATTGACCTGCAATGAAATTGAATTTTACGGAGGCTTCTGTATTATTGATAACTTCAGAAGCCAAACCGATTGTTCTTTCACAAGTAGTTGGA
>JAYSQG010000150.1:0-7836 GCA_043721685.1 Saprospiraceae bacterium | reverse complement strand
TTCACTTCGTTCAGAATGACAAAAAAAGAATAAAACTAATTAAAACAAATAACTAAAATGAAACCAATACTTTCTTTATTTCTATTCATTTTATGTACTTCTTTTCACCAAAAACCAACCACCACGTGGGGCTTTTTTGGACATAAACGCATCAATCGTTTAGCCGTTTTTACGTTGCCAGAAGAAATGTTGCCTTTGTTCAAAAAAGAAATTGAATACCTCACTGAACATTCCATTGACCCTGACCGCCGCCGTTTTGTCGTCCCTACTGAGGGGTATAGGCACTATATCAATCTCGATAAATGGGCATTTTTGCCGCAAGATAAAATCGAAGCACAGATATTGCACACGGATATTTTTATTGTCAATGAAAAGAACGATACGTCTTTACTCATTGATTATCAAACAATTAGAAAGCAAAAAAGAGACTATTATTTAAAAGCTAAAAGTATTAGGCGGTTGTTTGGGCGTGATTCTATTGTTGTTGCAGATTCTACTTTTCGCCGTTTTTTCATCTATAATGTGTCAAGAATCCAACACGACGAACCCCTCAGTATTTCGCCCGATTCATTGCTTAATTTTTTCAAAAAGGAAAGATTGTTATTGATTCAAAATGCAAAAGGGAGTATAAAAGCTGTTTTTGCAAAAGACAAACTGACCCAACATGGTATTTTGCCTTATCATTTGCAAACAGTGCAAAGGCAATTAACTGATGCTTTTGTGTCCAAAAATAAAATGAGGATATTGAAATTGGCGGCTGAATTGGGGCATTATCTTGCTGATGCACATATTCCTTTGCATACTATTTCTAATTATGATGGTCAATATACAAATCAAAACGGCATTCACGCCTTTTGGGAAAGCCGCTTACCCGAACTATTTGCAGACAATCAATACGACTTTTTTGTAGGTAAAGCGGCTTATATTGAAAAGCAACGACCTTATTTTTGGGATGTCATTTTTCAAGCTAATAAACTGTCTCCCAATGTTTTACAAATAGAAAAAGAAGTATCGCAGCAGTTTGAAGTAGATAAAAAATACTGCCCAGAAACGATAAATGGGTTTGAAGTTCAAAAGCCTTGTTTTGACTTTGCAAAGGCGTATCACGACCGTTTGGGTGGCATGGTGGAGGAACAAATGCGGCGTTCTATATTGGCTGTTGGTTCGGCTTGGTACACAGCGTGGGTGGACGCGGGGCAACCTGATTTGTCAAATTTGTCAGATACCCCCCTCAGTATAAACGATGAAAAAGAGCAAAAAGAAGCGGAAAAGAAGATAAAAAATGCAGGGAAGATGTTGGGGAGACCAGAGGGTTGAAAAAAATTAGAACACTGATTGGATTGATTTACACTGATTTACACTGATTCTTTTTAAAAAATCTGTGTAAATCTGTGTAAATCTGTGTAAATCTGTGTAAATCTGTGTAAATCTGTGTAAATCTGTGTAAATCAATCCAATCAGTGTTCCATATTCATGATTAGCTAATTGTATTTTAAATCAAAGTCTTGAAATACTCGACAAATTCTGCGATAGTCATGCTGCCCATATCCCCTTTGCCTTTGTCTTCTTCTTTGTCACCACCGCCTTGTTTGCGCACTGAAATACGTCCTTCTTCTACTTCCTTTTCGCCTACGATAAGCATCAAAGGAATCCGTTTCAACTCTGTATCGCGGATTTTACGACCAATCTTCTCAGCACGTTCATCAACAAAACCCCGAATATCGTATTCTGCCAATTGCTTCAAAACATCATTCGCATAGTCACCAAAACGGTCTGAAATGGGCAAAATCGCAATTTGGTCAGGCGCGAGCCACAACGGGAATTTACCTGCACAATGCTCCGTCAAAACACCAATAAATCGTTCCATCGAGCCAAAAGGCGCACGGTGAATCATAACAGGACGATGCGGCTGATTGTCTGCACCGACGTATTCCAATTTGAAACGCTCAGGCAAATTGTAATCCACTTGAACTGTACCCAATTGCCAAGACCGACCCAATGCGTCTTTAACCATAAAGTCGAGTTTTGGACCATAAAATGCCGCTTCGTCGTATTCAACAGTGGTTTTCAAGCCTACTTTTTTAGTTGCATCAATGATGGCTTGCTCGGCTTTGTCCCAATTTTCTTCAGTACCCAAATATTTACCTCGTTCTGTTTGATGACGCAATGAAATTTGAGCGGTGTAATTGTCAAAACCCAATTTTTCCAAAACGTACATCGTCAACTCTACGACGTTGATAAACTCTGATTCAACTTGTTCAGGCGTACAAAAAATATGCGCATCGTCTTGTGTAAAGCAACGGACGCGGGTCAAACCGTGCAATTCTCCCATTTGTTCGTAGCGATATACAGTGCCAAATTCAGCAATACGGACGGGCAATTCCTTATAAGAACGTGGTTTATAGCCAAAAACTTCGCAGTGATGCGGGCAGTTCATGGGTTTCAACATAAACTCTTCGTCCATACGAGGCGTTTTGATGGGTTGGAACGAATCCGCACCATATTTATCCCAATGCCCCGATGTCATGTAGAGTTCTTTTTTGCCAATATGCGGCGTAATGACGGGTTGATAACCGCGTTTCAGCTGTTCTTTTTTCAAAAAATCCTCCAAACGTGTCCGCAAAGCTGTACCACGTGGCAACCAAATCGGCAAACCCGCGCCCACTTTTTCAGAGAACATAAACAACTCCAACTCTGCACCGAGTTTGCGGTGGTCTCGTTTTTTAGCCTCTTCCAACATCAGCAAATAGTCTTTCAACTCCTGTGCTTTCGGAAAAGTGACACCATATATACGTGTCATTTGTTTACGAGTATCGTCGCCACGCCAATAAGCACCCGCGACTTTCATCAACTTGATGGCTTTTATCCCCTCAGTACTCGGTATGTGCGGACCTTTGCAAAGGTCAGTGAAATCGCCTTGTGTATAAAAGGTGATGTCGCCATCGTTCAAACCTTCCAAAAGTTCCAGTTTGTACTCGTCACCTTTTTCTGTAAAATACTGAATAGCATCAGCTTTTGACACGTCTTTGCGGATGTATTGGCTTTTTTTACGCGCCAATTCGGTCATTTTCTCTTCGATTTTTTGAAAATCATTGGTCGAAAGTGATTTTTCACCCATATCGACATCGTAGTAAAAACCTGTCTCAATGGCAGGTCCAATGCCGAATTTAGTGCCTGGATACAACGCCTCCAAAGCCTCTGCGAACAAATGCGCAGATGAATGCCAAAAGGTTTTTTTCGCTTCGGGAGCGTCCCAAGTGAGGAGTTCCAAAGACGCATCAGCGTCAATCGGACGTGTGAGGTCACGGACTTCGTCGTCTATTTTGGCTGCTAAAACTTTGTTTGCCAAGCCCATAGAGATGCTTTTGGCGATGTCGAGGGCGGAGCTGCCGCCTTCGTATTGTCGGATATTACCGTCTGGGAATGTGATGTTTATCATAAAAACGCCTATCGTTATTGAATTATATGGTGATTTTAACGTGAAACACTGAGGGGGTGTTGCGAATGATTATTTTTGATTGAGTATTGAATATTAATTGATTGCAACAATTAAGCAATAACCAATTAAATTGGGCTGCAAATTTAGGTTTTTTATTAAAACAAAAACGCCCATTCTCTGGAATAGACGTTTTTGTTTTGAAAAATGAATACGATTATTTTAGCGGCAACCAATAGTGTAGCAACTGAATTTCATCTTTTCTCCCTTGATAAATGCGCTTGTTACTTGATTGGTATTTAAAAGTTGTATCGAATTGATTTTCAAAAACAAGCAGGTCGTTATTATTCCATTCAATATCAGTTGAAATGGATACTCCAATCAAGTCTTGAATCCAACTATTGACTTTGGTATGCCAATGAGGGCAAGTTTCACTTTGAATATAAGCGACCATTGCACTTTTTGTCAAACCTACTCCATGATGACCTCGTTTAAAACGTTCAATTCCACCACCTTCAGGATTTCCAACGACGTATTCTTTCTCTCTATTTTTGTCAAGTTTGGGTAAGGGTAGCCATTTGGCTTCTAAAACAAAAAATGCTTTATCAAGGTCATTAGGGTCTTCATCTTCTATTGCAATGATTCCAAAATCGCTTGAACGTCGTGTTTTTGTATAACGATATTGAAAGTGAAAGAAAAAGAGTTCGAGTTTATGTGATTTTCTATTGAGAAAAACAGATAAAGTTTGACTTACATCATCTTCGTTAGTCAATTTAGTTTCAATCGTTTTCTTCTTATAAACAAGTGGAAACTTAGGCAAACAAGTATCTAAAAAAGCTATTACACGGTTAATAGCTTTAATATTTGTATCAATATCAGGTTGCCCGATTATTTGTGAATGTCTTTCGTTTCCAAACATTTTTGACGTTAATATCCTGCTTTAAGTAGGTCTGAAAATACTTCATCTGCATCACGTAAAGCGATGGATTTCAACCAATAACGAAGCGATTTTGGTTTAAGAAGGTATATTTTATTCTTTTTATAAAGCTTTATAATGCGTGTCAACTTTATATTTTGATTGATATTTGATTCAATCAATGATTTTAAATAATCATCTCCCTTGTCATTGATTTGAATAGGCACTTGTACCCCCTCAGTATTTTCACCATAATTGAACTCACAGAGATAAAGTTGTCCTAAATCTTGAATATTATTGAGCTGAAATTTTTTGTTGGGTTCTTCATAAATTGAATTGAGGGCTTTGGAAAATACGATGCCAAAGTCGTTTAAATTTTTTGATGTAGCTTTATTATTGACTTTTGCATTATTACTTTTTGATTTAACTTTCGATAATAATTCCATGTAGTAAATCAGAACATCTTCACAAATAATATTTTCGGCATAAGATAAATCAATATCTTCCATATCAACGGGATATGGAAGATGCATAATATCTTGTTTATAAATTTGTGTGTCCCGACTTACAAATGATACATTACTTGTAGTAACTATTAGAAATTTATGCAGATTTCGATAATGCTCAAAATAGTTATTTAACTTTTCTAATTCTAAAGTATCAGATTGAGGTGCAGAAATACCAACAATTGTATGTCGGAAAGTCAAATATTCAAGTGATAGATAAGTAGGAATTTTATTTTCTCCAAAGTGTTCTTTAATCAGAAGATGTGGTGGATTAAATAATTTTGGATTGGAACGGCGATAAAAAATTTCGGCAGTTTCAATATCAAAACTACCGACAGCTGTTTCTGAAAAACTATTAGTATCAACAAATGGCTTTCCAGTTATATATGAAGCTGGCTTTCCTTTTTTTCCAACAATATACCCCTCTCCACAATGCCAATCTTTTTCTTTAATATATTCTTCAATAGTCCTTAAATTTGAAAGTCTATCTACTAAATGTCTTAATCGTCCACCACCCAATAAATTACATTTCCAGACATGTTTATCTGTTATAGCATCTGTTTGTGAGACACTGTGAAAGTCATAAGAATCTACTTCAAAAAACAGCTTCTCATCTGTTGCTTTTGTACGTCTAACTGTTAAATGAGTTATAGGTTGTTTATGGTCATTAATGGTTTTTTGAACATATATTGCAGATGTTGGAACATCAGCCTTACCAAAAAGTGTAGAATCTAAATTTGTGAAATCTAAAATCTGAAACACTTGAAAACGTGCAAAAAAGTTTTTTCTAAATGGTAACGAATTGTTGTACAGCAATGGTGCGGATGGCATAATAAGACAAAGAATACCCGTTTCATTTACCAGTTTCATAGCTTGGTCAAGAAACATCAATGCAATCTGAATACGTGGATATATGCCATTTTTAAGATTTGATTCAATATCACTATTTAATCTTACAATCTCTGTATATTCAGAAGATGTCGTTTTAAGCTCTTCAAAAGGCGGATTTCCAACCACTAAGTCCCAATACGATTTAGGCGCATCATTTAAAAAAGCAAAGAAATTTTGATGTTTGAAATTGGTTTGAAAAGTATCATCAAATTTAAGTTCTGTCCAAATTTCTTTGGGTGTGAGTTCATCACAAAGAGCCAAACAAAGGCTAAAAACAGTTAACCGAACTGCACCTTCTTTTATATCAACGCCATAAATATTGTTTTTGATGATGGATAACATAATATCAGCCGTAGGATGAACAAGTTCTTTCGTTTCAACGAATTTGTTATACCGCCATCTTTGAACCAAACGTTTGAACGTGGACACAAGGAAAATCCCCGAACCACAACTCACGTCAATTACTTTGAAATCAATTTGTTTATAATTACTGAGGGGTACACACTTCTCGTCATCAAGAAGTGTATTGACTAAAAAATCAGGTGTATAAACAATATCATTACTATCTCCTAAAAGTGCTTCATAAACAGAACTGATGAGTTCAACAGGTAGATATTTGAAAGTGTATTTGCGCCAAAAACGCATTTGAATGCCGTCTTTATCGGCATCTAAAAAATCAGCCAGTTCATTCAAATCTACACTTCCAACTAATGATTCTTCCTCTAAATCTTTCCATTCAAATATTTTTCCATTGAAATGTTTTCTTAGTTTTTTAAATAATTCAACTGTTTTTCCTTGCTTCCGAAGTACCCCACAAAGGTCATCTGCACCAAATTCTTTGAAGAAGTCAATGGCAAAAAGCCTATCATCGCCTTCACCGCGTTCTTCAAGATATTTGATTAAAATACTGAAAACCAATATTTTATGCGCTATATCTTTAGGGATAGTTGTCTTTTTTAAAAAACTTTTTAAGCCATCAATTAAATCTCGATATGCAGATTTATTAATAGAAAAATTACTTTTAGCCGCTTCTGACTCCCAAAACAAACCATTATCAAACATTTTAGCAGAATAGGCTTTGAGGGCTTTATCGGTTAATTCAAGTGACTCTAATGGCTTAGTTGAAATATTATTACCAACAATTTGAACAGGTTTACGGCTATCAAAAATGGAAACGCTTGTTTTGTTTAAAACTATAAAAATAGGAATAAGACAACTGCTCCACAAATCACGATGGATATTAGCTAAATCCTCATTTTGCCATTTATTATTTGTATTATCGTATAAATAAATTTGTGGAATAGGCGCACGACCATCGGAGAAATGTCGAAAATAAACAGCATCGGCTTTAAATATTGCCGCTTTTTCAAGTGCAAAAACTTCATTGGGTGTTAAAATAATACTTTCTTTTTCTGTGACAAAACGAAGTGAACGAATCCCGTCAGATACTGAGGGGTCGTAAAAATCCATTTGACTAAGATTGTCCTTGAATTTTTCACTTGTGACTATCATAAAAGTATGTATTCTTGTTATGTATTCTGAAAGTTTTGATAAATTTAAAATGAATTTCACTTTAAATTTATCAAAACTTTGGCTTTAAAGAGTGCAAGGTATGACAAAAGATAAAAAATAAATAGTTTTAAAACTTTTTTTTTGAAACAAAAATATGTGTTTTTCTATAAAATTTACAATATTATAGAAAAAGAGAATTTAGATTTTCAATAGAAAAAGAGGCTGTCTTTTAGGTAGCCTCTTTTCATAATTAGTTCGTAATTAACGATTTACGCTCATTCCGCCATCGCCTTCGCAGGCGCAGCCGTAAATGAAGCCGAATTATATTCCCGATTCATCGTTGCAATCGTATCGAGGCTGATGCTTTTTGGACATTCCGCTTCGCACGCACCGATGTTGCTACACATACCGAAACCTTCGGCATCGTGTTGTGCCACCATGTCTTGAACACGTTTCGCTGCTTCGGGACGACCTTGCGGCATACGTGCCAAATGCGCCACTTTTGCTCCTGTGAACAACATCGCTGACCCATTCGGACAAGCCGCTACGCAAGCACCACAGCCGATACATTCTGC
>JAYSQG010000149.1:0-19287 GCA_043721685.1 Saprospiraceae bacterium | reverse complement strand
GATGGTTTGATTTTACACATGCCATGTGCTCTGTCCTTAGCTATGAGTTTTCTTTTAGATCGCGGCAATTTGGCAGGCATCTTTGCATTGCCTTATGCAACATGGTGTGTTGAAACGCTTTTACGCGGATGTAAAATAAAGAGGGATTTGGTGTATATCGCAACTGTGACGATATTTGCTTTCTTAGCCATTGGCTCTTTATGGCTTCTTTTCGACCGATTCGGTATTCAACCCTTTGGTTTTTCGAGATGGATAGTCATTTTGACGGGCGTTCATTTTCACTACGCTGGTTTTACATTGCTAACATCACTGGTCCTCTTTTTATACCAAAAACCTGACGATAAATGGACACTTATTATCAGCATATTGGTTATCCTTGGTGTCTTTTTTACGGCACTTGGCATTACTTTGACTCAATCAGATTATGGTCATGTCTATGAAACGCTTGCTGGTGTTTGGATGGGCAGTTCTGCTATTGCGGCGGGCTTTATGTTTATCAAAAATAGTTTTTTAGAGCAAAAAGCGACTAAAATATTGTGGCTTTTGGCGGGTATTTGCTTGATTTTTGCGATGATTTTAGCATGCCTCTACGCCTTACGTTCTGTTATTCCTTTAGATATATTGACCATACCTTTTATGCAAACGGTACACGGTACGCTTAATGCCTTGGGTTTTGGCACTTTGATGCTTTTGGGGTGGGCTTTAAAAAAAAATAACGAGTGATGAATAACGAATTTTGAAGTAGTGGCACATACTTTAACATTTATCCTTTGTTAATCTTTATTCGTTATTCAAAAACTGAGGTTAATCCAACTCTTTCAAAACCCAAATATACTGAGGGGGGTATATTTTTCGCTACAAAAAAGTATTTTTACCATTTAAATGCATTCCAAATATTATTGCCTTTTTCAACAATCTAAATCAAGTCTTTTATAATGAAAAAATGCCTGTTTTTCAGCCTTTTATGCCTGGTTTCAATAGAAATAGCGGCACAACAAACCATAAATCCCGTTATCAAAAATGGCGGTAGCATCTTCGAAGTGCCAGAAGCTGTACCCATTGCAGACGTGACGATGCCTTATAAAATAGTGTCTGAAATCACTGTCGCGCCTGACAAGCCTGACTCGATAAACCCTGCTTTGGACAAATTGGCAAGGCTTGTCAATCTGCATCGTTTTGCAGGTGTTTCTGGAAAGAACTTAGATTTGGTTGTTGTTATTCATTTCAATGGCACAACGATGATTTTGAACGATGAAGCCTATCAAAAGAAATTCGGAATGCCTAATCCAAACACCAAACTCATCAATGAAATGGCGGATAATGGCGTTAAATTTTATGTTTGTGGTCAATCACTCTACAAACGCAAACTCGACAAAGAACCACGAAACCCGAACATAAAGCCTATTTTATCAGCTATGTTGGGTCTTTCCACCTTGCAGACTAAAGGTTATGTGTTGATTCCTTAATCGGACGCAATTGTTTAGGATTCTTGAGTCGGCTTTTAAAAAAGTATCTACTTGTAGTATCATAAAGTCTCAGGGCATTTTGATAGGCTTCCTTAAATAATCCCAATATGCCACCTAAAACTCACAAAAAGCCGTCTAAAACTTACAATATGCCACCTAAAACTTACAATATGCCACCTAAAACTTACAATATGCCATCTAAAACTTACAATATGCCATCTAAAACTTACAATATGCCATCTAAAACTTACAATATGCCATCTAAAACTTACAATATGCCACCTAAAACTTACGATATGCCACCTAAAACTTACGATATGCTACTTACAATATACATTTAGATACTTAAAAAAGGTTGTGGATGGGAGCGCTAACCCCCTCCCGATTGTATCGGGATCTACGATAAGTATTTCCCTTGATAAAATAACAAATTGAAGCAAAAATGTCTAATTTTGCGGAAAAAATCAAGGGAAAAAACCATTTGGTCTTTCTATTGATGAATCAAAAACAAAATGACAAAAAAGTACACATTGCCAGATACGAAGAAAGCGCAACCCAAAGAAAAAGCCCGTTTGCACCCTCGCAACAAGCATCGGGAACGCTATGATTTCAAAGCATTGATTGACAGTTGTCCCGAATTGGCGGCTTATGTGCAATTGAATGTTCACAACGACGAATCCATCAATTTTTCAGACCCAGAAGCAGTCAAAATGCTGAACAAAGCATTGTTGAAGCATTTCTACGATATTGACAATTGGGATATTCCAGAAGGCTATTTATGTCCACCGATTCCAGGCAGAGCCGATTATATCCATCATATAGCCGAAGTTTTGAGCCGATATAATTTTGGCAAAATACCAACGGGTCAACAGATAAAATGTCTCGACATTGGGGTAGGAGCGAACTGCGTTTATCCGATTATTGGACATCATGAATACGGCTGGTCTTTCATCGGTGTCGATATTGATGCCGCTGCCATTGAGTCAGCAAAGAACATTTTGGCATCAAATCCGACGCTCAATGAACACGTTGAGTTGCGGTTGCAAGACAAGCCCAAAGACATTTTTTACGGCATTTTGGATAGAGAAGAACGTATTGACGTCATGATTTGTAATCCACCTTTCCATTCCTCGCTTGAAGATGCCCAATCGGGTACGCTCCGCAAATTGAATAATTTAAATCCTAAAAAAGAGAAAATAACCGAACCTGTCCTAAATTTTGGTGGTCAAAACAATGAATTGTGGTGCGAAGGCGGTGAAGTGGCATTTGTAGAACAAATCATTCGCCAGAGCCAACGATTTTCGCAAACGTGTTTTTGTTTTTCGACTTTGATTTCAAAACAATCGCACCTCAAAAGTGTCTATGCCGCTTTAAAAAAAGCGGTTGCACTCAATGTCAAAACAATTGAAATGGGACAAGGCAACAAAACGAGTCGCATTGTTACGTGGACGTTTCTGAATCGGGAGCAACAAGCTGCGTGGCGTGAAACCCGTTGGAAAGAGAATATGGAATAGTGAAAGCACCCCCCTCAGTATGAGCAGTCGAATTTAACCTAAATATCCCAATATCTCCGTCCAAACATTCTTCAAAACAGGCACACCCGCAACCAAATTCTTTTCCCGTGTTTGTAAAACCCGTTCTCCCGGAAAGGTTATCTTATGTGATGCGTCAATCGCAACAGATTGATGATAGTCGTGGATAATATTGTTGATAAGCTGCGAAATGCTTGAATAATTGCCCAATTTCGTTGTGTCAATGGCAATATAAACCTGAGAAGAAGCCACTTCTGCCGCTTTTTGACTGATTTCATAAGTGGCTAAACCGCTTGACAATACAGCTGCTAAAATATCCAACAACAAAGACAAACCCGCGCCTTTCCAATAACCAACCGGAATAGACCGCCAAGATTCGAGTATCAAATTCGGGTCATCGGTCAAGTTGCCGTCCTTGTCATAGCCACCTGCCACCGATAATTTTTCATTTTTCATCGCTGCCGATTCCATTGCACCAAAAGAAAACTGCGACATCGCCATGTCCAACACAATGGCTTCGTCTTTGTAAGGAATTGCTAAAACCAAGGGGTTGTTGCCCAATTTGGCATTTGTTGCGCCCCAAGCGGGCATGTTTGCCGTCGTATTTGTCCAACCAATAAACACAAAACCCGCCTTTGCCGCTTGCCAACCATACGTGCCACCACGCATCCAATGATTGGTATTTGCCAAAGCCACACAACCAATGCCATGTTCTTTGGCTAATACCATCACTTTGTTAGTGGCATTGATAGCGTTTGAAGGACCCGCCCCAAGATTGCCATCCCATTGCTCAATGCCGCCAAATTTATGTATCAAAGTCGGCACAGCTTCGGGTTTGACAAAGCCTTGTTGAATGTATTGAACAAATCGAGGGAAACGATTGACACCGTGTGTATAGATGCCATCAATGCTGTTGTTGGTGAAAACGGCAGCACATTCGGTCGCACGTGCTTCGGAAAAACCATTTTGCAATAAAATCATTGTAAAGGTTGAATGCATCTCTTTTGCGGATACAATTATGAAATCGTTTTGTGTGGACATGATTTTAGTTAGTTTTATGATGAAATGCAGCGCAAAAATAGCAAGCTTTAATAGATATTCCATTTTTATCCACTTTCATTCGTCATTTTATTTCAAAGAAAATACATACTTTTGTACAAGCATAAGTTGAGTTCAACATTTCTTTCACAGCGTAATGTTTCTGTTTTTTAGTTTTTTAAACTGGTTTATTATGAGTAAAAAAATTGTCCTAAATTTTTCAAAGATGGATTACGAAGTTGAAGGGATTGACTATCGTTACAACAACGCACAGCCACCGGTTTTTTATACCAATGCCATTGTGAAAGTACCTGAAAAATACTTTAAAGAATCCATAAGTATCGGGCTGCCTTTGGACAGGACTATGGAATTTGTTGAAAAGCACAATGCTGGCATGGCAAAATATGTCCAAAAAGTCCTTGAAGGATACAGTGACCAGCCCGAAAGTGAACTATTGGCTTTTCAGTCATTAGAACACGATGGTTTTGATTTGAAGCAGTTTATCATTTATATGTTGTCGGAATTGAATATTGAGATTGAAAAAACGTAGTTGGGTGACCATTATGGGTTTTTGAAAAAAACATTTAGCCGCTTACCCACTTCATCTAAAGTCATCAAAACAGCCATGCGTTGCGCACGGCGGTGTGTCTCTTCTCTTTCTTCATCCCGTATATTTTTTGTCAAAAAATCCTTCGTTATCATGGTCGAAAATGGTACTAAACCCGTCCGAATGTCCATAACAAACGCTTCTGTTGTTGCATAAGCCTTTGTTTCATCTTTTTTCAAAACCTTTGATTTGTAGTAAATATCACTCGAAGAGGAAAAAACCAAGAGAATATCTGACTGCATCCTAACAGCCGCTTCGCGCAATTGCGTAATCGTCGGTTGTGCCAAACTTATAAATAGCAATACGCAAAGTATCGGGCAAATGTAAATCCTCATCGAGCAGTTTTTTGACGTCATCTTCGTCAATTGTGCGGTCTGTGGCATTGAAAAGTGACTGTGTAATAGGTTCTTTTTGTTGTGAATATCGTGCATAACGTTGTGATTCACAACTGGTTATCATTAACAAAATGCCCAAAAGCAAGAAGTCTTTAAAAATAGTCATTGGATAAAATTTAAGTGCTTAAAAAGGTGAAAATACTGAGGGGTGTCAAACAGGCGGCCAGCCCTTTAGAAATTGTCCAAACACAGTCCGATACGCTTGAACGACTTTTGGTGGCGGCTTATACAAGGCATCTTCTCTTGCTTTGGCGTTCATTTCTTCAATTTTGGCTTTAAAATCGTCCTTTGCTTTTTGCTCTTCTTTTTGTTTTAGTTCTGCTTCAATGGCTTTATTCGGGTCATAATTTTCAGGTTTATCGGGTGTTTGACCTTTGGCAGAAGATAAATCCACAAGGCCCATTTGTGTAAAATTAAAAACCCAATCGCAGCCCGCTTCTTTCAAACGCTTGAAAATCAATTCATAGACGGGCGAATAATCACACGTATCGTCTTCTTTGGCACTATTGCCCATATAAAAATCAATATAACTGTATTCTTTCTCATTTGTCGGATTCAACAAATCGGCAATGAAACTGGCTGAACCTCGGAATGAACCAAGATGATACACCTTGTTATCTTTCACAACATCATTATTGTCTGAAAAAATATCCCAAACACAATTGGCAATGGTTTCTTGAAGTTCGAGGTTGTAATCAGGCGTTTCTGCATGATAATGCGCCTTAAAGTCTTCAAAAGTCTCAAATTCGGCAATGTTTTCTAAGCCTGCCATGCTGCCAGATTTGATACTTGCCATTAATTTATCCAATGATTTGCGAGCCTTTGCACCTTCATAAGCATTTTCAATAGACGGCGTGGGCATAACATAAGGCGTGCTTTCCCAACCTGCGGGCGCAAGGGTGTACATCAAATCGTCGCTGGCAAAACCATTCGGGAAAAGGTCTTTAAATAATTGCTGACATTCGGCATCTGTGTATTCTTTCATGTGTTGTTTTTTTTACAAAATTAATGATTTTTGGAAAAAAAGGATTGATTTTAAGGTTGGATTCGCCAATTTACTCCAATTATACTGAGGGGGTACTTTAACGATACAACTCTTGTTCTTCCCAAAAGGGGCTTTGTGCGCCACCTTTATCATGGTCTTAACTTGTGCGGAGGTGAGGGGGAAACTGATTTCGTTTACGCCTTTAATCGCTAATCCCAAAGGCATAAAATCCTTCGTTCCCGACACGACAAAAAAGCCAGTGCCTTCGATTTGATTCAAGGTTTGGAGGAGTTCGGCATTGTATGTATCCATAATGATTCAAGATAAAATGATAGAAAAAATAAGATTTAGTTGGGCAAAAGTACAATTTTTGAGTGAAAATATGATTTTCGAGTAAAAGTTCAATAGTTTTGCCAAAGGATAAAACTAAAAATAAGTCTATGTTTAAATTTAATGAAAGCGAAGCAGGTAAAGATGCGCCTGAAAGCTATAAACTGTTCTCTTTTGCTGTCACTGGAGATTTTCAAGAAACGGATAATCCGCATCGCAATATTCCACAAGCGATAGTGGAACAAATGCACGAACTGCATATACAATCCCTCAAAGGCAGCTCCCATATCATCAAAAAATTGGAGCGGTTGATTGCACAGTACCCCAAAGTGCCTGCGCTTTACAATTATTTGAGTGTGGCGTATATTGCTAAGGGCAACACCGCCAAATTCGATAAATTGAACGAAATGTTGATAAAGGATTACCCGAGTTATCCTGTTTCGCGTATCAATCAAGCAACGCGACACATCATGCGCAGCGAATTTGACAAAGCAGAAGCTCTTTTGGGCAACGGTATAAGCCTGAATAATTTTTTACCCAATCGTCAAATATACCATATTTCAGAGGTTGTGCAGTTCTATGAAACGGTTGTTCGGCTATTCATTCACAAACGCCAGTTTGATGCTGTGGACAACCACATGAAACTGTTGAAAGAAATTTCAGAAAAATTTGATGGTTTTCATAAAGACAAAATCAAACAATTGGAAGCAGAGAAAGTAGAAGAATTTGAAGAGATGCGGATTGAAAATTACAGTTTATATGAGGTAGAAGATTGCCGAAAACCATGGGTGGCAAAGAGTGAGACGATGCCTGTTTTTACGCATCCCGAAATCCTTTGGCTTTATGAGTACAGTCTTGAAATACCGAAAGAAAAAATCGAAGCATTGCTTGCTTTACCTCGCCCCACGCTCATTCAAGACCTGCATAAAGTGTTGGACGATGCAATGGCACGATTTGACTATTTCTACAATCAAAAATGGGACGACGCGACTCATTCGTTCCCTATCCACGCCATGTTCATTTTGGCTGAATTACGGGCGACAGAGTCCCTAAGTCATTGTTTAAATTTGATTCGTCAAGACGATGAATGGACAACCTATTGGTGCAGCGATATGATAACTGAAACATTTCCCATACACTTTTACAAAATGTTGGGTGCGGATTTCAGTGTTCTAAAACAATATCTTTTAGAGCCGAATAATAATTCTTTTCAACGTATGGTGATACCTACCGCCATTTCCATTTTAGCCTATCATCATCCCGAAAGGCGGCAAGAATGTATTGGTTTTATGGAGGATATACTCAACGATTTTTATGATAACCGACGCAGTTACAAGGATATTATAGATATAGAATTAAACGAATCTATTGTTTCCGATTTGCTTGATTTGCAATCAAAAGACTCCTATCCAGTTATCGAAAAATTGTACTTAGCCAGCATGATTTCCGATGGCGTTTGTGGCGATTTAGACGAAATAAAAGAAACATTAGACGAGGAGGCAGAAAATCACTTTTTCTTTCACGATACCATACCCACTATTTTTGAAGACTATGAAGAAGTAGGGGGTTGGAGCAAACCGATGTCCGATAAAGACCGTGCCGTTAGGGAGGCTGAAATCGAAGAAAATGGAAAGAAATTTCAAGAAAGCAATAAGAAAATGGCGGATTTAAAAAAACACCCCAATGTAGATTTGCCAAAGGCGGGTCGGAATGACCCTTGCCCGTGCGGGAGTGGGAAAAAGTTTAAGAAGTGTTGTGGGGCTTGATTTTTAAGCTTATACTGAGGGGGGTAACGTGTTAACGGACTTCTCCTCTTTCACCCATTTTTATAAAGCATCAGTGGTAGGCGAAATATTATATTCAGTCGTTTCTTCGCCAAAAGCGAATTGATATGATTTTGGAGCTGGCTGTTTGTCCTTAAAGTAGCTTGCCAATAAAGGTATATCCAAAATGGTTTGTAATTTAACCAATGTTTCAAGTGTCAGATTTTCGCTGCCCTTCACGAGTTTATTGATATATTGAGGACTCACACCCATTTTTTCCGCTAAGTCTTTTTGCGTCCAGCTCAGATCGTCTAATTTTTCCAATATATCGAAGGCGATGTCTTGCGAAACACGCAGCCACAGTTTGTTAGCTATACACCAATTATTTTTTTCTTCCGTTTTGGTATCTATCTCAGTTACCAATTCCATGAATTTTTCTCTATTAGTCTTCATAATTTTCATTTATTAGTTCATAAAACGAATCATTATCAAATACACCATTTCGTTGAAAGTAGGTTTTTGCAAACTCTAATTTAATTTTTTCATTTTTAGTATCATCATGTTCTTGCATTTTAAATACTAATTTTATCGCTCCACCCGTGATGACGAAAAGGTTTTCATCTATTTTTATTGCATAGATTCTTAATTTATAACGCTTTCCTTTTTGTAAGGATAAAATTTTTGCCCTTGTTTGCAAATTATTTAAGGGCATGAAAAAATCTTCAAAAGGAGAATTGTTTTTAGTGATTTTTGCCACTAACTCCCGTATATATTCTGCATCTTCTCTTATCTGATTTATGAATTCTCTAACATCTATAATGTTGTTTTGTGTCGCAAATTGACGTAAATAGACAACATCACGCCATAAATCCAATAAACGAGCATACTCGTTTTCTACTTCTCCTTCGTATTGAAGAGCATATAATTTCTCTGCAAAGATAGATACTACTTTCATTAAAATCAACTGATAGGTTTATTTTTATGCAAAATTTGATGTAATAGACGTATTTTGATTACAATATTCGACATAAAAATTTTATTGTTGATACTTTTTGAAACATAAAGTTTTTGGGAATATTTATTGTTTTTTATGTTAGGGAAATACTGAGGGGGGTAACAAAAAAGGAGGTCACGACTTATGACCTCCTTTTCTGTTTAAAATTCATGGTGCAATCAAATAGCCATCAAATAAGAATTGGGCTTGGGTTATCTGTATTGGTTGTTTTTGAAGTGAGAATACTGAGGGGGGATCAAAAATGGAGGTCACAAATTGTGACCTCCATTTTAAAAAAATCATGAAGAGGCTTACTTGAATTTACATCTCTATATTTTTGACTCTATGAATAATTTCAGCCATTGTCTTTTCAGTAATTTCTCCAAGTTCTGAATATAAATTACACCATATTTTAGGTTCATCATTGAAATTGATTTTATCAAATTGATATAACATGACCCAGTTATTATATCCTAAATCGGAACTAAGAATTTCTATGTCTTTTATTAATGGGTCAATTTCTGTTCTAAGTTTTTTGGATTCATCAAGTCTTTCAGCATCAGGAACTGCATGTATATATATTCCTATTCTTGGATTTATAGCTTTCTCACCATTGAAATCATACAATATTTGTAACCAAATATTATCGCGCCAGTTTTCGACTTGAAAATCTATCGAGGCATAATCAGGTCTATAATAGAAACGTAGCTCTACACTCTTTATAAGTTCGGTTTTTTTATTTAACCCTTCTTTTATTCGCTCGCCAAACTGACGAAGCAATTCTATTTTCACATCCCGTTTTGAAGGGAATGCTAAATACGCTTCTATTAAATGAGGTTTATCTTTAAAAATATCAAAAATTTCTTTTTCCATTTTATTATTCAAAGTTTTGCCTGTTAAAAATTTAATTAAATAGATGTATTGCGTGAGTGTTTCTCTCAAAAGCGAATGATTGACAGCTTTTTCTCTGCATTTTTCAAGCCAAGTAGCAATATGTGCTTCGTAGGAAATACATTTAAAATGAATGCCTTCTTTCAATTCCAAACCTTCACTTTTTATACTTGTTGGCGTTGGGGGTGTCCCAAATAGAGTCAAATAATATATCGGAGCTGTTTTTGAAAAATTATTATAACGAATTAATTGTTTTTCTTGGTCAGAAGCATAGATTTTATTTTCAATGATAATATTATTTGACCCAGAAGTAATCAAAATGTCTATTTGCCCTCCTTTAGTTTTATCATCATTTAGAAAACCTATCCAAAACTCCGCTTGTACTTCTGCTTTCAAAGTTTCAAAATCTTTTACTTCAATAAATCTCCTGTCATCCACATTTAAAAGTGAAGTCTCCTGCTCACTCACGACATTTTTAAACAATTCGAGAAAGATTGTACCTTGTCCATGACTTCCTTTCGCATTCAACAATTCAGCTAAAAAGGCAGAATGGGTTTTGACTTCGCTTGACTCCATTTTTAGAATTCTGAAAATGTTAAAATTCTCGCCCGTTATTTCTGCAATATCATTATATTTTTTGGTAATAACGGCAACCTGTGATAACAGACTTTGTATATGTTGTTTCAAATTTTCCATATAATTTAAGTATTTTGGATAAAAAAAATAGCCTCATACAATTATACGAGGCTATTTCGTTTATGATTCAATTCATCACACATCATAATTCAAAACAGGTGCCAACCACCTCTCCGCTTCTTCCAAACCAAAGTATTCTTTCAAAAAACATATAAAACCGATTTTATCAGTGCAAAATAAATGTTTTTTTAAGTTTGCAAACTAAGACAAAACAGGTTTATCTTTGATACAAAAATCTAAAAATGACAGCTATTCAATTAGAAAATTTTAAAAAACAATACATCTATGATGCCAAAGGGAATGCTGAATATGTCGTTTTAAGCATTTCTGATTATCAACGATTGATTGACTTATTGGAAGATTATGCCTTGGGTGATGCTATGTTAGCAGCCGAAGATGCCCCTCGCTATGGCAAAGAGGAAGCCCTCAAGTTTTTAGAAAACGATACCGACTAAATTAAAACAATACACTATGAGAACTGAATACACCCAACATTTTCTTAAAGATTTAAAAGCATTGAAAAGTACGCCCTTCTATGCCAAAATTCAATATCTCTGCTTCGAATCTATACCACTTCTGCCCAATTGGACACATATTGAGCATTTAAAAAAAATGGAAGGCTTTAAAAATTATTATCGAATCAAACAAGGCGATTATCGGATTGGCATCAAAATAGAAGATGATATGGTTGTTTTTATGCGTGTTTTGCATAGGAAAGATGTTTATCGGGAGTTTCGTTGATTGCCTATAAATGCAAAAAGCACCGCCTATACTGAGGGGGGTACTTTTATGATATTAAACTGTTATTGCCTGAGTGATACTTAATTTCATCTTGTGAATTTCAAGAAACATATTTTCGTAATTTTGACGAGCCGTTGGATTTTTTGTACTTAATTTAGGCATACCAATTACGAATTCCCTTTTACAATCATTGAAATTTGTTCTCTGTCTAAAAAATATCAAAGTTGAAAAAAGTTGAACTTCTGCATTTAGCAATGTTTTACTTGGTATATCATGCTCGCTTGTACTCTTTGCGTCCATTTTTAATTCACAAAAAATGATTTTCTTTTCTTCCTCAAAAATTACAAAATCACATCTTTTTGTATCCTTTTTAATTAGACATTGATCAACTGGAAAAAAATGAATCGTTTTGTTATATGGATTTTTGATTTCTATACTACCTTTCTTTTCATCATCTGTTGGGTTAATAATGATTCGACACGGGTCTTTTGATCCTTCAACAGGGTCAAAAACCCAAAAATGAGCACTGGTTTCTTCGAAAAGACAATCAGAAACATTTGCTATTCCACTTTTTTTGAAATCTATTAAAAATTGGTTCTTCATAAAATTTTAGGATTGAGTTATAGCATCGGAATAAATATTATACATGGTATCATACTGAATACCCATTTCAGTAAAAACTTCGTCAAGGTAATTTTCACGAATTAAACCTTCATTTTCGTAGTAAATAGCCTCGCAAACACCTTCACGTAGGGTATAGGCAGAAAACTTTGCGGGATTTAGCCAAAAAGGTCTCGCCATGATTCTATTTAGTTGATTACTCAAACTACCGTTACTTCTGCGAATGCGTTGCATGATTCTTTCAGGATAAAGCATATTATTGCAAGCCGTTAAAACATAAGGACTATGAGTTGTAATCACTATTTGGTGTTCCCCACTACCAGATAATAATGAGACCATTTGCATTATTTGATTCTGGGCTATGGGAAACAGATGAGCCTCGGGTTCTTCTATAACACGAAAAACAGGTTTGTTATCAACTAAGCATAAAAAAAAGTCTTGTAAGATACGTAAAGCTTCTTGCTGACCAGTTGAAGATTGAAATATAGGAATTACAAAACGTCCTCCTATCGGTCTTATCCCCTCACTTTGACCATCTCGATTTGTATATTTTCCTTTTAAAACAAGTGGAACTAACTTGAGTCCTTCATCTATTCTAAGTCTATCGGCACCAACTTGCTGATTAGCAACTTCTCTAAAATTTTGATTGTTAAATCTGTCTTGAATTTTCGCTACTCTAATTAAAAAATTTCTCATTAATTCGATATCAATTAATGAGTTAGATGTCCCAGAAGAAGACAAACCTGTCAAAAAATAGTCCTTAAATTCTTGTGGATAAGAAACTGTAATATTTCTTCCTGCGGGAACAAATAAGGATTCAAAATTATCACTAAACAATCTGTCTAAATCTTCATTGAGTCTATTTTCATAAAACCTAAGTCCATCAAAGTCATTGTTTTGAATAAGCCTACTGATAGCAGGGGTATTGATTCTTAAACTTTTAATAATTTGAAAGAAAGTAGCATTATCGAAAGCTATATTTAATGGGTTATTACCCACAGGCGATATCTTAATAGAAATAGTTTCAGAGAATTGAAACTCTATAAAATAATTCAATGCTAATTTGGATGTCGACCCAAAATATTGTTTAAACTTTGATTTAAAATTCTCTATAACTTTATTAATAAGTTCATTAGTATTAGTCTGGTCTTCAAAACTCACACTCTCGTATCTAGCAAGGTTATAAAGGTCTTTTTTTAAAGTTTTAAAAAAATAAATGAGTTTAGCAAGTGTACTTTTTCCACTTGCTTGTTCTCCAATTAATATAGTGAGACCTTTAATTTCAACTTCTGCCTCTCTAATAGGCCCGAAATTTCTAACAATTATTTTTTGCATGTTGAATTGATTTAAAAAAGCAAAGATAAGTTTTACACATCATAATTCAAAACAGGCGCCAACCACCGTTCCGCTTCCTCCAACCCAAAATCCTTGCGCTCCGCATAATCCTCGATTTGGTCTTTTGAAATCTGACCCAAACCAAAGTATTTTGAATCGGGATGACTGAAATACCAACCCGAAACGGCTGCCGTCGGATACATCGCATAACTTTCCGTCAAAGTGATACCCGCATTTTCTTCGGGTTTGAGGAGTTGCCACAACGTGCCTTTTTCAGTGTGTTCAGGACAAGCCGGGTAGCCAGGGGCGGGTCTGATGCCTTTGTATTCTTCTGCGTTGAGTTCGTCACTCGTAAGGTTTTCTGTTTGGGCATAAGCCCAAAACTCTTTCCGCACACGCTCGTGCATACGTTCTGCAAAGGCTTCTGCAAAACGGTCTGCCAAAGATTTTAACAAAATAGCGTTGTAATCGTCAAGGTCTTTCTCAAATTTTTCGACCCATTTTTCGATGCCAATACCTGCCGTTGTCGCAAAACCACCGATATAATCCGTTTTACCACTTGTTTTTGGTGCAATCCAATCACTCAAACAGTAATTCGGCTGTCCCGGTGCTTTTTGGTTTTGCTGACGCAAATGATGCAAAACGACCCCCTCAGTATTTTCAATATTTTTTAACTCAATATCATCATCATTAACGCTGTTTGCTTCCCAAAAACCAATGACAGCACGTGCTTGCAACCACCCTTCCTTAATGATGCGGTCAAGCATCTTTTGCGCATCGTTAAAAAGTTTTGTGGCTTCCACACCGACTACTTCATCGGTCATAATTGCAGGATATTTACCATGTAATTCCCACGATTGGAAAAACGGTGTCCAGTCAATATATTGGCGTAATTCAGCTAAATCGTAATTTTCAAAGACTTTTGTGCCTAAAAACGCAGGTTTTGGTGGTGTATAATCTGTCCAATCCACTTTTGTTTTATTGGCACGTGCTTGGCGCAAAGTCAAATACTTTTTAGATGACTTACGATTGCCACGCAAAACGCGAACTTGTTCATAATCAGCACGTACAGCATCCGTGTAAGCCTTTTTTACTGAGGGGTCAACAGCCAAAAGCGAACTCGCAACTGCAACCGCACGGCTCGCATCAAGTACGTGGACAGCAATGCCTTTTGTATAATTAGGTTCAATTTTCACCGCTGCGTGTGTCTTAGAAGTCGTTGCACCACCAATCATCAATGGGATTGTAAAGTTTTGGCGTTCCATCTCTTTGGCAACGTGTACCATTTCGTCCAAACTTGGTGTTATCAGACCCGATAGACCGATGATATCCACGTTTTCAGCCCTTGCACGTTGCAAAATCTTTTCCGCAGGCACCATAACACCCATGTCAATAATCTCAAAATTATTGCAACCCAACACGACACCAACGATGTTTTTGCCAATATCATGCACGTCGCCTTTGACCGTCGCCATTAAGATTTTACCTTTTGAAGAACTTTCGGTATTGCCTGTCCGCAACTTTTCAGCTTCGATGAAAGGGAACAAATACGCCACCGCTTTTTTCATAACCCGCGCAGACTTAACGACTTGTGGCAAAAACATTTTGCCCGAACCAAACAAATCACCCACCACATTCATACCGTCCATCAAAGGACCTTCGATGATACTGAGGGGGGCAGGATATTTTTGCCGCGCCAATTCGGTGTCTTCCTCTATAAATTCATCAATGCCGCGCACCAAAGAATGTGTGATGCGTTGCTCCAACGTCAGTTCACGCCACGCCAAATCCTTGATAGCTACTTTGCCGCCTGTGTTTTTCAGCGATTCCGCATAAGTCGTGAGGGCATCAGTGGCGTTTGGATTTTTATTAAAAATAACATCTTCCACAAGCGTCAACAGCTCTTTTGGAATGTCGTCATAAACCTCAATCATACCCGCATTGACGATGCCCATGTCCATACCCGCCCGTGTTGCATGATACAAAAAGACCGAGTGCATCGCTTCACGCACCTTGTCGTTGCCCCTAAAACTGAATGAGACATTGGACACACCACCCGAAATCTTTGCGCCAGGACACCGTTCTTTGATGCCCCGACATGCCTCGATGAAGTAAACCGCGTAATTATTATGTTCCTCAATACCTGTTGCAATCGCAAAAATATTAGGGTCAAAAATAATGTCATAAGGCTTGAAACCGACTTGTTCGACCAAAATCTTATAGGCACGAGCGCAAATTTCTACTTTGCGCTCCATTGTATCAGCTTGTCCTTCTTCATCAAAAGCCATGACGACGGCGGCTGCACCGTATTTTCTAACGATTTTGGCTTGTTCGATAAACTTCGCTTCGCCTTCTTTCATCGAAATCGAGTTGACGATACACTTGCCTTGCACACATTTCAAACCCGCTTCGATGACATTGAATTTTGAAGAGTCAATCATAATCGGCAGCTTCGCAATATCGGGTTCAGACATAACAAGGTGCAAAAACTCCACCATCGCTTTTTCAGAATCCAACAAACCTTCGTCCATATTGATGTCAATGACTTGTGCGCCGCCTTCTACTTGCGAACGAGCTACGTCCAAAGCAGCCGAAAAATCACCTTGTTTAATCAAACGTGCAAACGCTCGTGAACCTGTCACATTCGTCCGTTCACCGACATTGATAAAGTTTGTATTTTCACGAACAATCAAAGGCTCAAGACCTGAATAAGTCGAATTGCCCTTGTCTTTGACAGGTTTTCGAGGCTTTACGCCTTTCACCGCTTCTGCCATCAAACGAATGTGGTCGGGCGTCGTACCGCAACAGCCACCTATGATATTGAGGAATCCACTTTCCGCAAATTCACGGATAAACACCTGCATTTGCTCCGCTGTTTGGTCGTATTCGCCAAATTCATTGGGCAAACCTGCATTCGGATAAGCATGAACGTGACATGAAGCAATATTGGACAATGACTCGACGTGCGGACGCATTTCCTCTGCACCCAAAGCGCAGTTCAAACCAATTGTCAACAAATTAGAGACATGATTGACAGAAATATAAAACGCCTCAACCGTCTGACCCGACAAAGTTCTGCCCGACGCATCGGTAATCGTTCCCGAAATCATCACAGGCAATGGTTTTACTGAGGGGTGCTCTTCGTAGTATTTTTCAATCGCATAAATCGCAGCTTTGGCGTTTAAAGTATCGAAAATGGTTTCAACCAACAAAATATCAACACCACCGTCAATCAATGCACCGACTTCTTCATAATAAGCGTCAACAAGTTCATCAAACGTCACAGCTCGAAAACCAGGATTGTTGACATCAGGCGAAATCGAAGCCGTACGGTTTGTGGGACCCATTGCACCTGCGACGAAACGGGGTTTGTCAGGATTCGCAGCCGTGTATTCGTCAGCCACTTTACGAGCCACACGTGCCGATTCAAAATTGATGTCATACACCGCTTCTTCCAATTCATAATCGGCTTGTGCGATGCGTGTGCCTGAAAATGTATTGGTTTCGATGATATCGGCACCTGCATCGAGGTAAGCCCGATGAATCGCTTCAATCACATCAGGTCGAGTGATGGACAAAATGTCGTTATTCCCTTGAATATCGCGGTGAAAATCCTTGAAACGCTCGCCTCTAAAGTCTTTTTCAGTGAGTTTATATTCTTGAATGAGCGAACCCATAGCGCCGTCAATGACGAGGATGCGTTCTTTGGTGAGTTGGCGAATGTCTATTTTAGTCATAAACTGATTTAAAATGAGTGATAATTGAGGAAAAATGTCCCCCTCAGTAAATTGGATAACTTCTTAAAGTAAAAAAGCGGCGCAAAGTTACAGACTTGTTGAATGAAAGTAAAACATAATTGGAAGTGAATGGTTTTTATAAAATAAAAAGCCTTTTTTACTGAGGGGGGAATAAAACGTCTTCATTTTCTGCGATTCTATAAAGAAACCCTTATTTTTGTAAAAAAAAACACCACTAATATGTTAGAATCACAAATTGCCACATCTGAAGTCGTTGCCGAAGCTGTTAGCGATGTACATATTCCCGAAGCCCTCATTTATGAAATGGTGGACGGCAAACCGATTTATTACAGCGGTTGGCAAGCCGTATTGAAAAACGAGAAAACTATTGAACAAATCATGGCAAGTAGCTTAATTCAATCTTACCTCGTCGGGGAGGTCTTTGCGGCGACGCATGTTGCTCTAAGAAAAAAGTATATACTCGGTACAAATGAAGCGGGTATAAAATTCAAAAAAGGGGATTGGCGCGCTGCTGATATTTGTCTGTGGACAAAAGCCGCTTTGAAAAACACGCCTTTGAACGCGCATTATGCCGAAATTGTACCTGAAATTGTGATTGAAGTAGATACAAAAGCCGACTTATTGACCAACCCAACTTATTATTTTGATAAAACCAAACACCTGCACAAAAACGGTGTCAGACGTGTACTGTGGATTTTTACATCAACAGAACAAGTCATGATTGCTGAAAAAGGTGAAAATTGGATTATTCAAGACTGGGCAAAATCTTTTGAAGTAACAGACGGTTTTATGTTAAATGTTAAAGAATTGGTTGATGAATATGATGAAAATTAGAAGCAAAACTAAGCGATATCCCTATTCAAAGACTTGTTTGACCATTGTTCAGACATTTTCATCACTTTGTCATGTGAGATAAGTTTAGAAGGGTTATCACATTCGGCAAGCGATGTTTCAAGTTCTGATTGTATTTCGGGTGATAATTCGTCCCACCAATCTATTTCTTCTTCTGCAACTGTTTTTTTAAACAAGAGCATCAGTCTTTTCAAAGTCTCTTCATTTTGAATATTGCTTACCATTTCGAGTAAGCTTCCTTTTAATTCTAAAACACTCATTTATTTAATATTTAGAGTTTTAAATTAACTTTTGAAGAACAAATCTAAATTAAATTTTTTATAAAAAACAAAAAATACTGAGGGTTACTGATGTTTTCACACTTAACGCAAAGTTACAGACTTGTTGAATGAAATTTAAACATAATTGGAAACGAATGGTTTTTCAAAAATAAAAAAAGTCCTTTGCATCGCGCAAAAGGCTTTTTTACTGAAGGGGTATTATCTATCTTTACAAAATTTTTTTTATTGCTCATTAAACATCCATCTATGAAAAACTACGTGTCTCAATTACTTGCCGATATGAAATCCGCAGCCAAAAACCTGCCTTCGACACCAAATTACAAGGACTTATATCCCGATCATCCTGCTCACGACTTTGGCTTAGAGTATATCGTCGCATGGGAATGTACGCCGTTTGAACCGATGTCCGATATTTATGGTATTAAAGCTGAGGCTTTTCCGCCTGATGATAAATTGACAGATGAAGAAGTCGCTGAATTGAACGATGGGATTTTACAGCTTTGGCTTGCTTACAATACAGATGCAGACATTCCAGACAATGCACCTCCGCGTTTGCTATACAAAGTCCTTAGAGATGCTTGGGCAAATGAAGAAATACAGTTTTTCTCACCAGAGATGGGCGGTTTTTCGACTATGGAATTTTGTGATGTAGAGCCTGAGTCATGTCGTTGGGGCGCGTTTTGTAAGTGCATAGAGTCCGCAAAAGAGTTTGAAAAAGAGCATGAAGAGTTTCAAAAACGTTATGATGCAGGTGAATTTGACGATGTTCAGCCGCCGATAACCAGTTATATGGGCTATTATAACCACATACATGGCGGAAATGAAGGCGATTTGCCTTTTTAGGATAGATTTCTTACCCGCTTTTGGATTCAATGAAAGTAAAAAATAATTGGTAGGGAATGGTTTTTCAAAAATAAAAAAGCCCTTTGCATAGTGTAAAAGGCTTTTTTACTGAGGGGGGGTAGGATATAATTGTTTTCATCCAGCACTAAAAGAAATAGC
>JAYSQG010000148.1:0-5985 GCA_043721685.1 Saprospiraceae bacterium | reverse complement strand
CCCATTCGAAGCAAAATAGAGCATTTGTTCCTCATCATCATAATATGGTGTCACCTCGTCCCCCTCAGTATTGATGATGGCACCGAGGTTCATTGGGTTGTCAAAATCCGAATTTTCTTTATTTCGTGCACGCGACGACATCCAAATATCCATGCCACCACGGCCGCCCTTGCGATTACTCGTAAAAAACAAAATTTCGCTGTTGCCTTTGTGAATCACATAAGGTTGAGTTGTCATGCCTTTGAGGTCTGTGCTGTCGTGGTTGATGCGGTCAGACAGTCGAATCGGTGCCGTCCAACCGTCTTTTAACCGTTTTAAGTAGTAAATGCCACACGTTCTTTGCTTTTTTTTACCAACTTCTTGACACATCGTGCAGTAAAACCGAGCACCATCAGGCGAAAAAGTACCATTTCCAATAGGTGTCGTTTCAGGAATTGGCAGACTTGTCAAGGGTTCGGCTGGCGACCAATCATTTCCCAAAAACCGCGTGCGTAGGAGTTTTGCTGCATCCTGCCAACGTGAAGTAAAGTACAAAACATTGTCGCTAAAAGGTACGGGAGCAATATCGTTCTCTTGCGTATTGACATTTTCGTTCAAGTGTTCCACAAAAATATCTCCCGTTTTTGTAGAATCCGATTCTTTAATGCCCAATGCACAACCCGCAAGGTAATCCCCGATTTTTTCCGCCATTTTCTCATGGTCTTTACCTTTGTAATTGTTCAAATAATACAAAAACTCGGGCGCAGCTTCGTCCCAATCACCTGCCTGTTGCAGCGCTTGCGCAAATTCTAAATGTATGTCTGGAAATTTTTGCTCGCCCATAATCGGGCGAAAAAGGGCAACAGCCTTCTGATATTCACGACTATTCAAGTAAAGTAAAGCCGATTGATAAGCGGTTTCTGTTTTTTGAGGCTTCAATCGATAAGCCATTTCGAGGTAAGACGCCGCTTCAACGAGATTGCCTTGGTCAATCAGTTTTTTTGCAGCGCGTACAAGGGGGCTATATTTTTGGGGCGCAGAGAGCGGAGGCGTATTTTGCGCCCAAAATACTGAGGGGGTCAAAAAGACAAAAAATAGGCTGACAACGACCGATTGATAAGACATACGATATGGATATTTTATGTTTGGTGTATCGTCGTCAAACGCATTTTTAATTCAAAAGACACTGCTCAACGACTTTTGCAAAATGCGCGTGCTCTAAGGCTAAAATTTTTTGCGCAATATCTTTCGGCGTATCTTCAGCTGTGATAGTGGTTTTTGCCTGAAAAATAATATCACCTTCGTCGTAATGCGCATTACAAAAATGAATAGTAATGCCCGATTCTGTTTCGCCTGCCGCTTTAACGGCTTCATGAACATGGTGTCCATACATCCCTTTTCCACCAAATTTTGGCAACAAAGCGGGGTGAATATTGACTATCTTTTTTTCAAAATGTTTGACTAAATACGGTGGAATAAGTAGCAAAAACCCTGCCAAAACAATGAAGTTCACACCCATTTCTTTCAATGACTTTAAAAACATCTGCTCATCATAAAGCATTGATTTTGTAATACTTAAAAGCGGAATATTATTTTCAGCAGCAATACCCATTGCGCCCAATTCAGGCTTGTTAGAGACTAAAAGAGAGATGGATACTGAGGGGTGTCCTTGAAAGTGTTCAATGATTTTGCGCGCATTGCTGCCTGTTCCAGATAAGAAAATAGCGATATGCGTTTTCTCTTGATGTGCCATGTTTATCACAGATTTTGTACTGATTTTTTGATTGGATTTAAATTTTAGGCATTACTCGCACCATACTTAAAACGTCCTCTCGTTCATTGCGTAACCCATCAATATAGGCGTCACCACCAGAACCTTGAGCAACTTTATTTAATCGAGCACAAGCCCGATAATTGTGCCATAACTCATTGTAAACCAATGAGTAGTAGCCCAAAAATGGTAAGATTAAAATAAATAACCAAAACGCCCAACTGCCGACAATCAGCCCCGCAATGAGTAAAATAATATATTGAGCTAAGGTTGCCCCCAATGCGACACCTGCCATAACGGGTCCTTTAAACTCTAAATAGGGGACACGTTCATCCCGTATTTTTCTACTATACCAATTGGGCAAATAATGTCCATACCAACCAATTAAAAACGGCACGAAGCCAATGATGAGTGCCAAAGCGTTTTTAAAACGAGCATGATAAGGTTGCGCTACTGCCACATCTTTTAAGCCTTTCGATTCCAATTTTGAAAAATAAGTATTGGCTTTTTCTGTCAACATAAGATGTTGGTTGTCAGTCATTTCGTTCAAATTATTCACCATTTCCTGCTGCGCTAAAAGCCTTCGTGTTGAGCGTGTCATGAGCGGAAAGGCGGGTTGTGGAAACGAATTGCGATACAGCAAAAGTAGCTTTTCCGCTAAATCATCATCTTCCTTTTTTGCAATGTGAACGAGACAGGGTTTCATAGCCGCTTCCACATCTACGGTCAATTTGTTGATCGCTTTTGTGGCGTTTTGAGCATGAATATCGTAATAATTACTGAGGGGTATCGGCGCACCGACTTTTATCATCACTTCGCCTCGTGGCGTATGTGGGTCGCTATAAGTCAAACCAATCGGGACAATTTGCAAATCGAGGTCGCCATATTTTTCATAATTACTGAAAGCCATGCGCCCTAAGCCTTTTTGAAGCGGGTGCAAACGTTTAGCCGTTATTGTTGTGCCTTCGCTGAAAATCATAATGGCTTTATTTTCGCTCAACATATCACGAATTCCGTCCATAATGGCGGCATTTTGCCTCAAATTTTCAAACCCATCACGAAAACGATAAATTGGAATCATCAGTAAATTTTCCAAAATTCGCCGATACACAGGCTTTTTAAACATATCGCCCCGTGTGATGAAGTAAAAATCACATTCCCAAAAGACACAAGCCAGTAACGTCGGTTCAAAAAAACCAGTCGGATGATTGACAGAAAAAATCACAGGTTTCCCTTGTGGAATGTTCTCTGCACCCGTGAAATATATTTTCTTAAAATAAATTTTATACGCCAATGTCACGACAGGGCGCACGATATGATATAGTTTCATAGTTGGTTTTTATTATACGGTTGTCTTTTTTGCCCAATATTAAGGTCAATTCCTATCATTTTCTTCATTTTTGAATTGCGTTCAACGCAAAATTAAAAAGTTTCCTAATTTCGCACCTCATGTCAGTCAAAAAGAAACTTATCATTATTGGCGGTCCGACGGCAAGCGGCAAGACGGACTGCGCGATTCAACTCGCTCAACACTTCGGCACGGAAATTCTGTCTGCCGATTCTCGTCAGTTCTACAAAGAAATGTCCATCGGCACAGCGAAACCGCAACTTAGTGATTTAGCGAAAGCCAAGCATCATTTTATCGGTAATCTTTCCATTCACGATGCCTATTCGGTCGGTGATTTTGAGCGCGATGCCCTTGCCGTTTTGGAAACGATTTTTGAGACACACGACACAGCTATCATGGTCGGAGGCACAGGTTTATACATTCGCGCGGTCTGCGAAGGGCTTGATGTGTTCCCTGAAGTACCCCTCAGTATCCGCGATGAATTTGAAGATATTTTTCAAAAACAAGGCATTGAACCACTACAAAAACTGTTACAAGAGGTTGATTATGAATATTTTACAAAAGCGGATATTCAGAATCCTATGCGCCTCATACGTGCCTTGTCGGTTTGGAAAGTAAGCGGTCAACCGTTTTCAAGTTTTCGTTCAGGCAACAAAGTAGAGCGCATTTTTACACCTATATATATAGCCCTTGATTTGCCCCGAGAAGTCCTCTATGACCGCATCAATCGCCGTGTTGATTTGATGATGGTGGAAGGATTGCTCGAAGAAGCTAAAAGTTTGTATCCTTATAAAGACTTAAATGCCTTACAAACGGTCGGTTATACAGAGCTTTTTGCCCATTTTTATGGCGAAATGACGCTTGATGAAGCAGTTGATAAAATAAAACAACATACGCGCAATTATGCTAAACGACAAATGACGTGGTTTCGGAAAAATGATTTTTGGTATAGAGTTGACCCGCAACAGTTACCGAATATTAATAATTGGGTGCTTAATAATTTTACATTGGTTTAAACCTTATACGCAATAAAATTATTTGTTATTTATTTGTTGTTTGTTTGTTACTATTTAAATACTTATGTAGCTTTGTGGTAATAATGAATGATTGAAAAACTATATTCTATCACTAAACATACAATTGACTCATGCTGAACAAAAAAACTCTTTCTTTCTTTCTTTCTTTCTTTCTTTCTTTCTTTCTTTCGGAGTATTAAACGCTCAAAATTCACCTCTGCAACCGCCGCCACCACCGCCAACAACACAGACGGCAAATTTTAGTTACAATAGGTTGGTATCTCTAATAAGTGTTACTTATTTAGGAGAAGGATTATCCACCGTTAAAGATGATTTGACAGAATCTCCTTATCCCGCAACTTGGTCAGATAAGGAACCAAATGAAATGAATCCAATTGCGTATCACAGTGGCTCACGTATCAAAATTAAAGCAAAATTCGACCTTTCTTGTTCAGGTTTTAATTCTTCCAAAATAAGAATACAACCTTATCTTGAGCCTACAGCATCTACTCCAGGTATGAAGTTTCCTATTCGAAAACCAGAGTATAAAGAAGTCGGTAATTCTAAATATGAACTTGAATACCCAGAATCAGAATCTAATATAGGCTTTGTAGAGAATCAAATAGCTTATGTTGAGCATTTTAGTCCCAAATGGCGCATTACTTATGATGGTATTAATTGGGAAGAAATATCAAATTATAGTAGTAATGAATTGTACGTTACTTGGAAAAAGCCTGCCTTAGAGAATATTAGTAGCAATGATAGATATGTACTTTTACATACTCTTTTTCATTTGGCCTGTAAACCTTATAATGGAATAATTATTACAGATATAGCTGATTTGACAGGTAGTATTTGGAAACTATTTGATAAAGACAATCTTTTACAAGTACAACAGAATACAAATTTGTATCGAAGAAAAGATAATTTGCCACTAAAGTATTATGCAAATTACTCTACATTAAGTTTGAATTGCCCTAATTTAATAAAAACGGGAAATGGACAGTGTAACTCATTTGCTCAATTATTTCTTCAAATGTTGCGAATACAAGGATATACTGACGGTAATACTGGTATTGATGTTTACCCTGGAGTACAATCATCTCCTATTTGTAACAACACTAATGTCATATCTGATAGACGTAGTTTATGGTTTTTAGTCAAAAAGTGGTCTTTTTTAGACATTCCTTTCAATTCAAATTTGACAAACTGCCCAGCAATGCCATTTCATATCATTACCAATGATTTAGGAAATGAAATAGGTGGTTATAGCGAAACGTTTGGTATTCCTTATCATAAAACTTACCTTAATTATGTTACCGATAATACTGGTATCGCAGGACAAAACAGTATAAACCCTCAATCATGGTTTAGCTATCATTCCATTATTAAAGTAGGCAATACATACTATGACCCTTCGTATGGTGTAAAATACCAAAATTCCAACGATATGAGAGATAATTATCTCGATGGATGGTGTTTAAAAACATTAAATAGAACCGAGATAGAACTCAATATAGATGTAAATGGTGATGGTTCTATAGATAACACCAAATTTAATATTTGGTCTGCAAGTAATCAAGCAAATTTATTTTCATTAAGTTTCGAATAAATAAAATAATAAAAATGAATAAAGTATATATTATAATGTTACTTTACTTGCCAAGTCTTTTATTTAGCCAAAATATTGATACCAACAGTCTTGATTCAATAATAAAAAAAGCTAATGAAAAAGTAGTAAAATCTGAATTAATGAATATAGGCAATAGGCTATATTATATTCACGGGCAAGATACTATACTGAAATATCTCGCTATAAACAGAAAAATTATTATAAAAGATACCTCTTTCCATTATTTATCGTGGAACAA
>JAYSQG010000147.1:0-20120 GCA_043721685.1 Saprospiraceae bacterium | reverse complement strand
TCTTCGTTGCGCTGGCAAATAGCATACATATTCGTATGCGGGTGACGTTGATAAATGGGGATAAATTCTGACCCAAAGCCCAGACCCACGATGGCGATGTTTATTTTTTTCATAATACTTGTTGTTTATAAAATGTCAAATTTTTGATTTTAATAAAAGTAAACATTCAAAAAGTACCCCCTCAGTATTTAGAGCATTTTTTTCAAATATTTTATGCTGTCCTCCATCAATTGCGTTTCTGATTCAAACATTTGTCGCCAAATATTGGCGGCTGCCAATTTCATACTGAATGCTTCAATACTCACCATGCCTTTATAATTCATTGATTTTAAAGTTTTTATAATTTTTTCAAAATCAATATGGCCTTTACCAACGGTACTTCTATCGTTTTCAGACAGTTGCACATGAACAAGGTAATTGCCACATTTTTCAATGGCACTTGGTATGTCTTTCTCCTCAATATTGGCATGAAATGTATCGAACATGATTTTACAATTCGGATGATTTACGTCTTTTACAAACCGCAACATATCGTCGGTGCAAGTGAAAAGATAGGTCTCAAAACGGTTCAAATACTCGATGCCCAAAGTGATGTTTTTCGTCGCCGCATATTCCGCTAAAGCGCGGATATGCGTTACGCCATATTGCCATTCTTCGTCAGTAGCGGGTTTGCCTGTAAAAACACCCAATGCGGAATGAATCGGTCCCATAAGCAGAGTTGCGCCTAAAATCTCAGCACAATCCAAGGCTTTTTTGTTGTTTTCTAAGGCATGAGCGCGGATAACAGCGTCCATACTGAGGGGATTCGCATCAGGACCATTGATGGCAACGGCGAGGCGTTGTAAGCCCAAATCATCTAATTTTTGTCGCCAAACATGCCAATCATCTGGGTTTAGGTTAAAAATAGGCACTTCTACCCCATCAAAACCGAGTGCTTTAATTTGGTCTAATACAGGGAAAAGCGATTCGTCTATCTCTGTTCCCCACAATAAAAGATTCATCCCAATTGTCATACGTTAATTTTTTACAAATTTAGGTCTTACCTAATACCTAAAAAAGGTGTTTTTTTACTACTTTTGACTGTATTTTGATATTTATTTATTACTAAAATGAAAATTACTGTCAATATTCAGTAGAATTAACAATGAAACCATTACTCAAAAAGTCACTCGAAAGCCTTAATCAATCCTATAATGTCCAGACGTTGAATGAGCCTTACTTCGATTCCAATTGGCATTTTCATCCACATTTTCAACTCTTTACGGTTATTGAAGGCACAGGGACACGTTTCATCGGCGACGATATTCGTCATTTTGAAGCGGGCGATACGGTGTTTTTAGGACCCAATATGCCGCATTTATGGCGCAGCGACCGCGCCTATTTTGATCGTGATTCGACCTTGCAAACCCAAGGCATTGTCGTCTATTTTATGGAGGACTTTTTAGGAAAAGATTTTTTTGAAAAACCTGAAATGTATGTTTTAAAACAACTCCTGATAAAAAGCCGACAGGGTTTAGATATTCAAAATGGCATGAAACGAATCCTTGTAGAAGGGCTAAAAGAATTGGTGACATTGAGTGGCTTCGATGGCGTTTTGAAACTGCTTTCTATGTTGCATAAATTAGCACAATCAAATGATTATCAATTTATTACGAGTATAAGCTATGAAAATACGCATAAAATATCAGAAACAGAACGGATGCGTTTGGTGCATGAATATGTGATGAAACATTATAAAGAAAAAATCAGTTTGTCGGAAGTTGCCGCTTTGGCAAATATGGCAGAAGCTGCCTTTTGTCGCTATTTTAAAAGCCGAACCAATAAAACATTTTCAGATTTTGTGAGTGAAATTCGCATCGGACATGCTTGTAAATTATTGATGGATTCTAAAACTTCCATCGCCCAAGTATGCTATGAAAGTGGTTACAATACGGTGTCCAATTTCAATTGTCAATTCAAGGCTATCAAGGGCAAAAGCCCGAAGCAATACCAAAAAATGTATGTTCAAAATTGACCCCTCAGTAAAAAGGCGTTATTCATAGTCCTAAAATTTCAATAAAAAAAGAAGTGCCGATGAACAACACTTCTTTTTGAAAGACTATAAATATAAACAACAAAAAACAGTTTTCAGCTAATTGTCCTTATGATTATTGATGATTTCATACACTTTACTGAGAGGTAGGTTTGTAATAGACGCAATAAGTTCGGCATCTAACCCCTTTAAAAAAGCGGATATTACGATTTCTTGCTTGGTTTCCTCTTTCAACTCTGATGTTAACTCCTCTTTCAACTCTGATGTTAACTCCTCTTTCAACTTTGGCGTTAGCTCCTCTTTCAACTCTGCCTTCAATATCGGCAGAAGCTCTTGTCGAACTTCTTTTTTAAGCTCAGGACGCATTTCTTCTAATCCGTCTATACGATACATCGCCATGTATGCCCGTTCTATTTCAAGATCTTCTAAGGCACTGCGTTCTTCGAATTCAAAATTTTCGGTTTTTATCCGTTCTATGACTGCCATTAGCGTTTTATTTTTATGATAAATGACGAAATCTTCTTCTACATTATTTTTGTTACGCGTCTTTTCTGCCAGTTCAAACCATTCAAAATACTTTGTCAGTTTTTTATTTTTAACGATGTTTTTTTGAAAGGCATAAATCATTCTATTTTGTGGCAGAAAGGCTAAATCTTTGATATTGTTGTTCAACAAAGTTAAGATCTTTTCACGTTCCATGCTTAATTTTTCAAAATCTTTTGATGCCCACAAAGCATCATTTTTTAAAAAATCGGCTGTTTGTTCTGGAAAAGGGGCAAAAGCAATAAAATCATCATCAAATCCAAGACAATCGTCGGTCATCCAAATCAGTGTAATTGTTGGCAATAAGTGGCTGTACATTCGTTTATCAATCTTTTTTCCTGCGATATCGGGGAAATTATACTTTGGTAAGTCTTCTAATTGTAACGCACTGTTGAGGCATTGATACAGATAAAACCGCTTGACAACAAAGGCTTTATACCACTGTTGCATATCAATAATGACATAATGACCATTGATTTTACAACGAAAATCAAACTCGATATAGGCGGCATCATCGGTAATTTTATGTCTTTCTTTTATCCGTTCAATGGATTCAATCTTTATGTCTAAAAAGTCTTCTAAAAAACTTTGAGCGATGTTTAAATCAGAAAAAACTTTCTTGAAAAATCGGTCATAATTCAAGGGTGCTAAATACATGTTTGTTACTTTATTTGATAAAAAAATGGATTCAAAATACAAATATTGTACTTTGAATCCATCTTTTTACAAGCAAATAAACATTTATTTTTAAAGAATAACAATAAAAAAACAAGCTGTTTTACTTCACATAACTCTTTCCGTCATAAGTCAATACCATAAAATCAATACCCACAACGGTTCTAAAATATTTTAAAATGGCATTCAATTGCTCTTTTGTACCTGTTTGACGGAGGATAAAACGGCGAATTGTTGGCTTTGTGGTCGTGAATTTCGCTGCAATACCAATGTCAGTACCTGTATAGTTGAAATAACCGTAATCGCCTGTTGGCATACTGAGGGGGGTCGCAATGGTTTTCAAACTGTCAATCATTTGCGTATAACGTGCGTCTTGACCATTATCGGTGGCGATGAATCCCCACATGGCTCCTTGTGGCACACGGAGTATCTCTTTTTTGGGCATCGAAATGCCGTTTTCTTTTTTCATCTCAAACGTATAACGACCATCTTCAACGTGTAAAATGCCATCATTTATGATGACATCTTTGAGCGTCAATCGAAAGGGAATATCGCTTTTTTTCAAAGAAGATAAGGTAATCGTATCGCGGGCAGGTTCTGCAAAACCATTGCAAGTCCATGGATAAGCTAAACTGTTAATAGAAACCGTCAATTGATTGTTGAGCGCATTCGTCGCGTAATTAATACGTGTGCCGCCACATTCTTGATTTTGAATGGTTGCAAGGCGCAATTGCAGAAATGCGCCCGATTCGTCTAGTTTTTCCCAAGGAAGGATTTCAAATTCCTTGTCAACGGCGATAATGGTCTCTTTGTCACCTAAGTTTTTACGACAACTGATGGTGAACAAAAAACCAAGCACAAGAAAAAGTATTGGTGTCAATCTCTGATTCATACATTCTATTTTTTTAGTTAACGGTAAAACGATTCGGTTGGGGGATTGCTGCCTGAGTTTTGAAATTCGTATTACGGAGTATAACGAATTTTCACGAAAAATTTTTCATCTTTTGCGCCCAACAACTTCGCTACTGAGGGGGCGACAATCACGACCGTTTCAGAACCATACGCATTTTCAGGAATCTTACCAATGACTTTGGCATAAACCGTACGATTCGACATGGTACTGGTCACAGCTACGATTGAGCCAACTTTGGCAGTCCGATGCAAACAATATAAGTCTGTTTTTGAATTGCCTTTCGCATTCCAACAGGCTGCTCCGCGCTCTTCGACTGACTTTTTTTGTTTTTCAAAATATGCACTGAGCATCTTTGAACGTACATCAATAGCACCTCTTCTAGCATTGCGTACATCATCGGGTACGCCGCCAAGACTCATCCAACCAATCTGTAGAACTTGTCCCGGTCTGATATTCGTATTAGACAAATTATTCCACTTCATAACACTGTCAACGGGCATGTGGAACATTGTCCTCGCAATTTTGAATAAATTATCGCCTTGTTTGACCATAATCATAATAGGCGCATACTCCCACTGCTTAAAATCAGCGCCTTTAAAACGCTTGATAGCGGCATTCGGAATCGGCACACGGATAATTTGTCCGATGCCCACAATGCTGCTTTTCAATTTCGGATTGTAGGGATACAACTCTTCTTCGTTAAGTCCGTAAAAGCGCGCAAGCGAATACAAAGTCTGTCCCGATGCAATATGATGTTCAAAGATTTTTTCCCCTGTCGTCCCGTCGAGGGTGATAAAAAGCGTATCTTTCGCCGTCAAATACGATACAGGATCTTCTGTGGAAGACCGTAAAGTCGTTGAAGCAAAAAATAGAAAGACAATACTAATGGCACGTACCCATACTTTTGGGCGAGGGATATAAAAGTGCCGAAAATTCAAAATTGAACGATTGTTTATAGTGTACATAGCTAAAAAATAAGATTAAGTTTACTAATAAAAATTTATAATTATTTGACAATTAACTTTTTGCAAAGTAAGAACTTTGTTCGTACAAAAATAGGGCTTCGCATCTTTTTTTCAAAGGAATCTATGTTATTGACCTTATTTTTTTATAATTGTCACAAATTTATTGAGGTATTCACATACCAATAACTAATAACCAATTAACAAATATCTGAATATTGAAAGTTCTCGGCATTATACCTGCTCGTTTTAGTTCTACCCGTTTCCCCGGCAAACCGTTGGTGGACATCAAGGGTAAAAGCATGATTCAGCGTGTTTATGAACAAGCAAAAAAAGCTAAAAGTCTCGCTTATGTCGTCGTCGCAACGGACGATGAACGCATTTTTGAACACGTCAAAAACTTCGGCGGCGATGTGATGATGTCAGCTGCCGAACATCAAAGCGGAACAGACCGTTGTGCAGAAGTGGCGGCGATGATGAATTTAGATGTGATGATGCAATCCGCTGAACATGCTCAAACTTTTGCTTTCGATGCCAAACGCACATTGCCTTTCAATGCTGTTGTCAATATTCAAGGCGACGAACCTTTTATTGACCCTGAGCAGATTGAAAAAGTCATCGAAATACTGAGGGGGGGTATTTTTCCAATTGCAACATTGGCAAAAGTCCTTGATAATCAAGAAGATATCATCAATCCGAATATCGTCAAAGCTGTTTTTGCTGCCGATGGTCGCGCCTTATATTTCAGCCGCAGCCCAATTCCGAACCTTCGGAATGTCCCTCAAACAGAGTGGGCGAGCAAGGGTGAAATTTTCAAACACATTGGTTTATATGGTTATCTTCTTCAAACTTTGCAAGAAATTGCCCGCCTTGCGCCCAGCCGTTTAGAGCAATTAGAGTCGCTTGAACAATTGCGTTGGCTCGAAAATGACTATGCCATTGGTGTCGGTCTAACGAATTTGGAAACGATTGGTATTGATACGCCCGAGGATTTATTGAAAATATGAAATTTTATTGACATTAACACGCAATAGGGTTTTACCCTATCCTATTATATACCGCCCTTTCAGGGCTATTAATTTAAAAAGATGAATTTCTGTTCAAACTGTGGTTATAAAGTTCAATTTGGGGATATTCCAGACGACCATCGCCCTCGTTTTCATTGCCCAAATTGTAACACCATTCACTACCAAAACCCGCGTGTCATTGTCGGTTGCATCCCAATTTGGGAAGATAAAGTCATGTTGTGCAGGCGAGGCATCGAACCACAATTGGGTTTGTGGAACATTCCAGGCGGTTTTATGGAAAATGAAGAGACCGTTGAAGATGGTGCAGCACGTGAAATGTTTGAAGAAACGCATGGTCGTGTACGCATCATTGGCTTGCAGTCAGTTTTTACAGTGCTTCATGTCAATCAAGTACACCTTCATTTTTTAGCAGAAATGGTTGATTTGAACTATGGATTAACGCCTGAAAGCACTGAAATCAAATTGTTTAAAGAAGAAGAGATACCTTGGAAAGAGGTCGCCTTTGCCTCAAATTATTTTGCTTTGAAAAAATATTTTGATGATAGAAGACTCGGCGAACAACGCACCCACAGAGGTAGTTTGTCTTTGAAAGAAGGAAAATGGGTCGTCAGTCAAGAAAAATGGGATGTAAAAAATTCCGATTATTGAGCTATTACAACCTCATTCATCACTCATCATTTATCATTCATCATTTAATATCACCGTCTAATCTAAAAAATAACGATGCAGATAGATAAGAATCTAATTTTGAAACTTGAAACATTGGCTCGACTTGAATTGAGCGATACTGAACGCAACAAACTACAAGGCAGTTTGAATGACATTTTAAAAATGGTAGAGAAACTCGATGAGTTAGATACTGAGGGGGTCGAACCTTTGGTCTATATCAACGAAGATGTCAACGTACTGCGCGAAGATGTTGTCAAAAATGAATTGAGTCGTGAAGACGCTCTTTCAAATGCACCCGCGCAAAACGGTGTGTTTTTCAAAGTGCCAAAAGTTATTGACATTTAAATTAATGATGAATGATAAGTTATGAATGATGAATAGCTAAAACATTGTCAATCATTTATTCACCCAATTATTCATCATTTATCATTCATAATTCATCTTTACTATGCAAGCAATTATTTCGGTCAAAGACCTACGGAAAACCTACATTATGGGTTCGGATACCATAAACGCTTTGAAATCCATCACCTTAGACATTCATAAAAATGAGTATGTCGCTTTGATGGGCCCTTCAGGCTCTGGTAAATCTACTCTGATGAACCTTTTAGGCTGCCTTGATACACCTTCAAGCGGCACATATATACTCAACGGAACGGATGTCAGTCAAATGTCCGATTCTGAATTAGCAGAAGTAAGAAATAAAGAAATTGGTTTCGTTTTTCAGACATTCAACCTATTGCCACGTATGTCGAGCCTTGAAAACGTGGCATTACCGCTTGTTTATGCCGGTATGAAAAATTCTTTAAGAATTGAAAAAGCACAAAAAGTGATGGAGTCTGTCGGTCTTGGTGACCGTATGATGCACAAACCGAATGAACTGTCAGGTGGTCAACGGCAGCGCGTTGCCGTTGCACGTGCACTCGTAAATAATCCAGCTATCATTTTAGCCGATGAGCCTACGGGCAACTTGGACACCAAAACGTCCATAGAAATCATGGGTTTATTTCAAGAAATTCATCAGCAAGGCAACACTGTTATCATCGTGACGCACGAACCTGATATAGCGTTACACGCGCACCGCATCATCCGTTTGCGCGATGGTTTGGTTGAATCCGATACGAAAAATGAGCATATTATCAGTGCTTTCGACCCAAATCACCCATTTTTGGCAGCAAAAGAAGTCTTTTAAAGAATGATAAATGATGAGTGATAAATGATGAAAGCCGCACTTTAATGTCAAGTGCGGCTTTCATCATTTATCACTCATCATTTATCATTCTATTTCTGCTTTCCACGTTATCGTCGCTGCTTTTTCAAGCATAGCAGACACGGAGCAATATTTTTCCATTGATAGTTGAACAGCTTGTTCAACTTTTTTTTGCACCAAATTTGCCCCCCTCAGTATAAAACGCACTTCAATGGCTTCAAAAGGTGATGGATTTGCTACGGCATCGCGTTTTCCTTCTATGACGATGCGAAAGTCTGAAACGTCCTGTTTCATTTTTTTCAAAATCAAAATAATATCTATCGCTGCGCAACTACCTAAACCCATGAGTATCAACTCCATGGGTCTTGTCCCTTGATTTGAACCTCCGATGGCTGCGGCTGCGTCAATATGCACAGGTACTTTGTCGCCGCCGAGTGCTTCAAAGTGAAAAGCGTCGTCCACGCGCGTCATTTCGACGGACATGGTTTTGTATGTTTTTTCTGTTGTTGTCATTTTTTATTGATTGAAAATTTTGTGGCAATTACCTATAAACGTGTTTTAGAATTGATTTTAACCCATTTAACCCCTTTATACAAATACCTAACGCTTATTAACAGTAAAATACTAATCAAAAAAGTCTTAATTGAAGGCATAAAAGAGTCTGATGCAATTATATGATATTGTTTCTCATGGTAGCCAAGAGGAGTCAAATTAAGGTGTTCCATATTATTTCTATCATATCCCAATGCTTCACTTTCTCTTTCGAGTTCATTGTAGTCTGATAGAGTCTTTTGTTGCTCTTCTTTACTTAATTGATCATACATTTGATTGGAAAGAGCATAAGAATCGTGTAACTTATTGGAGATACTTTGATGTGCAAATCCGTCATTCATTGAATAATGAATAGGATATGAAATAATTCCAATAACCAATGCACTTAAAACTAATTTAAAATTGATTTTAATTTCTTTGGCTAATAAAATAGCATTTACTCGTTTATTCGCTTCGTTTCTTAAAGATTTATGAACAAAATCAGGAATTGGTGGTGGGCTATTTCTAATAATTTCTTTTAAATCTTCAATATTTTTGGCTTCAACCCAATTATCTAGTTTTTCTGTCCAAACCAATGTTGAGGAGTTAATTCCCTTGCCTACAAGTTGCTCAATCGTAAAAGGTCCTTGTTGTAAGCCGTTCAATACTATAAAAAATTTCTCCATCTTAAATTTTGCTACTAATTTTTCATTACACGAAAGGAGTATGTGATATTTCTCCATTTTTATTCAAATAAATTGGAACACAGCATTGATTACATTCTGTGTTATCACATTGAAAAATATCAAATTCTTTATCTTCTATATTTATTTGCCCATTAAGTCCTCTGTACAGAAGTTTTCCAAAAGCTCCTGTTATTACTAATAATTTCCCACAATCCTTACAAATTAATTCCATTTTACATTGTTTTTATTATTTTTTTGAATAAAAAAAAGTTTATCAGCACTTACATTATTTATAGAATAAACATCCTCAACTTCAACTATACAAGTGGAGTTATCAAACCCTATATTTCTTAAAATGATTGACAAATATATCACTTCTTCTTGCTATCTCAAAAAAAAATAATTCAAAGTAAAATCCAATACAGTCTTGCCAAACCCAAAAAATCCTTCTATTTTTACAAAAAAAAGAATAAATGAATACTGCTGCACTTTCTGAAAAACTTCTGACGGTTGCCGAATACATCGAATTCGAGGAACAAAGCGATGTCCGCCACGAATATCATTTTGGTCGTTTGTATCCTATTGCAGGCACATCGAACAAGCACAATCGTGTCAAACAAAACGTTGTTTATGCATTACGCAGTCATTTTTTAGAACGTGGCTGTGTCGTTTTTGATGAAAATCTGAAACTGCAACTCCTTGAAGATAGTAGGTATAATTATCCTGATGTGATGCTCACTTGTGACCTACAAGACATTGATGCTGAATTCATTATCAAAAATCCAAGCCTTGTTGTAGAGGTTTTGTCAAAATCAACTGCCCGATATGACAAAACGGATAAGTTCGAAGATTTTCAAAAAGTGACTTCTATCCAATATTATCTACTTGTCGAATCTCGTTGGCAATCAGCTATTCTTTATAGTCGTACCGAAAACCCAAATTTGTGGACATATCAACTTTTTAATGCGCCAAAAGATATTATTTCTTTCCCAAAATTAGGTTTCGAATTCTCGCTTGAAACGATTTATAAGTACGTCAATGTGCCTCTGTTTGCAACGATTCCACATTATTTTGAAGATGATGATGAATAATTAAACACATTTACGAAATCTTAAAGATTTCGTAAATGTGTATCACTTCTATTTCCCCGCCGCTTCCAACGCCTGAAAAATATCCGCCTTAATATCATCCAAATGCTCCAAACCCACCGAAACACGTATCAAACCCGCCGTAATATCCACCGCAGCCCGTTCTGCTTCGCTCAATTTTGAGTGCGTTGTCGAAGCCGGATGCGTCGCTATCGTGCGTGAATCGCCCAGATTGGCTGAATGTGTAATCATTTTTAAGTTATTTAAAAACGCCCTTCCTGCTTCAATACCCCCTTTTACTTCAAAGCAAACGACACCGCCGCCACCACTGGGCATTTGCTTTTTAGCTAATGCGAACTGAGGATGTGCGGGATGATGTGGATATTTGACCCACGATACTGAGGGGTGCGTTTCTAAGATATATGCTAATTCTAAAGCACTTTTACAGTGCCTGTCCATGCGAACCGCCAAAGTTTCTAATGATTTTGACAACAGCCACGCATTCATCGGCGACAAACTGGGACCAGAATGACGGGCAAAAAAACGAATTTCTTTAATCAAATCCTTGCGTCCGACAATCGCTCCTGCGATTGTACGCCCTTGACCATCAATGAATTTTGTAGCAGAATAAGTCACTAAATCCGCACCGAATTTTATCGGTTGTTGTAAATAAGGCGTGGCAAAACAGTTATCAACGTTCAAAATGATGTTGTGTTTTTTTGCCAATTTACCGATATATTCCAAATCTATAAGGTCAAGACCTGGATTTGAAGGCGTTTCAAGGATAATCAAACGGGTATTAGGTTGAATCAAGGCTTCCCATTCTTCGGGCTTTTTGATGTCGGCATAGGTGGACGTGATGCCCCATTTTGGAAAAACCATCGTTAATAATTGATGTGTTGAGCCAAAAACCGAACGGCTGGCTAAGATGTGGTCGCCCGTTTTGAGCAAACCTGCGATAGAAGTAAAAATGGCAGACATACCCGAAGCGGTCGCCAAACCATCTTCCGCACCGTCCATGAGGCAGAGTTTGTCAATAAATTCAGAATTATTGGGATTTGAAAACCGCGTATAAATATTGCCAGGTATTTCATCGGCAAACAAAGCACGGGCTTGTTCAGCGTCTTCAAACGTAAAGCTTGAAGTCATAAAAATCGGTGTCGAGTGTTCTCTATAATCCGTTTGCTCGGCGCGGGTGCGTATGGCATTGGTTTCAAAATTGTCGTAAGGCATATTCTAAGTATGAAATATGAATGATGAAAATTGTTGTATTGCTAAATTGTTGTATTGCTAAATTGTTGTAAGCAATACACCAATTTAACAATACACCAATTTAACAATCAATTAGTTAGGTTGAGGAACATAACGCAAATATGGCTTTTTTATTTCTGGTTCAACGCCATATTTAGCAGCAATATCTTCTGTCGCTACATTCAACGTAACAATCACATCATCGCCTACTTGCCAATCGGCAGGAGTCGCTACTGAATATTCAGAAGTCAACTGCAACGAGTCAATAACTCGTAGAATTTCAAGGAAATTACGTCCTGTTGAAGCGGGATATGTCAATGTCAACTTGATTTTTTTATCAGGTCCGATGACAAAAACCGAGCGGACTGTTGCTTTTTCGCTTGCATTGGGGTGAATCATATCGTACAATTCAGCTACTTTGCGGTCTTGATCTGCGATAATCGGGAAGTTCATCGTCACGTTGTTGACTTCCTCGATGTCTGGAATCCAACGATTGTGCGAATCAATATCATCCACACTGACAGCCAAAACTTTGACATTGCGTTTTTCAAATTCGCCTTTCAACAAAGCTGTTTTGCCCAATTCTGTTGTACAAACAGGTGTAAAATCGGCAGGATGTGAGAACAACAAGCCCCAAGAAGAGCCGAGCCATTCGTGAAAATTAATCGTGCCTTGTGTTGTTTCGATTGTAAAATCGGGTGCGATATCGCCTAATCTTAGTCCCATAACTATTTGATTTTTAATTATTTAATAAAAAATTGATTTCTAATTATACCTAAGAGCTACGAATTCGTAGCTCATTTGCCCATAAACTTTTGCAATAATGCGAGCATTTGGTCAAATTCAATCAAAAAGCCGTCGTGTCCAAATTTTGATTGAATGACCTCCAAAGTTGCGCCTGGAATTTGCTTCGCTAACTCAATTTGTTCTTTCAATGGAAACAATATATCTGATTGAATACCAACGACTAAGGTGTTGGTTTTAATGTTTTTCAAAGCTGTTTCGATACCGCCACGATTGCGCCCGACGTTGTGCGAATCCATCGTTTTGGACAAAGACAAATAGCTTAAAGCATTGAAACGTTGTGTCAATTTTTGTCCCTGATAACGTTGATACGACTGCACTTTAAACAAATCTAACAAATCGCGGTCGTCACTTTGTGCAAAATTATAGCCTTCGTAACTGCGGTAACTCAACATACCAATCGCTCTCGCGGCTTCCATGCCTTTTGCGCCCGCACTGATTAAGGTATCTAAATCGTCAATTTTTGCAATATTTTCTTTTGATACTGAGGGGTCTGCTTCGATTGCCATGCGCTGCGTTTCGTTCAAGGCAATTGACCACGGCGTCATTTTTGCACCGCAAGCGATGACAGCAATATTCTTAAAAAAATCGGGCTGCATGATTGCCCATTCTAAAACTTGTTGTCCACCCATTGAACCACCAATTGCTAACTCAATGCTTTGAATATCAAGATGTTGCGCTAAAACCTTATGTCCATTCACAACATCACGAATTGAAATCGTTGGAAATTCAAGACCATAAAAACGCCCTGTTTTCGGATTCACACTAATCGGACTTGTCGAACCATAATGCGAACCCAACATATTGGCGCATACAATAAAATACTGTGCAGGGTCTAAATATTTGCCCTCGCCGACCAAACCCGACCACCAATCTGTTGCCTCTGAATTGCCCGTCAAAGCATGACAAACCCACACCACATTGTCACCTTTGGCATTCATTGTGCCGTAAGTGTGGTATGCGATTTGAATTTTGGGCAATATGTCACCGTTTTCCAATTCAAAAGGTGCGTCGTATTTAAAAATCTTCATACTCGTCGAAGGTTGTTCTGGTTGTTGCGTTTGTTTTGTAAAAAGATTGACCCCCTCTCCACGAGGAGTCCTTCGGACAGTATGGTCGTGCTTTTTCAGTATTTTATTCATCGTCAAATATTATTTAACATCGTTAACGACGGCGAGGTTTGAAACCTCGCCGTCGTTGATATAATATTAAGCACCAATTTTCGCAAATGCTTGCGCTAAATCCGCTTTGATATCATCAATATGCTCAATACCGGCACTGATACGCAACATATTTGGCGTAACACCCGAAGCCGCTTGTGCTTCGTCCGACAATTGCTGATGCGTCGTTGCCGAAGGCTGAATGATAAGCGTTTTCGCATCGCCCACATTTGCTAAGTGGCTGATGAGTTCCAAAGAATCTACCAATTTAGTTGCCCCTTCTTTCGAGCCTTTCAACTCAAAACTCAAAACGCCGCCGAAACCACGTTTCAAATATTTAGCTGCATTGGCATGATTTGGCGATGATTTCAAGCCAGGATAGTTGACTGTTGCCACTTGCGGATGCGCTTCAAGCCATTCTGCCAAAGCCTGTGCGTTTTGAACCGTGCGCTCAACGCGCAAGCTCAAAGTCTCCAAACCTTGAATCAAAAGGAACGCATTGAACGGAGAAATCGCTGGACCCCAATCACGCAAACCTTCAACCCGCGCACGAATGATGAATTGAATATTGCCAAAAGGACCATTTACGCCAAAAACATCGGAGAAAACCATACCGTGGTAGCCGTCAGAAGGCTCTGAAAACTGTGGATATTTGCCATTGCCCCAGTTGTAACTGCCGCCATCAACGATGACACCACCGATAGACGTGCCATGTCCGCCAATCCATTTTGTCGCAGATTCGACGACGATGTGCGCGCCATGCTCCAACGGACGGAACAAATAACCGCCTGCGCCAAAGGTATTGTCAACAATCAAAGGCAAATCGTGCTTTTTTGCAACGGCTGCAATGCCTTCAAAATCTGGCACGCTGAACGACGGATTGCCTATTGTTTCAACATAAATCGCTTTTGTATTTGCATCAATCAAAGCTTCGTAATCGCTTGCTTTTTCGCCTGCGGTAAAACGAGCATCTACACCGATGCGTTTGAATTGTACTTTAAATTGGTTGTAAGTGCCGCCATAAAGGTTAGCAGTCGTGACAAAATTGTCGCCAACACCGAGTATATTGTTCAAAGCGATGAACTGCGCCGCTTGTCCAGAAGCGACTGCCAAAGCTGCGACACCACCTTCCAAAGCCGCCATACGTTTCTCAAAAACGTCTGTTGTCGGGTTCATGATGCGGGTGTAAATATTGCCAAATTCGCGTAAGCCAAACAAATTTGCACCGTGCTCAGATGAGTTGAACACATAACTTGTTGTTTGATAGAGCGGCACTGCACGGCTGTTTGTCGTTGGGTCAACAACTTGTCCCGCGTGTAATTGAAGCGTTTCGAAATGATGAGAATTAGACATAATTATTTGATTTTTAGTTATTTATAAAACAATATTATTTTAAGGCAAAAAATTCAACAATGAAAAATTTAAAAAAGTATAGCGATATTAGGCTGCATCGTTTTGTCGAAGCCCCCCTCAGTATGCGAAGAAAAAATGGTAAAAAATATCCCAAAATTATTTGAGAAAGGACAGCACTTCACACGCAGAAGGTCATTGGATTGCCGCAGCAATCAACAACAACACATACAACAACGAGTGAATGTATTAGTCAAATACGGAAACGCAACAACGTGCGACGTCGCTTGAAAATGGTGCTGGAATTTGTAGAAACGAATTGATAACATAACGCTCTGTTTTTATATTTCCAAATTGTTGATTTGGCAGGAGTTGGCACCTTGTTCGATTTTTATCGCAGGTTGCCCGAGTTTCTTTGAGCCTGTCTCTCCACTCGTCTTTATAAAAACAATTCTTTCGGAGAATTTTTCAGAAAGGAATTGAATTGTGCCGCAAGATTACGAAGTAGAATTTTACGGTGCAAGGAAATTGAGCATTTTTTTATTTTTTTACTGAAAACAAAGGGAAATTAGGCTCATGTGTTCGCTTTTTTTTACCATTTTTGCGAAGACTCTTAGTCAATGCTAAAAAAATTCATCGTTCATCATTTATAATTCATCATTCCCTTATGTCCAATTTTTTCCATAAAACACTGCCTTTACTCTTCATTTTGCTCACATTGATAACCGCTTGTGACAAAACGAATAAAAACACTTCGTCAAGCACCCCCTCAGTATCTGACCCTAAAAAAGGGTTTTACAAGCACTTAAAAGGGACTGTTGGCGACTATCCTGTAACGATGGATTTGGTCAAAAACGTAGTCAACAGCGATCGTGAAACCGTCGAATCATGGGCAGGATTTAATGGTTATTACTATTATGACAAATATCAAGAGCCGATTATGCTTTATGGTTCTTTGGATTCTGCGGGTATGATTGTGCTTGAAGAATGGTCGGCAGAAGGTAAATCGGCTCAATTTCGTGGCAATTTGACACCCGAAGGCGCATTTATTGGCACATGGCAAGACAGCGGCAAAACAAAAACGCTGAATGTGGCTTTGAAAGAAGTCTATGCAGATGGTGCGGTTGCCTTAGAAAGTGTCGAATATTCTGATTCCTTTCGCCTTTTTGATAAATTGAAAAATTCACCTGTTGCAACTTTTGGTATAGATGTACTTGTACCGACTAAAAATACAGATGGGTCGGTTACTGCCTTTTTGAAAAACGAAATTTTCAGCAATATGCGTTATGAAAACGGTGGTGAAGAAGTACCTGAAAAACCGTTGCCGAAAAAAGATTATACGAACGTCCCGCTTGCAGATTTGCAAAAAGGACAACGCGATTCATTTTTTGCCTACTATCGTTCGTCAATGACTGATGTAATTGCAGATTCCGCAGCAGAGTATTTTTCAGAAAACTATGCCCGAACATCTGAAATGCAAGTGCTTTTTAACGAAAAAGATTTGTTAAGTATTGGATATTCAGGTTATGCCTTTGATGGAGGTGCGCATGGCAACTATGGAACGACCTTAGCGAGTTACGATTTGGTGGCTAAAAAACACCTTACTTTGGACGATGTTTTCAAACCCAATTATCAAAACACAGTCAGTGCTGCGCTTGACAAAGCCTTACGAAAAAAGTACAACCTTGATCCAAAAGAGACTTTAAATCAATTCCTTTTTGACAATAAAATTGAAGCGACTAACAATTTTGCCGTGACACGCAAAGGTATTTTGTTCAATTATACGCCTTACGAAATTGCGGCTTATGCGATGGGTGAGATACAATTGTATGTGTCTTTTGATGATTTGAAGGCGGTTTTGAAATAATTTTCATTTCATCAACTGCCCTACACGCCACACATCTTCATAGCTACAATAAAGCGGTACTGGCGCGAGTCGAATCACATTTGGCTCGCGCCAGTCGCATATTACGCCATTTTTTGCTAAGAAATCGAATAGTTTTTTGCCGTTTTCATTTGTCAGAATAGATAATTGGCTGCCTCTTTCAGTGGATACTGAGGGGGTGATAATTTTGAAATTATGACTTGATTGGGTCAGTACAAATTCTAAAAAAGTGGTCAGCTGTTTTGTTTTTTCATATAAAACGGCTACCCCACCCGCTTCTTTGAAAACCGTTAAACTGGCGCGGTGCATCGCCAAAGGAATGACTTGTGCGGTTGAAATTTGCCAGCCCGCTGCGCCATACATCGGTTCAAAACCGCTTTCCATTTGGAAACGTTTGGATTCATTGTAACCCCACCACCCTGCAAAACGGGTTTTGGGTTTTGCGTTTTGGGTTTTGAGTATCGTTGGTTCAAAATGTTTTTCATGGATAAAAGCACCCGCAACGCTGCCTGGTCCTGAATTAAGATATTTATAGCCACACCAAACTGCAAAATCAACGCCCCAGTCGTGCAATCGCAAAGGCACATTGCCTGCGGCATGAGCGAGATCGAAACCAACTGTTGCACCAACGCGATGCCCCCCCTCAGTAATTCTTGCTAAATCATAAAATTGTCCCGAATAATAATTGATGCCGCCAAACAAAACCAAAGCCAATGTATCTCCCTGATTTTCAATTACTTGCAAAATATCTTCTGTTCGCAAACAGTCCTCACCGTCTCTCGGTTTGACTTCAACGATGGCTTCCTTAGGGTCGAAACCATGAAAACGGACTTGAGATTCTACGGCATATTGGTCGCTTGGAAAGGCACCTGCTTCCATCAATATCTTAAAACGTTTAGCTATTGGACGATAAAAAGAAACCATCAACAGATGCAAATTGACCGTCAAAGTGTTCATAATCACCACTTCTTCGGGCTTTGCACCAACGATGGGAGCTGCCAATTCAGACATTTCACGATGCACACTCAACCACGGTTTTTCACCCGCAAACCAACCTTCAACACCTTGTTGTCGCCAATAATCCAATTCTGCTTTGACAGCCCCCTCAGTATTTTTAGGTTGTAAACCCAAAGAATTGCCGCAGAAATATATCGAACGCCGATTGTTGTGTTTTGGAAAATGAAAGCGTTTTTGAAAGGAACGAAGCGGGTCTTGTTTGTCTAATTGTTGCGCAAAGCGCAGAGTATTTTTGTAAAGCATTGGTTGTAAATTGGTTAGATAGCTTTAAATTAAAAAAGCCTTGCAACTAAAACTTTGCAAGGCATTCTTTAAAAAGAATATTTTGACATGATTTCTATCCTTTGTCTATTCGTTCTATTAAATTATACGCTTCTAAGGGAGTTGAATCACTATAAATTATATTCATAATTCCTGGTAAAGAATTATCCATAGTTATAATATTGGTCATAAATAACATTTCTATTACTTCCACATCTAACCCTTTATCTCCCCAATATATACTTGTCTTATATCTAACTTCTCCATCTTGATAGTCCATTTCAAAATTACCTAAAAAATTGCCAAAATTTAATCTTGTCAAAAGTTCGCATATATTTCTTTTTTTATTTTCAGGTACATTTGCGCTACAAATTGTCAAGAAAATAAACCTTTTTTCATCTTCCCGAACGTCGGCTACACATTGGAACTTACCATTTTCACCACTAATGCCGAAAATGGCAATTGTCTTACCTTTAATCTCGGTGTAAGCCCATTCTTTTTGTTTAATAAAATTAATAATTTCCTGAAACATTTTTTATTTATAGGCTTTTAATTTGTTAGATATTGCCAATTTACTTGAATTAATATTAGAATATTTAGATACTTCCTGTGATATTTGAATCCTTTTAATTTGATTCGATATTATTTCCGTTCTATTATATTCTTTTAATTTGTTTATATTTTTATTTTCGAATCTTTTAGGTTGAGAAATATAGTTGTCAGGGATGATGACTAAATTTTCTTGCTTTTTAGATTCTTTTGCGTGAGTAATAAAATGTTCTAATTTTGTAAAATTAGGACAATCACAGTTTTCAAAAAAAGTATCTGATATTGGTATGTAGCTTGAAGGCAAATTGATTTTCTCTATTTTTTGTGGATAGTACCAATTGAGATTCTTATCTATGTCAATTTTATAACAAAACGATTCATCAGACATAAACAAATCAAAATGTGAAATTTGCTCTCGTATAAATTTATCTAACACCATAGGGTTACACCGATAAGCAAGCCAACGATTGAATATTGCGTCTTTATCAACCCAATCCAATAAATAAAGATGTCTATTATTTATGTTTTGAAATAAAGCCAAAAGAGGCCCATCGAAATTCACAATGTCCACAATTCTAACAAGTGAATTTTGTAATTGAAAATTAGGCAGTATTTCACCATTTAAAGTTTCCATTTTCATCAAATATATTTGCAATATTAACAATTTTCTTTGGCAAATTAGTTCCTTCGTACTCATGAAAATTAAAATGAGTGTAGTTATTGACCTCTGGTTCAGAGCTAACACCTTCACTCATTAAAAGTTGTAATTCAGCAATCTTAGTTCCAAAATTAGCCTTTAAATGAGGTTTGTTTTTCACCAATTTCTTATACTTTTGGTATGCACCTTTTTCTTGTTCGAACATGGATAAAGCATAACCTTCACACGTTTTGTCTTCATCGCCTAATTGTCGCGCTGGGTCAATAATAAGAACTGGTATAAAACTATTGTCGTCACATTCAGTGAAAACCCAACGAAAAACGCTCGCTTCTATCTCTTTATAAGTAATAGGCGGGCAGTTTAATAATTCATTAGTATATTTTTGATATTTGAGTTTTTTTGAGTTCATAAATTAAATATATTTAATACTTGAGCAATTTTGTTGACAAAACTAATATTTTTCAACAAAAAACAAAAAACAACTTACAACACACACGTCGTAAGCTGTTTTTTTTTGTTCCAATATTAAAGAGAATCAAAACATCACCCCTGCCCGAATCGTCAAAGACTTCACAGTTCCCTTCGATTTTTCGGATTTGTTGACTGTAGTACCCGATGAACTGTCGAACAAAGTGCTGCCGCTATTCCCTGTCATGTCGGTAAAACCGCTTTGGAAATATAAGCCAAAGACAATCGCTGTATTGTTTTGAATAATATATTCACCACCAATACCTGCGCCCCACGACATGTTTAAGCCGTTGACATCGCCTTTAATATTGATTTTTTCTTGGGCTGAGACCGTTCCTGCACTTGAAATGTCACCTGAAGCCTTCGTTCTAAAACCAAAT
>JAYSQG010000146.1:0-6453 GCA_043721685.1 Saprospiraceae bacterium | reverse complement strand
AAGTGAAAGGTGATAAGTGATAAGTGATAAGTGCCGCATGAGTTTAAACTCGTGCGGCACTTATCACTTATCACCTTTCACTTTCAAAAAGGCATTGCCTAAATTGTCAATAATATCGCTTGCTAACAGAGCCTCCTCCCCTACCTTTTTTGCTGCTAAATCACCTGCCAAACCATGTAGATAAACGCCCAATATCGCTGCTGTCTTCGGTTCATAGCCTTGTGTCAGTAGTCCTGTAATAATCCCCGTCAGAACATCACCACTTCCTGCCGTTGCCATACCTGAATTGCCTGTCGAATTGAAATAACAGCACCCCTCAGTATCAGCAACCACAGTGTGCGCTCCTTTAAGTAAAATATTGATTTCCAAAGATTTAGCTTTGCTGCGCAACAATTCTAATCGGTCGAAATCACTATCGGTTTTGCCAAATAATCGTTCAAACTCCTTAGGATGCGGCGTTAGAATCGAGTTTATAGGAATCAAATCTAACCATCCTGGGTTTTCAGAAAGGATATTTAAAGCATCGGCATCTAATACAACGGGGCGTTTCGATTGTTCTAAATACCCCCTCAGTACAGCCGCTGCTTTTTCTCCTTTTCCAATCCCACAGCCTATACCAATAGCCGAATAGGGTTGACAATCAATGATTTGCGACAACTCCGTTTCATTTTGGTCTGCGACAACAATGGCTTCGGGCAATGATATTTGAAGAATAAGCTGATTACACAAAGGCGTTTGCACCGTCAACAAGCCTACACCTGAACGCATACAAGCCCGTGCTGCTAAAACTGCTGCACCTGCCATACCACTTCTGCCCACCACTAAAAGCACATGACCATACGTGCCTTTATGGTCAAATTTTTTGCGTTTTTTCAAAAATGGTTGGATAAAATCAGACGTGACAAAAATGTTTTGGGCTTCTATTTTTTCTAAAAATGCTTGATGCAAACCAATGCTTTTGTATTCAAAATCGCCTACAAAGGGTTCATTTTCAGGCAATAGAAAAGCCAATTTGGGTATTTCAAAAGACAAAATACGAGCGGCTTTGATAGCCCCCCCCTCAGTATGTTTATCCGAAAACAAGCCAGAAGGTATGTCCACAGAGACTATTTCTGCTTGAGATTGATTCAAATGGTCAAAAAATGAAGCCCAATAGCCTGTAACAGGTCGCGTCAAGCCACTCCCTAAAATGGCATCAATGATGATCGTATTTTCAGAAATCGTAGGGAAAGTATCTTGTTCTAAAATATACCCCCTTCCCGATTCTATCGGGATTTCGTTCCTCAACAGTATAGTACCCTCTAAGCCTTGAATTTTCACTAAATTCCTTGCAAAATCATCTGTTTCATTTTTTGATATACGGCAAATATAAACGCCGACATCATACCGCAGGTAATGCAAAAACCGAGCAATTGCCAAACCATCGCCACCATTATTGCCAGTACCACAAAAGATTAGAACAGGTCTTTGGTTATCATAAATCGTTGAAAACCAATCTGTAAAGATTGAGGAAGCGCGTTCCATCAAGTTATAGGATGAAATGGGTTCGTTTTGAATGGTAAACGAATCCCAAGCGCGAATTTGGTCAGCTGTAAGTAGTTCCATAGTTATTGGTTTTAGTCAATGAGCAACAAATATACGAATAACCAATAACGATTAACCACCAAAAGAAAGCCCGCTTGTTTTTGACAAGCGGGCGAATCGGTGTGTGGGATTATAATCTGTCAGGCGGGAAGCCGAGCAAATTATAAGTCGTTAGTGTATTTATTTGACAACTTGGATTTTCTTCATAATCTTTCCTTTTTCAGTCGTTACTTCTGCAAGATACATACCCGGTGCAAAATTATCGAAATAGACCGTTGCTTGTTTGCCTTTGATATTGTTCTGACGGTTTACTTCTTTACCCATCATGTCAACAATGCGCAACGACTCGATATTATTGACACCATTCAAGTAAAAACTCATATAGTCGCTTGAAGGATTCGGGAACATCAACAAATCAGATTCCTTCATTGGCTCATCTTTTTTGACCAATTTGATAGGAATTTCTATCTCTTTTCCTTCTATCTTAAGCATCCGACCATTCGCATCCATCAAATAGACATCATTAATGCGGAAGCGGAGAACGGGTCTGTCACCTACTTGGAAACCAGCAAGATCATCAATAACCACTGCCCGAATTTTACTCACTTCTCCATGACCACTCGCACCTCTATTTTGGCTTCTGGCAATACCCGTTTCGATACGTCCTCTATTGACTATTTTGCTCATAGCGATAAAAGCATCATAGCGAGACAACCAATTGGATTGCAAGAAATCAACAGTCAATGTATTTTCTTCAATCATATCCGCATCGTAACCCACAGAATAACTCAAGCCACGTGCATCTACCGAAGGGAAAGCAGAAGAACCGACCAAAACGGTGATTTCAATCATATCGCCTTGAGATGCAGCATTCGATGTCGTCAAAACCTGCAATTCTATTTTGGACGCTTCAGGTGTTTTTTCAGCAACAATCGAGTTTACTTTGCCATAGTTTGCACTAATCACAGCTGTATCCAAATGACTGACAATACCATCACCATTCAAATCTGCATTTTTAGCATTTACGCCATTACTAAGTGTCTGCTGCCAATTTGCCGCGTTTGTCGGTATCCATGATTGAGTCGCGTTTGCTCTCGAAGAGCCATATTGACCGATATTACTACCCACTGTCAATAAGTCCCACATATCAACAATACCATCATGGTTTGCATCACCCGGAAACACGCAATCTGTTGAACAGATTTGGGCTGTAGCGGGTTGAAGATTAACATAGATTTTAACAAGTTTACAGCCAGATCCAGATACACAATATTCTACTTCAAAATTATCGGACACTCCTTCTGTTGGAGGTGTATAAACCACTTCACTCTTATTATTAAGCGTAACGCGACCACCTGAACTTGTAATCCCGCCGTTCCTTGTGACAAAAGTCCAATTTCCGCCATTATCTAAAGGGATATTGTATTTAAATTCGTAAGGAACACCATGATAAGCCGTTACTTGAAAAGCATCTGCCGAAGGTTGGTAATTAGCGACTGTTGTATGTACCGTTGCTCGTTCTTTTGTGCCATCAGCATAAGTGACTTCATAATCAAAATTGAAAGTTCCTTTGAAGTTTGAATTTGATGTGATGAGCACACGACCATTCGTCAAAGAACTGACTCCGTAATTAGGATTTGAAACAGGTAACACAGAAAAATTGCTTATTGGTTTTGCAGTTCGGTTATCATTCAGGTATAGGTCAACAATCGTTGATCCATTGATAGGTATATTAATGTAATCATCTTTAAGTAAAACAGGTACAGGTGAGCCAACGACATTAATAAAAACATCTATTTGTTTAGTACTGCCGTTTTCATACTTCATAAATACTAAGTTCACTAGTGCTGTAGGTGGATTGTCGCGATTAGGCGTAAAGTAATAAACACCCGGTAATACCCAACCATTATCATGACCTGCTGTACCAATCCCGCCAGAGGATTCGAAATCTTTAGGAACAGTAAATACAATTTTTTCACCAGGACGTGTAAACAATTTCATTGTTTGAATCAAAGGCAATGGGGAGCCAGACACATCAATGGTCAGTAAACCACAATCATAATGACCGTTCATGTCAGTAACTGTATAATTCACCAATGCCACACCCTTGAAATCTTTTTCAGGTGTGAATATGATTTGAGTACTGTCAGCATTTACCGCTGCAGTACCGTGATTGTAAAGTGGTATTTTATCTATTTTCAGAATGCCATTAGAGGCATTGTCATTTGACAGTACTTTTATACCAAAAGAGGAAGCATTGGTAAGGGTATGAGCATAGTCATCCGTCGCTTTGACTTGGGCAAACATTAACAGCGGCATCGTGGCGATGAGGGCTGCAATGAACATCCTATATGTTTTAAGCATGGGTGTATTCATCTTGCAGATGTTTAAAAGTTGTAAATAAAAAAATTTTCTTTAGAGTATGCTCTCTAACAGGTCATCAAAATACACGTTGAAACATGTTTTTTAAACAAATTTAAAACTACTAACATTCATAAAACAAACAGAATCAATTAAGTTGTAAATTTGAATAAAAAAAAGTTGCGTAAAATGTGAATATTAAAAAAAATAAAAAATAAAAAACGTAATTTTGATGTTCACGGGACGGATACTAAAAATCGGTAGGATTATATAATTGTTATTTGTATAATACCATAGGCAAATATCATACCAAATTTTATCTACTAAGATTAAACATATAATAATTTCATAAATTTTTTACAAAGATAATGGTTTTTTTCATATAAAATCAACTAAAAAATGCAGTTTTAAAAACAAATTTTTCACTCCCTCAGTATTTATTGCCTCATCGCTGCTTTTTATCAAGATTTTACAGATAGATTCAGATTAAATAGGGTTTTTATACTAATTTTGGCGTACTCATCAGTCAAAAGAACAACATATTTCATATTTCATATTTCATATTTGATTTTCCATGACCGACAGTAAAATTTACAATGTACTCACACACTTCGATAAAGTAGAACAGAACCGTTTGCGAAAATACATCCGTTCGCCCTATTTTAACGTTAATGAAACCTTAATGACGTTTTATGATGTCCTTTCGGAACATATTAATGCAAATGGTAAAGCGGGAGAGTTGACCAAAGAGCAAATTTGGAGGCATCTGTATGAAAAGGACACCTTCAATGATGTAAGGTTTAGAAAACTCTCTTCCGATTTATTAAAATTAGTAGAAGGTTTTTTGGCGCAACAAATTTATGATGAGAATAATTTGCAACATACAATTTTTTTATTAGAGGCTATCAATAAAAAAAAAATAGACCGTTTATATAAAGGTGTCACACGACAGGCACTTTTATGGTCTGATGTAAGTAACCAAAAGCCAGCAAGTTACTACTACAATCAATTTGAAATACAAAAAAAAATGTATGATTTGAACGAAGCGGAACTAAAACGCTTTGAAAAAAGTAATGTTGAAGAAATTATTAATAACCTTGATTATTTCTATTTAGCAGAAAAATTGAAATGGTACATCAATGTACTTAGCAGACAAAACCTTGTTTCGCATGAATACAAATTACTTTTTATTGATGAAATAATTAGCCATATGGAAAAATATTCCTATGAAAATGTGCCTCTAATTAAAATCTATTATCTAATTTTTTTAACTCAAACAGCTAACAACGAAGAACATTATTTTTCATTGAAAGATTTGCTCTCAAAGTATTGGATGACCCTTCCTCTAAAAGATGCAGAAGAAGCCTATACAACAATGTTTAGTTACTGTATAAAAAAAATGAATCAAGGGAATGCTGAATTTTATAGAGAATTCCTAAACTTATCGAAAGATTTGCTAAAAACAGATATACTTTTAGCACGTGGGGAGTTGAATCCTTGGTATTTCAGAAATGCTGTTATGACATCATTACGACTAAATGAATATGAGTGGGCAGAGCAGTTCATTAATGACTTTGAGAATAAATTACCCCCTGATTTTAGAAAAAATGCAGTTTCTTATAATAGAGCATTAGTTTATTTTTATCAAAAAAAATATGATAAAGTAATTCCACTTCTTCAGTCAGTGGAGTATGATGATTTAGTTTATAATCTCAGCTCAAAATCCATCTTACTTGCTGTTTACTATGAGTTAGATGCAGACGAAGCTTTAAGCTCATTAATGGAAAGTTTTAAAACATTTCTAAATAGGCACAAAGAAATTTCAGATGTTCAAAGAATATTGTACATGAACCTCATGAAATACATAAAAAAAATACTCAAATTGATACCAGGCGACCAGAAGGAAATCGCTAAAATCAAGCAAGAGATGGAAGATGATAAAAAGGTAGGAATCGCATCCATGAAGTGGGTCTATGAAAAACTCGCCGAACTTGAATAAAATTAAAAACGCCCCTCAGTATGAAGGGGCGTTTTTAGTATCCACAAAATATTAATTATCAATACACTCAATATTTTTTCTTAGAAATCCGATTACCCGACAGTTTTTGCATACGACTTTTAAAACGCAGTACACCATCCTCTCGCAATTCACGATGCTTCGTTGCACGTCACACGTACACGCCACTTTTTCCAGTTGCTGTCCTTCATTTCCAACTTCATCAAAGCAATGATTTCAGCCTCAGACAAACCAAATTGAAACGTTATCGCTTCAAACGGCGTTCGGTCTTCCCAAGCCATTTCGATGATGCGGTCAATATCAATGGCTGTTAGATTGTGTTTTTCTACAATTGCTCTATTCATTACAACCCCTCAGTATATTTAGGTTTATAAATCCATTTTTACACCATTTTTATACAAAACAATTAAATCTCGCGCCTTAGATTTTCGCAAAACAACATTGATTTTGCCCGTTACAAAGGCTTTTTCAATCGTATTATCATTGCTGAT
>JAYSQG010000145.1:0-10880 GCA_043721685.1 Saprospiraceae bacterium | reverse complement strand
CAAGACTATTATGATGACAATTACTACAAAAACAGTCCTACACGTAACCCCAAAGGACCAGAGAAAGGCAACTACCGCGTTTTGCGGGGCGGCTCGTGGGACGACTATTATTACTATTGCCGCGTGTCCGTTCGCTACTTCAATTTCAACGATGGTTACGGTAATATCGGTTTTCGTTTGGCAGTTGGGTCGGATTAACCTTTGGTACTTTTACCCTTTTACCCTTTTACCCTTTTAAGAAAAAAGGATGCGAAGCATCTCTTTTTTCGCTTTTCTTTTTTTTCTTTTTTTTTAAATCCGCGAAGCGGATCAAATTTTTTTTTTGATTCCTACTGAATGACAAAAAGTGGGATATATTTGCAACAAAAGGGACAAGGTGCATACAGTCTGGTTCTTCTCGCGTTTTGCGCGGGGGTTCGTGGAACAACAATGATAACAATTGTCGGTCTGCGAATCGGAACAGGAATGAACCATCAAATCGGAACAACAACAACGGTTTTCGGTTGGCTCGGGACAGTACAATAGCATCACACAGCGGGGTGCATGTCAGAGTTCGGTGACGCAATACATAACTCATCGGAGCGTACACGCATACAGTCCGACCTTGTTCCTGCTCGTTTTCCACGTGTAAACGGGCGAATACATCGAGGTCTCGCTGTGTTGGTAGGGCAACCGAAGATGAAGCGAGACCGTTTTTTACTTCAACGACCGCAACCAACCGCCCGTCATTTTACCAATTTCTTGGATAAAAGAAATGAGTTGATTGTACTTGACGGAGGTATAAAACCCCAATTCGTAGCATAAACGGCAATAAAAACGGAGTTTTTCTAATTCCGTATTGACTTTTTGAAGTCGTTGACGTTTTTCCGCCGTGGGCGAATAGTAGGCTTCGACAAGCAATTCCAAAATAGTCATGCCGATGCCTTGCATTTTGTCACCAATCAAAAAGCGTTGATGCTTCGGAAAACGATTGATGGTGGCAATGAGTTCTTTGAGGAACTCGTAATGTTTCTGCGTGATGGTTTCTTGATTCATAACTGTAAATTTTATTCGTCATTGCCCATTAATTATTCGTCATTGCGAGGGACGAAGCAATCTTTCTGATTTACGCAGAATGTTTTAAATTGACTGCTAAAAGCTAAACAGATTGCTTCGTACCTCGCAATGACGAAGTTGATTTGATAAAGAAAGGGAATAAGAAAATTAGATATTCTTGAACTATGAAAACATACAAACACCTCTATCCAAGCATTTATGCGTTCGACAATCTGTTGTTTGCCGCAAAGAACGCTCAAAAAGGGAAACGTTTTCAAGACAATGTAGGAGCTTTCAACTTCAATCTTGAAAAGGAAATACTGCAACTTCAAGACGAATTACAAAATCAGACCTATCAGCCAGGCAGCTACACCACCTTTTGGATAACCGACCCCAAAGCACGTATGATTAGTGCTGCACCTTACCGCGACCGTGTTGTGCATCATGCTTTGTGCCATATCACTGCACCGATATTTGAAAAGACGTTCATTTTTGACAGTTACGCCAATCGGAAGGGCAAAGGCACACACGCTGCGATAGAACGCTATCGTTTTGACCACTATGTTACAGAGGAACTGAAAGTGGGCGGTTATACCCGTTATGTGGACGATTTTGTCATTTTTGACAACGACAAAGCTCGATTATGGGACATTCGAGCTGAAATGACGGATTATTTGAGCCAAATGCGTTTATTACCACATCCGAACAAAACGCATATTCATCTTGTCGCACAAGGCGTACCATTTTTGGGTTTCAAAGTGACCCCTCAGTATCGGGTCATCAAAAAGGAGAATACGAAGCGGTATTTTCGATTTTTGGGAAAGAAATTAGAAATGCGTCGCGCAGGTCAGTTAAGTCCACAGGATTTAGAAAATGGTTTAAACGCTTGGTTGGGTCACGTCCGTTTTGGACAAAATGAGCGTTTAGAGAAACGGGTGTTTCGGCATTTACGAGCGTATGGTGTCGAAGTGTATAGAAGCTATACAAATTCATGGCGGGTTTTGGAACCGCACCTGTAACGTTATTTTCATAAAGGCATACTCCTCACAGTATTTTTATGAAAAATACGCATGCACACACGAATTTTGATTAAATTTGTACAAATTACAAACTTACTATTCAAAAACGATATGATAGGCGAACATTATGAGCTAAACCCAAGAAATAGAAAGAGACTTTTCTATTTTATCAGTAAAGGTAAGCAAGGGGAAATAACAGAAAAGTTGAAAAATGAAAAATAAAGAATCCCCACCCATCACAAACCCTTTGGATAAATGGCAAGCAGCCATTCAGCTTTTTGAAAAAAAGGCTGATAATTCCATTATGGCACTCGATAAATTTGAGATAATCATCAGCGATGTCGTTGTAGAGGAGACTCGACAACTCTTTCATCAAAACCCAAAAACGCCTTTATCTAAAGTGATTGCGTCTGTTTTTGAAGGTATCAATGAAAACACACCACCTAATTTGCTTGTAAAATTGACTAAAATTATTGTTAATACATGGCTCAAACAGCAGACCAATATTGAGAAAATTGGAGCATACGAATTGGTAAAGTAAACGCACATATTTTCGGTGCAAAAGGGGATATTTTCGGGACGGATGGCGTTATTGCAAAATCAAATGGCGTCATCTTCGGCGCAAATGCCATTATCTTCGGCGCAAATGCCGTTATTTTTGGAACGGATGGGGTTATTTGAAAATCAAATGGCGTTATTTTCGGCGCAAATGGGATTATTTTTGGAACGGATGGCTATATTTTTGGAACGCACGGCGTTATTGTAAAATCAAATGGCAATATTTTCGGCGCAAATGGGATTATTTTTGGAACGGATGGCGTTATTTTTGAAACGCACGGCATTATTTCAAAATCAAATACCCATATTTTTTTTCCCAACGAGTCTCTATGCTGCGGACTTGGGTTAAAACTAAAAACTAAGCATCTAAATTGACAGTCGCAGCACGTAAATGCGCCGGAATCCTGAAAAAAGTCTTACTTTTACCCCAATAACTAAAAAATAATGTCTTTCGATAATGAGAAACTCCGTTTTAACGCTTTTCCTTTTTTCCATTTTTTCCATTTTTTCCATTTCTATTTCGGCTCAAAAAGCAGCGGGTGAAGACCGTTGGGTGGACAGCGTCTATCAAACCCTCAATGATACGCAGCGCATCGGACAGTTGATTATGATTCGCGCACACTCCAATTTGGGGTCGGAACACGTAGAACAAGTGGAATATTTGATAAGAAAATATCATGTCGGTAGCCTCTGTTTTTTTCAAGGAACACCTGAAAGACAGTTGGAATTGACCAATCACTATCAAGAAATCAGTCAAATACCGCTTTTCGTTGCCATGGATGCCGAATGGGGTTTGAATATGCGTTTGAAAAGTGCCGCCATTGCCTACCCCAAACAAATGATGCTCGGCGCTATTACGGACAATCAACTCATTTATCAATTTGGTGTGGCGATTGCCAAAGAATGTAAGCGTTTGGGCGTGCATATCAATTTTGCGCCTTCCATAGACATCAACAATAATCCGAATAATCCCGTCATCAACGAGCGCAGTTTTGGCGACAATATGTACAATGTCGCTGCCAAAGGCTACGAATACGCCAAAGGTATGCAAGACAACGGCGTTATGGCGTGCGCCAAACATTTCCCCGGTCATGGCGATACGGACGTTGACAGCCATTACGACTTGCCCGTCGTGAGTTCTGATTTGGCGCATTTAACCGCGTTCGAAATGATGCCGTTTCGGGTTTTAAGTCAACATGGTGTCGCCAGTATGATGGTTGGGCATTTGTCCATTCCGTCCATTGACAACACGTTACATCTGCCTATGTCACTGAGTAAGAATGCTGTGCGCGAGTTGTTGCGTAAACAAATCGGCTTCGAAGGTTTGATATTTACCGATGGCTTAGAAATGCGTGGCGTGACCAAATATTTTCAAAGGGGTGAAGTATCGGCAAAAGCATTGGAGGCAGGTTGCGATATTTTATGTTTGCCCGAAAGTACGCCCGATGCTTTTGATGCCATTCAACAATACATCACCGATGGTCGCATTGACGTAAAAGACATCGAAGCGAGTGTTAAACGAGTGCTGCACGCCAAGTATCGCTATGGTTTGAACACCCCTCAGTATAACGACCCTGCGAATGTCCGTTGGGACATCAATTCGTCTGAAAGTCAACAATTAAAGCGTGAATTGATAAAAAACGCCTTGACTTTGGTACGTAATGACGACAATCTCATTCCTTTCGTCGCCTATCAACCCGATTCGTTGGCGACTTTGGCAATCGGTGCGAGTGGCTGGACAAAGTTTCAATATCAACTCAACAGTCTCGGTTTGTTCAATCAATTCAATACAGCTAAAAGTTTTTCTAATGAAAAAAAGGCGCAGATGTTGGACTATTTTTCAAAGAAAAAAACAGTCATCATCAGCCTAAATGGATTGAGACCTAAGGCTTCTGAAAATTTTGGTATTACACAAAGCACCCGCGAATTTGTGAATGAATTGGCTCAAAAAACGAAAGTGATTCTCGTTGTGTTCGGCAATCCATACATTCTGAAATATTTTGATGGCGTTAAAAACATCGTTGAATGTTACAACGATGACATCATAACACAGGAGTTGGCTGCACAAGGCTTGTTTGGCATTTTTGAATTTAAAGGCAAACTGCCTGTGACGGCTTCCGAAAGTTCAAAAGGCGGTTTTGATATGTCTTTAAAAAACTTGAATGGTTTGGAATGGAGTACCGAAACGCCCGAAGTAGCGGACATGGATGCCAAAACATTAAACGGCATTGATGCCATTGCCAATGAATTGATAGCCGACAAAGCGGCACCGGGCTGTCAGATTTTAGTCGCTCGCAATGGTCAAGTGGTTTATCACAAAGCCTTTGGTCATGCGACGTATGAAAAAATACAAGAGACGACGACTGACGACCTTTACGACCTCGCATCTATCACAAAATGTGCAGCTACAACCGTCAGTTTGATGAAGTTATATGAAGAAGGAAAGTTTGATATGAATAAAACTTTTGGCGATTACCTCCCTTCAGTACGAGGGTCAAACAAAGCCGATATGTCCCTAAAAGATGTGTTGATTCATCAAGCGGGTTTGTTGGCGTGGATTCCTTTTTATAAACAAACGCTTGATTCTGAAGTCGTTAATGGTCGAACAAAGTATTTTCCATCTTCAAAATGGTATGCTAAAACCCTGCAAGGCGATTATACCGTGCCCGTCACGCCCAATCTTTTTATGCGAAAGGATTATGTGGACTCGATGAAATTGCTGATTGCGAACTCGCCTTTGCGCGACAGCCGCAGCTATTTGTACTCCGATTTAGGTTTGATTTTAATGGCAGATGTCATCAAAAATATCACAGGCAAAACGCTCGATGTTTATGCCGATGAAAATTTTTATACCCCCCTCAGTATGACGCATACTTTGTTCAATCCATTGAATAAATTTCCTGAAAACATTTGTGAGCCGACCGAGGAGGACAATTATTTCCGCATGGCGCGGGTGCGTGGCACAGTGCATGATATGGCTGCTGCTATGTTAGGCGGTGTCAGTGGTCATGCCGGTTTGTTTTCGACGACAGGCGACTTAGCAGTTTTGCTTCAAATGCTCTTGAATGGTGGTGAATACAACGGTGTGCGTTACTTGAAACCTGAAACGATAAAACTTTTTACAACGCGTCAAGGCGGCTCAACAAGACGTGGCTTTGGTTGGGATATGAAAGAATTAGATTCTTCTAAACATCTGAATATGAGTGAATTAGCTTCAAGTGCTACGTTTGGTCATACAGGTTTTACAGGCAATGCCGCTTATGTTGACCCAGATAAAAAATTGGTTTATATTTTTCTTTCCAACCGCACTTATCCAGACGGTAGCAATAGATTGATTAATGGTAATTATCGGACTCGTATTCAGACATTGATTTATGAAGCGATGAAGAAGTAAGCATGAATTAATTTTGTCATTCTGAACGAAGCGAAAGAATCTGAATTCAATGTTTATTCAGATTCTTTCACTTCGTTCAGAATGACAAAAAAAACTGTCGGTATTTACTGAGGGGTCTAATTTTTAACAATTTTCCCAATCGCATTCCTTTTCCCATCTGTCTTAATTTCATAAAAATACAAACCACGAGCCGCCTGTGGGTCGTACCATCGCATTTGTTGATTTCCTGCGTTTTGTTGTTCTGTTTTTTGATAAACAACTTGACCTAACTCGTTGTAAATGAGTAAATTAACTGTTTGAGGATTTTTCAAAAGATAGGTGAAATTAAAGCCTGATACTGAGGGGTTAGGTGAAACGCTTATTTTATCTAAAATCTCTTGTTGACCGACTGGGAAGGTCGCTATTTGTCCATCAATCCAAGCAATACGGTTGGTTAGCCATGATTTCAGGTAGGTTATTTCGCTGTCGAAAGTTGCCCCAATGAAAGGATTAGGCCAGACGTACACGCCTAATATTTTCCATTTTTGGAAATTTCGATTAGGCGCATCACCCAAAGCAAGCGTCATGGAGTCAATGACATAATTGATACGCGTATTGGATAACTCTTTGGTTCTCAATTGTTGCCAACGGGTGCGTATTTGTTTTTTGAAATTATTATCTGCCATGAGGTTCTTCCACCAAAACGGCACGCCCCAACTATCATTCGGGCATACATTATTGAAATCCAAAGCCCAATTGCTGTTACGTGCGCCATCGCAATAGTTGGCATTGCCGAGTGCGATGTTGAAATCCCAAACGGGTCCCATTTTGAACTTGCTATTAACCGAGTTTCTGTCTTTGTAAAAAAAAGTACTTAGACGGTAGCCATCTACATTGCGTGTGAGTTCGTTGACGATAAAAAAGTCCACAAGCGACGGTACATCCCAATATTTTGGATAACCTACTGAGGGGTCAGAAAATGAAGGATAACCTGATGCCATCGCCTGCTCCATGCTCGCCACAGCGGTTTGGATATAGGTTTTTTGAGCAGGTTTTATATCATCAATCTTTGGATAATGCCATTGGTAAAGCGTTTTTTTTGTCGTATTGGTATCACTATTTGAATAGGCGGAATAAAAACCTGCCGTAAGACCTGGCACATTGCCTGTTGTTTTGTCAATTTTCATGATATAACCGCCTGTGAGTGCATCGCCAGAAGTAGCTGTTGAATCGCCTTTTGAGATATTTACGCGGTTAACATCACGCTTAATTTTTTCTGTCAATACATAAACACCTCGATAATCACCATTTACGACAAGTTCGCAAAACCGTGTGCGTGGAGCCCAAGCCATAAATGACCCCGCTAAATTATAAGTTAAAGCATCTCGAATCAAAGCCTTGTCGCTGTAGGGCGCAATCAATGCCCAATCGGACTCACTCGGCATACCCAACAAAGGCATAGAAAGGTCATTGCCTGCCAAATCGCGTACTTCAATACTGTAAGGTTTTTTGTCAGAAATAAACTGCGACGAAGAACCGCGCTTTTCAATGCCAACAATGCCATCAAAATGAAAATTTTGGTCGCTCATATTGTTGATTTGACCGGGACCATTGAAGATGATTTTCATGTTCGCCGTTATCTTAGGGTCGTCTGGTATTATTGTGCCATTGGTATTGATGATGACGATGGGCAAAGTTGAATATGTAAAATTGACCGTTTGAGCGATAAGCCTTAGACTGAAAATACAAAGGCTAATAGTGGTACAGATTTTTTTCATTTTGATGATTTTGTTTGTAAGTTGCAATTTTACTGCCAAATATGGCTGAATTGAAAAGGATAAAAAATATAAAAGAGGCCTCAAATTAGATGAGTCCGTTGAGTTTTTCTAATTTTGCGCCGTTTTTAAAAACCATTTTAGTTATCAACGTATCATTATTCAATTATTCAACATCTCAACAATGAAAATAGACGTTATTCTCGGTTTACAGTGGGGCGACGAAGGCAAAGGAAAAATTGTGGATTTTCTCGCACAACAATATGACATTGTGGCACGCTTTCAAGGCGGACCTAACGCAGGGCATACTTTAAAGTTTGGCGGCAAAAAATTCGTCCTTCACACCGTTCCATCGGGTATTTTTCGGGAAAAACTTATCAATGTCATTGGCAATGGCGTCGTACTTGACCCGATTACTTTCGAACGTGAAATCCAAAACTTGCGCATCGCCGAAGTCGCTTTTGAAGACCGTCTTTTGGTTGCCAAAAAAGCACACCTTATTATACCGACTCACCGTATGCTCGATGCAGCCAGTGAAGCGGCAAAAGGTGCTGCCAAAATCGGCTCAACACTGAAAGGCATCGGACCGACTTATATGGATAAAACAGGGCGCAATGGCTTGCGGGTTGGTGACATTATGTTGCCTAATTTCCGGCAACGTTATGAAGCCTTGAAGAATAAACACCTTGACATGGTGAAAATATATCCACCCATTTCTTTTGATTTAGCCGCAGAAGAAGAACGTTTTTTCAGCAGTTTGGCAACACTGAAATCTTTGCAATTAATTGATTCAGAGTATTATATCAATAACGCTTTGAATGCAGGTAAAAAAATATTGGCAGAAGGCGCGCAAGGCTCTATGTTGGATATTGACTTCGGCACATATCCTTATGTCACGTCATCAAATACGGTTACGGCAGGTGTTTGTGTTGGTTTGGGCGTTTCACCGCAAAGCATTGGTGAAGTCATTGGCATCACAAAAGCCTATTGTACACGCGTCGGCAGTGGTCCTTTTCCGACAGAATTGCACGATTCCGTCGGTGACTTGCTCCGTACTGAGGGGGCTGAATTTGGTTCAACAACAGGTCGTCCACGTCGTTGTGGTTGGATTGATTTGCCGCAATTGCGTTATACAATTATGCTCAATGGTGTGACGCAATTGTGTATTACAAAAATTGATGTTTTAAATATTTTCTCTGAACTTCATGCCGCCACTGCTTACCGCTATGACGGTGCAGAAACCACTGATTTGCCTTACGATATGGCAGAAATTCGTGTTGACCCTGTTTATCTAAAATTTAAAGGTTGGAATACATCGCTCGATGGTATGTTGGATTTTGATATTTTACCTGATACGATAAAACAGTATATCGCCTTTTTGGAAGAATACTTGAAAACAAAAGTGACGATGATTTCAACGGGTCCTGAACGGGAGAAGTTGATTTTGAGATAAAAAAACAAGCCGATACTGAGGGGGCTCAATATCGGCTTGTTTTTTATAAAACCTTGAAAATTAATAATAACGCAAACGAATAACACCCGCCAATTGCTTACAAAAGCGAATGACTTGCCGCGTATAACCATACTCATTGTCGTACCAAACATACAACACAACACTCCGTCCGTCGCGTGAAATGATGGTTGCAGGACTGTCGAAAATGGCAGGTGTTGGGCTACTGACCAAGTCAGATGACACCAATTCCTGTGAAATAGAGTATTGAATTTGTTCCACTAAGTCGCCTTTTAAAGCGGCTTGTCGCATGATTTCATTGATGTCTTCTTTCGTCGTTTTTTTGTCTAAATGCAAATTCAAGACAGCTAAAGAGACATTCGGCGTAGGAACACGTATGGCATTGCCTGTAAACTTCCCGGCTAATTCAGGTAAAACCTTAGCAATCGCACTTTCTGCACCTGTTTCAGTAATCACCAAATTAAGCGGTGCAGAACGTCCTCGACGGAATTTTTTATGGAAATTGTCCAACAGATTTTGGTCATTTGTGAAAGAGTGAACCGACTCGACATGACCTTTCTCGATGCCCAAAGCATCATTAATTACTTTCAAGACAGGTACTATCGCATTGGTTGTGCAACTGGCTGCTGACCATATATTTTCATTATTGGCTTCTATGCTTTCGTGGTTTACACCGTGGACGATATTGGGAATATCACCTTTCCCAGGTGCCGTCAACAACACTTTTGCTGCGCCTTTTGCTTGTAAATGACGGCTCAAACCGTCTCTGTCGCGCCAACTACCTGTATTGTCAATGATGATAGCGTTGTCAATGCCGTACTGTGTGTAGTCAATTTCTTCGGGCGTATTTGACGACTTCGCGGGCATAATGATGGAGGTTTAAAAGCTCCGAAGAGGAACGATCTACCATTTGGTTTCTGAAAATGATGAGTTCGACGGACTTGTCGAACCACAATTTGCCCAATACGCTGATCAACTCAATAGCGGCTTTTTCGTCTTTTATCCACTCTTTGAGATTGTTTTCGTAAATCTGTTTTTTCATTTTTTAAAATTAGGTTTTATTTATTTATAGTTAGGTAAAGGATTGATTGACAAGTAGTTGTCAACGAAAATAAGTAACAAAATTATATTTGGCAATATTATTTCAATGCTAAAAGTGCTTGCTCAACTGCCTTTGCGTCATTTATTTTTTCAATGACAAAAGGCGGAACGGCTCTTTCGCCACAATCGGGCATCGAGCAACGTTCACAAGTCGTGTTTACTACTTTGGCTTTCAAATTAGGGTCGCCGAGGAATCTGAAAAGCCGTTTGGCATTGTCGTCTAACAGAATACCTAAAGTCACACTCACGCTTTCTTTTGGGTTAGGCGAATTGGGTTTTGCAATGGACAAAACGAGGTATTCAAGCTCCGTTTCCCAATATTTGGAGATTTGGGCATCGCAGACTAGGGGTTCTTGACGGTCAATTTGTTGCAATGTTCGCAGCGTTTTTATGACATTGACAGAGACCCAACGGCGACAATAATGCTCACTCAATTCATTACCATACGCCTTGTGTAGGCGGCTTAGATGCAATTCTTTCGTCATTTTGAAAGACTTCATAGATTCATCAGAATGAAGTCGAATAAAGAATAAGTCATTGATTTTGAA
>JAYSQG010000144.1:0-21574 GCA_043721685.1 Saprospiraceae bacterium | reverse complement strand
GGAGCCGAACTACATATTTACAACACAACAAAAACGATGCTTATCGGACCAATTACAGCAAAACATAATAATAAAAAGAGAAAATTATCAACATTCTCTTTAGTAGGTGACTCTGCTGTTATTGAATTATACGTGCCAATTCAAGTTCATGATAAGACTATTTTCCACATATCTTCTATTATCCACGGATATGTCAATTTTCTAAGTGGCGATTCGGGAGATCCTGTTGCTTTGACTTGTACGACGCATATAAATGCCAATTGTGCAGAAGGGAATACGATGGAAAATGAGAAAAAAGCCGTAACCCTGCTGGTTTCAGGTGGTTTTAGAAGATGTACAGGTACGCTCCTCAACAATGCCTGTAATAATCTTCGCCCTAATATTTTGACAGCTTTGCATTGTATTGACGGTATCACGACAGGAATACATAACGGCGAAATTGATGCTGCGGAAGAAGCCGTTGTTAGTAATATGTTATTCATATTTCATTATAAAACAAGTAGTTGCGCAGGCAATAGTGCGTCAATTAATGTTTGTTTTGAAGGTGCTGATGTTTTAAATTCTCAAGAAAATAGTGATATGGCACTTTTGGAACTGGAGCAGCAACCAAATCTTTCAAGCGATGTCCATTATGCGGGTTGGTCAAATGCGATAGCTGTACCGAATACAGCTTTTGGTATAAGTCATCCACGTGGTAATCCTATGAAATTAGCCTTTGAAGATGATGCGCCTGTTAGAGAGACATGGGATGATTGGATAACAGGGAATTTACTTTCATGGAGCGTTAGATGGAATCGAGGAGCTGTTGAAGGAGGATCTTCAGGTTCAGCATTGTTTAATCCTCAAAATCGTGTTATTGGACAACTCGCAGGACATGATATTCTTGAAAATTCTGATGTTTGTAGCGGCAATCGAAAATTTTATGGTCGCCTCGATGCTTCATGGAATACAATTGGTCCAAATCTATCAGATGACCCCTCAGTAACAACAACAAATACGATTGGCATTCCATATATAGATATTCCTAACCAAGTTTGCCCTAATAGCCCTGTATCCTATATCAATATTCCACCTAATATGCAGATTGTGGGCAGTAATATCTCTGGAGCCTATTTGACTAATTGGTGGACAATACAACCAGAACAAGGCTTTAATGGCGAAGGTTTTCTGGAATTACAATTGACACCAATTGGCATTACTTGTAATGACCCACTCATACTGCGCAAAACATTTAATGTAGGTTTAGCTCAACCACAAGTGCAGCTTTATCACAATTGGGATTGTTCAGGTTGGGTTTATATTACCAATGTCACATCTGGTACAAACTATAACTGGACTGTTTCTTATGGTGGTCAAACGTATTATACACAAGGCACATCAGTCTATTTACCTCAATCAAGTACAGGCAATGTTTATTATTATCTTGAAGCCTCCAACGCTTGTAACTCGACATGGATAGAAGGTTATAGGCAGTTGCAAGGCTGTGGCAGCCCGAATTTTGCTAAACCAGCAGATGCCAATACAGGCAAAAAATATGACTGGAAAATGCAACTAAGCCCAAACCCAGCCACAAATGACCTCAATATCTCACTGTCCGATTATAATGACAGACTGCTACATACGCTCGGCGATGTAAAGATTTTCAATATGACAGGGCAGCTTGTGCATCAATCGAAACAGATTTTAGACGACCATATGCGTTTGAATATCCAGAATCTCAACAATGGTTTTTATATCTTGGAAATACGAGGACAAGACTTTGCGACCCGACAAAGATTTAATGTGAGCCGATAGAAATGTAAAATGTCGAAGTGCAGTGACTGCACTTCGACATTTTACATTTTACCCCCCCCTCAGTATTAAGCCACTTTTTCAGCCGAAACTTCATCCAAAAACTCACCTAAAATCGTGTTGAATTGTTCGGGATGTTCCATCATGGGCGCATGACCACATTTGTCAACCCAAACGAGTTTAGAACTGTGTATCAATTCGTGGAATTTTTCACCCACAGAAGGCGGCGTTACAATATCATTTTTACCCCAAATCAACAATGTCGGTGCTTTGATTTGATGTAATTCATCGCCCAAATTGTGCCGAATCGCTGATTTTGATATCATAACAATGCGCAACGCTTTGCCCCGGTCATTGACGGTATTATAAATTTCGTCGACCAACTCTTGGCTGGCTGACTCTGGCGAATAAAAAGTGTCTTGCGTTTTGCGTTTGATAAACTCGTAATCGCCGCGTTTAGGATAAGTATCGCCCATCGCGCTTTCGTACAAACCTGAACTGCCTGCCAAAGTCAAAGAGGCAATGCGGTCAGGGTGCTTCAATACATAGATAAGCGCAATGTGTCCGCCCAATGAATTTCCGACAACATGTACACGGTCAAAACCTTTGAAATCAATAAAATCTTCGAGATAACTCAATAGACCATCAAGAGAAACCGACAACATGGGCATCTCATAAATGGGTAAAGTCGGCATCACGACATTGTGCGTTTGGGAAAAATGTGTGATTACATCTCCAAAATTGCTTAGTCCGCCCATCAGTCCATGCAAAAGAAGAAGGACTTCACCGTCTTTTTTGCCCGTTTCGATATACGTAAATTTACCTTCGTTTTTAATAGGATGAGTCATTGGCTTGCGTTGCTTTTTAAAATTTAGGCACAAAGTTAGCAAATTTTCGCTTAAACAAATTTATATGACAAAGGGCAAATATTGGAAAAATCATTTTGATGTCCAAATACAGCTTCAAGGAATTTCTCCACATCTCATTATCGGCATAAAAAGTCGGTTTTTTTAGATTTTTTTATAGAAAAATACCATGATTTTCAATAAAAGGATATAACTTTGCACGTTTATTAGAAAGCCCGTCTTAATGTATATAAAATTCAAGACATTTTCAAGCATTTCCTATGATTTTTTTTCATTTTTAGATATTTTTTCGGTCATCACTTCGCTGTTTTTACGGTGAAGTGATGACCTATTTATATAGTATATTATTGTTCATTTTTAGGCTCAAATACTGAGGGGTATCCTTGATAAGAAAAACAACCCGTTTGTCTCGTTTTTGAAAATAAAATAACCCGTTCATACATGGCAGCAACTAATATTTTGTATCCCGAACGCAATAGGGTGAATTTCGGGAGAATCAAAATCGCCTATCAAAGCCCAGACTTGTTAGAGATTCAGGTCAAGTCTTTCCAAGAGTTTTTTCAATTGGAAACGACCCCTGAAAACCGCGCTAACGAAGGTCTGTTTAAATGCTTTCAGGAGAATTTTCCAATCACAGACGCACGTCAAATCTTCAACTTGGAGTTTTTGGACTACTACGTTGACCCACCGCGCTACTCTATTCCAGAGTGTATTCATCGCGGTTTGACCTACTCTGTGCCGCTTAAAGCGAAATTGCGCTTGAGCTGTAATGACGTAGAACACGTTGATTTTGAAACGATTGTGCAAGATGTGTTCCTCGGAAACATCCCGTACATGACCCCGAAAGGGACTTTCGTCATCAATGGTGCCGAGCGTGTGATTGTTTCTCAATTACATCGTTCACCAGGTGTTTTCTTTGGTCAGTCTTTCCACCCGAATGGTACTAAAATCTATTCTGCAAGGGTTATCCCTTTCAAAGGTGCGTGGATGGAGTTTGCGACAGACATTAATAATGTCATGTACGCATACATTGACCGTAAGAAAAAATTCCCTGTAACAACATTGCTTCGTGCGATTGGTTTTGACAGTGACAAAACGATTTTGGATTTATTCGGTTTGGCAGAAGAAGTCAAAGCAGACCGTGACAGTTTGATGAATTGTGTTGGTCGTAAACTCGGTGCACGGGTTTTGCGCTCTTGGTCAGAGGACTTCGTTGACGAAGACACAGGTGAGGTCGTTTCGATTGAACGTAACGAAATCATCCTCGAACGTGATGTCATTTTAGATGAAAGCAACATCGAAGACATTATAGATAATGAAATTGACATCATCATCTTACAACGAGAAGATGTGTCAGAAGACTATTCGATTATCTACAATACGCTACAAAAAGACCCGTCTTCGTCTGAAATCGAAGCGGTGAACTATATCTATCGTCAATTACGCGGTACTGACCCACCGGATGATGAGACAGCACGTGGTATCATTGACAAATTATTTTTCTCTGATAAACGCTACAACTTGGGTGAAGTCGGTCGTTACAAAATCAACCGTAAACTCGGTCATGATTTGAGCAACGAAACGCTTGTTTTGACAAAAGAGGACATCATCCTCATCGTCAAATACATCGTTCAGTTGATTAATGACAAAGCAGAGATTGACGATATTGACCACTTGGCGAATCGTCGTGTCCGTTCAGTAGGTGAGCAATTGTATGCACAATTCGGTGTCGGTTTGGCACGTATGGCGCGTACAATTCGTGAGCGTATGAATGTACGTGACAACGAGGTTTTCACACCGATTGACTTGATTAATGCACGCACTTTGTCGTCTGTTATCAACTCTTTCTTCGGAACCAGCCAGTTGTCGCAATTCCTTGACCAAACGAACCCCCTCAGTGAAATCACGCACAAACGCCGTATTTCGGCACTCGGACCTGGTGGTTTGAGTCGTGAGCGTGCAGGCTTTGAGGTTCGTGACGTTCACTACTCGCATTACGGTCGTTTGTGTACGATTGAAACGCCAGAAGGTCCAAACATTGGTTTGATTTCTACTCTTTGCGTTCACGCAAAGATTAATAAAATGGGCTTCCTTGAAACGCCTTATCGTAAAGTCGTTAACAGTATCGCAACCACCAAAGTTGAGTATCTATCCGCAGAAGCAGAGGATTATCGTCGTGTGGCACAAGCGAACTCTCCTGTAAACGAAGAAACGGGCGAATTCCTTGAAGAAAAAATGAAAGGTCGTGAGCACGGTGACTTCCCGATGTTTACACCAGAGGAATTGGAATACATGGACGTTGCACCGAACCAAATTGTCGGTGTTTCTGCTTCGATGATTCCGTTCTTGGAAAATGATGATGCGAACCGTGCTTTGATGGGTTCGAACATGCAGCGTCAAGCTGTGCCGCTTCTCCGTCCACGTTCACCGATTGTCGGTACAGGCTTGGAAGGTAAAGTAGCACGTGACTCGCGCATGTTGTTCAATGCAGAAGGTGACGGTGTGGTTGAATACGTTGATGCGATGCAAATCGTCATTCGTTATGACCGTACAGAAGAAGACCAGCTCGTTTCGTTTGAAGATAGCCGCAAAACATACAATTTGACTAAGTTTTTGCGTACCAATCAAGAGACTTGTATCAATCTTAAACCTGTTGTCCGCAAAGGCGACCGTGTTGTGAAAGGTCAAATCTTATGTGATGGTTATGCAACTGAAAAAGGTGAATTGGCTCTTGGTCAGAACCTAAAAGTGGCATTTATGCCTTGGAAAGGTTACAACTTTGAGGATGCTATCGTGATTTCAGAGCGTGTTGTTCAAGAAGATATTTTCACTTCTCTCCACATCGAACATTTCGAAATGGACGTGCGTGATACAAAATTGGGCGAAGAGGAATTGACAAACGACATCCCGAACGTTTCGGAAGATGCGACAAAAGACCTCGACGACAACGGTATCATTCGCGTAGGTGCTTGGGTGAAAGAAGGCGATATTTTGATTGGTAAGATTACGCCAAAAGGTGAATCAGACCCAACACCAGAAGAAAAATTGCTTCGTGCTATCTTCGGCGACAAAGCAGGTGATGTGAAAGATGCTTCCATGAAAGCGCCTCCGGGTACTGAGGGGATCATCATTGACAAGCAATTGTTTGCTCGTGCGAAGAAAGATAAAGTTCAAAAAGCGAAAGAAGAGGACGATATCAATAAGCTTGATAGCCAACACGCCATTGCTTTGAATGAGTTGAAAACAATTTTGATTGACAAATTGCAACAACTTGTAAAAGACAAAACAGCGCAAGGCGTTAAGTCTATCTACGGCGAAATGAAGATTGCCAAAGGCACTAAATACACGCCGACAATTTTGAAAGAAATTGACTACTCTGCAATTGACTACTTGAATTGGACGGACGAAGCGAATACGAACACATTGATTTCCAGACTGTTACACAATTACAGCATCAAAGTCAATGAGGAAGTAGGTCGTTACAAACGTGAGAAATTCAATATCTCAATCGGTGACGAATTACCTGCGGGCGTTTTGAAATTGGCTAAGGTTTACTTGGCTAAAAAACGTAAACTCAAAGTAGGTGATAAGTTAGCGGGTCGTCATGGTAACAAGGGTATCGTTTCACGTATTGTACGTGTTGAAGATATGCCTTTCCTTGATGATGGTACGTGTGTTGACATCGTTTTGAATCCGTTGGGTGTACCTTCTCGTATGAACTTGGGACAGATTTTTGAAACGGTTTTGGGTTGGGCAGGTGAAAAAATGGGTGTTAAGTTTGCAACACCTATCTTCGACGGTGCTAAAAAACATGAGATTGACGAATGGGTCAAAAAAGCAGGTTTACCTGAATTGGGCTCAACACACTTGTTTGATGGCGAAACGGGCGAACGTTTCCACCAAAAAGCAACGGTTGGTATCATCTACATGTTGAAATTGTCACACATGGTTGACGATAAGCTCCATGCACGTTCTATCGGACCTTACTCGCTCATTACGCAACAGCCATTGGGTGGTAAAGCCCAATTCGGTGGTCAGCGTTTTGGTGAGATGGAGGTTTGGGCTTTGGAAGCATTCGGTGCGGCTAATATCTTACAAGAGTTATTGACCATCAAATCCGATGACATTCAAGGTCGTGCAAAAGCTTACGAAGCGATTGTCAAAGGCGACAACTTACCTGAACCAAATATTCCAGAATCATTCAATGTATTGATTCACGAATTACGTGGTTTGGCGTTGGATGTGCGTTTTGATTAGTCCTTACAGGATGACAAAAGAAGAAAATACTTGATTATACTGAGGGGGGCGTTTTGCTCCCCTCTTTTTTTTATTTTCAAACAAACCTTTTAAAACAATTCGTTTTTGACTAAATTTGCATTTCTAAAATCGTCCAATTTTATGTCAAAAAAGAACAACTCGGCGCAAGTGACCGCTAAAAAAGCAAACGTCTTTCCTACGAATACTACGATTCCGTCTGAATCCAATCCCATATACGGTCAAGAATACATCGAAGTCATTGGTGCGAAGGTGCATAACTTGAAAAATGTCAGTGTGCGTATTCCACGTCATCAGCTTGTAGTTATCACAGGCATTTCAGGTTCAGGCAAGTCATCTTTGGCATTTGATACGATTTATGCCGAAGGGCAACGGCGTTATATGGAAACCTTTTCCAGTTATGCCCGTCAGTTCATAGGTACGATGGAACGTCCTGATGTTGAGCAAATTACAGGTTTATCGCCTGTTATTTCGATTGAACAAAAAACGGTGGGGCGCAATCCACGTTCAACGGTCGGGACAATTACAGAAATTTATGACTTTATGCGGCTTTTATATGCCCGTATTGGCGAAGCCTATTCCTACGAAACAGGCGAAAAAATGGTGAAATACACCGAAGAACAAATCCAAAACCGCATTTTCGAACTGTTTTTTGATAAAAAAATAATGATTCTTGCGCCACTTGTACGTGGACGTAAAGGACATTACCGCGAATTGTTTGATAGTATTCGCAAACAAGGCTATACAAAAGTACGTGTGGACGGCATTATGATTGACCTCGAACCCAACCTCCAAATTGACCGATTCAAAACACATGATATCGAAGTCGTCATTGACCGCCTACAAATTGGCGACGACAGACGTGAACGCCTTGTTTCGTCCTTGGGAACCGCTCTGAAAATGGGTAACGGCATTGCAATGGTCATTGATGTTGAGAAAAATACGAAAAATACTGAGGGGGGGGAAATGATGACATTTTCTAAGCATTTAATGGACCCCGTGTCAGGTATTTCCTACGAAGAACCTAATCCAAACACTTTTTCGTTCAATTCGCCTTATGGTTCATGTCCACATTGCAAAGGTTTGGGGCAAGTTGCAGAGGTGGATATGGACAAAGTGATGCCTGACAAAACGAAAAGTATCAACGAAACAGGCATTGTGCCTTTTGGCGATGTGCGTGAAAACTCTATGTTTCAACAACTCCGTCAAATTGCCAAACGCTATAATTTTACGTTTTCAACGCCTGTTAAAGACATTCCAGAATCAGCGATGAATGTCATTTTGCATGGTGGTGAAAATAAATCAATAAAATTACCAGGTGTTGTACCGACGCAGGATTTAGTTTATTTCGACCTCGCTTCCACGGGGCTTGTGCCAATGTTGAAAAAATGGTACGAGGAAACGGGTTCAGAAAAAATTGCTTCGTGGGCAGAAGATTTTATGACCGTTGTCACGTGTCCAGAGTGCGCAGGCTACCGTTTGAAAAGAGAATCATTGAGTTATAAATTAGTAGAAAAGAATATTGGTCAATTGTCGTTGATGGATATGACCGATTTGGCAGCATGGTTTGAAGACGTAGAAAACCACTTGACCGAAAAACAAAAGACGATTGCAAAGGATATTTTGAAAGAAATTCGCTTACGTATCGGCTTTTTACTCAATGTTGGACTCGATTATTTGATGCTCAATCGCCCTGCGGGAACGCTGTCGGGCGGTGAATCGCAACGTATTCGTTTGGCAACGCAAATCGGTTCGCAACTTACAGGCATCACGTATATATTAGACGAGCCTTCGATTGGCTTGCATCAGCGCGACAATGAACGCTTGATTGAGGCTTTGCGGCAACTGCGTGACATTGGCAATTCGGTCATTGTCGTCGAGCATGACAAGGATATAATGATGGCTTCCGACTATCTCATGGACTTGGGACCGGGCGCAGGGAAACATGGTGGCGAGTTGGTTGGCGAAGGCATCCCCTCCGTATTTATCAAAAATTCGACATTAACAGCCGAATATTTGAACAATGTGCAGCGTATTGAAGTACCGAAAGAACGTCGAAAAGGCAACGGAAAGCAGTTGATACTGAGGGGGGCAACGGGCAATAATTTGAAAAATGTCAACATCGAAATACCACTTGGCACTTTGACGATGGTCACTGGCGTTTCGGGCAGCGGCAAATCAACGTTGATTAATGACACTTTGTACCCTATTTTGCGACAGCATTTTTATAATTCTATTAAAAAACCAATGCCTTACGTAAAGGCGCAAGGTTTGGGGCATTTGGACAAAGTGATTGAAATTGACCAATCGCCTATTGGTCGCACACCACGTTCAAATCCAGCGACTTATACAGGTGTTTTTACGGATATAAGAAATATATTTGCAAGTCTGCCAGAGGCAAAAATCAGAGGTTATAAGCCCGGGCGATTTAGTTTTAATGTCAAAGGTGGACGTTGCGTAACCTGCGAAGGCGGTGGTAAACGGGTCATAGAAATGAATTTTTTGCCCGATGTTCAAGTAGAATGTGAAACGTGCATGGGTCGTCGCTACAATCGTGAGACTTTGGAGGTGTTGTACAAAGGCAAATCCATCAACGATGTCTTAAATATGACGGTTGAAGAAGCTGTCGAATTTTTTGAAAATATTCCCAATATTTATCGAAAAATGAAGACCTTGTTGGATGTTGGCTTGGGTTATATCACACTGGGTCAACAAGCGACAACGCTTTCAGGTGGCGAAGCACAACGCGTTAAACTCTCGGAAGAGTTGTCGAAAAAAGATACAGGCAACACAATGTATATTTTGGACGAACCGACAACGGGTTTGCATTTTGAGGATATTCAACACCTACTCGTCGTTTTGCAAAGGCTTGTTGTCAAAGGCAATACCGTTATCGTCATCGAACACAATATGGACGTGATAAAAGTAGGTGACTATGTGATTGATATGGGTATGGAAGGCGGTTTTAGAGGGGGCGAAGTGATTGTTGCGGGAACGCCTGAGGATGTTGCGGCGCACCCGACGAGTCATACAGGGCGGTTTCTGAAGTTAGAATTATGAAAATTATACTTAGGGGTAGTTATTATGTAGTAATTTCATGAAAAGACATATTTTTACAAAAAATTCAGAAATATTGAGGAAGTAAAATCATCGAAGATGAAAGAAGTAGATAAAATATTGAATCAAATTGAGGATTGTATTCGCAACAACTATTACAAACCTATCGAAACCGAAAAGGTAGAATTGAAGCCGACTCCACCCAATTTGAAAGGAGCTTTTTCTGTTTTGCAAAGTGTTTGTGCATTTATGAATACCAATGGCGGTATATTGGTTTTAGGGATAAAAGACAATAATAATGTTGCTGATAAAAATTATGAACTAAAAGGATACAAAGAAGAATTTGAGCCTATTTTAAAAGATTTTGGAAAATGTTTTACGGATAAAGATTTTAATTTTATAGATGTAACAGAGTTTATAGTTAGTTATGAAATTAAAGAATTTATGACAGATAGAGTCTGTGTTGTTTATATTGATAAATTGCCAGACGATTTAAAATATATCTTTTTAGATAAGGTTGCCTATAAAAGAGTCATGACAGGCGACCACAGAATAGATGAAAATGCAATTGAAAAGCAAGAAGAATTTAAGGAAGAAATAAAAAATGCCAGAGAATTAAAAATAGAAAAAGACGCAACATTAAATGACATTGATGTTAATAAATTGAATGACTATATTTATTTACTGAATCGAGAAATAAAAATAGAATCAAATAAAACATCTTTGGAAGATGCTCAACCCTTTTTGACTCGTAAAAAATTTATTATTGGCGATAATGTTACAACATTAGGCATGTTGGTTTGTGGAAAGAATGTGAAAGACTTCTTAGGATGGCGGGCACAAGTAGATGGTTTTGTCGATATTCCTTATGAAGTTGCCCAAGATAAAAAATCATTGATTGATAATGTTATTCCTTTAATGGAAAAAAGTTTAGGGTATATTTTAAAGAATATTCAAGTTGGTGTTACAATCGAAAAAGGAGGGATGAGTAAACCCGAATATCCTGAACAATTATTAAGAGAAACAATTAATAATGCTATTGCACATCGAGATTACAGTATTGATAAGTATGTGAATATCAATATTAAACCTGATGTCCATATTGAAATTAGAAATCCAGGCTCTTTCAAAAAACAATTATTGATTGAATTAACAGAGCATGATATTCCAATTCGTAGGATTATACCAGATTCAAAACCGCGAAACCCTAAATTAGCTGACGTTTTAAAAGTATTTGATAAATGGGAAGGCAAGGCAAGAGGTATGAGTAATCTTGTTAACGAAGCATTAGACAATAAAATAGATTTACCTTATTATCGCTTTTACAGCAAAGAAGAACTGGGCTTATTCATACAAAAAGGGAAATTAGTTGACGACAATTTTTTATCTCATATAGCCTCTTTCGACTTATTTATTGAGCAAAGTTTAAATGGTTCTAAGTTAACTGACAAAGAAACATCCGTGTTGGCTTATTTTTACAAATCTGAAAAAGCCAATCAATTATATAGACACACGATATTATTAACGCCTGATAATAATCATTTTAATGCTATTCAACGATTACAAAAGTCGGGATTAATTTTTAAACATTCTCAAAGCCCAGATTTATATCCCGTCTTTTTATTGCATCGTGATTTGATGAGAAATGATTATAAAACTGAATTACGTCAAATATTTGGCGGTGATTTTGATCAACTTTCAGACATTAATCAACAAACACTTTCACTTATTTACCAAGTCAATAAATATAGTAAAAGCCGTTCTGTTAGTGCAACACAAGCAGGTAGGTTATTATTTCTTAAATCAAATCAGCCATTGAACGATATAAAAGCATTTGATGCTTTTAAACGTAAAATCTATACAGTATTTAAACAATTGGTAGCAGCAAATTTTTTAGTCGCAGAAAATAGAGCCTATTTTATCAATAACAATTTTAAAAGGACACCCTCTCTGTTTGATAAACCACTTTGAAAATATTTATCACCGTACTGTTTGATAAAAAACTCATTAAATGGAAAACCACGAATTCACACCCCAAAATACTGAGGGGGGCGAAAATACCTTTTACGAAAGCCGTCTCGACTTAACGCCTGTGCGGAATGCCGTTGATGCCGTCAAAAATGAACTATCAAAAGTCATCGTTGGACAAGACGAATTGATGGATTTATTGAACATTGCTTTGTTGTGCGATGGTCATGTGTTGCTCGAAGGCGTGCCAGGCATTGCTAAAACAATGACTGCCAAGCTGTTAGCTAAAACGATTGATGCGGGTTTCAGCCGTATCCAATTCACGCCCGATTTGATGCCGAGTGACGTGATGGGTACGATGGTTTTTAATGCCCAAACGTCGCAGTTTTACTTCAACGCAGGTCCTGTTTTTTCAAATATTGTTTTGATTGATGAAATCAACCGCGCACCTGCCAAGACGCAAGCTGCATTGTTTGAAGTCATGGAAGAACGCCAAGTGACGGTGGACGGAACGACGCATAAAATGACGTTTCCGTTTTTTGTCATCGGTACGCAAAATCCGATTGAACAAGAAGGTACTTACAGACTGCCCGAAGCACAACTTGACCGTTTTTTGTTCAAAATAAATATCAATTACCCAAGTTTGGCAGAAGAAAAACAGATTTTACGCCGCTTCAAAGAGGATTTTAAGCAAGTCAAAACGGAAGAAGTGAAGCCTGTCCTGAGGGGTGAGCAAATCAAAGCCTGTCAATCATTGGTCGAAAGAGTGCATATCAGAGAGGAATTGGTGGACTATATCGCTGCGATAGTGCATAATACTCGTAATAATGGCGATATATATTTGGGTGCTTCGCCTCGTGCATCGTTGGCTATTCTGAAAGCAGCGAAGGCGATGGCAGCAATCAATGGACGTGAATTTGTGATTCCAGAAGACATTCAATATGTCGCTTACCCTGTCTTAAATCACCGCATCATTTTGACACCTGAACGTGAGATGGAAGGCTATGATGCCAAAGATGTGATAAATGAAATTGTAAAAAAAATAGATGTACCACGTTGAGATTTTAAGATTTAAAGTACAAAGACGATAAGACTTGCTAACAGCATCTTATCGTCTTTGTGCTTTAAATCTTAAAATCTCAAAGAATTAGGTCGTTGTATTTCAAAATTGTATCAAATCCCTTTTCTTCAAAATAGCGTTTTGTTTTCTCAAAAGAACGGTCGCTCGTGGCGAGTACAAAATCACCGCCCCATGCGCCAAGCGATTTTATTTGTCCCCATAAATCATTGAAATACAAGGACTTAGCTCTTGGTAGTTCAATAACTGAAGCAACTAATGCTTCATGCTCGACTATCAATTTTTCAAAATCTAAAAGGTTGGTAGCAGTGTAAAAACCGTTTGTCAAAGCCAAAATATCGTCGAAATACTGAGGGGGTAGGTTTTTCGCTTTTTCGCGGTAGCGAGCAATGCCTTCTCTTGAATTTTGCTTTTGATTTAAAAAAACAAAATAGAGATTATCGGCAAATGGCGGTTTGAAATCTACTTCTGTATATATAGGTGTATTATTTTTTCTTTCAAAAAAAATAGGTTTTCTCGCTCCTGCACAAGCAATATCGTAGGCTGAACCACCAAAAGTTAAGTCATTTAAGGCAAAAGGGTCAATATTTGCCCATTTTGCTAACAGCCATATTAATGTTGAACTTGAACCCAAACCCCAATTGTGTGGAAATTCTAAATTTGTGGTTAGGCTCATGCCCTTTTTGTCTTCCCAAAAGTTTGGTTTGAGTTTTTCTATTGCTTCAAAAGCCTTGATTAATCCTTCGCTAAAATCCACAGTTCCGTCCCATATTTTAACAAATGGATTGGGCATTTGAAACAATGCACTGTACCAAGGCGAACCTACTGGCGTAACGGAACACCAAAATAGGTCTTCTCCATGTATTTCAGGCTCATGTTCAATGAAAAGAGATTGTCCTACTTTTGTCGGTAAAGCTAAGGCTGTCGCACCGTCAAGGACGAAATATTCACCTGTGAGTAAAAGTTTTCCGTTAGCGTGAAAAGTCATAATTTGTATGGTTGTATTGTTAAATTGCTGTATGGTTGTGTAATAATAACAATTTAGCAATACAACCATACCGCAATACAATTCTAAGTTTTGCGGTGCTTTTTCTTAGCCGCAGGAAATAAAATATTGTTCAAAATTAAGCGATAGCCAGGAGATTGTGGGTGAAGACTCAAATCCGTTTCAGGGTCTTCGACATAGTGACGATAGTCTTCGGGGTCGTGACCGCCGTAGAATGTGAAAAAGCCTTGTCCAAGAACGCCGTGTAAATAACGCACCTCGTTGTATGGCTTGTTTTCGCCCAACATTAAGACATCATCTTTGATATATTTTTTCACAAAAGCCGTTGTTTGACCCATAAAACCTTTGACAGTACGGGTATGACATTGTGTCAACATAGCTGGAATAGGGTCATATTTTGCGGAAAAATCGAACAGCGTAAAATAATCCGTTTCAGGAGAAGCAGGGCGACCGTAGTTGTTGTCAATACTTGAAAACTCATATTCCATTGGGTCACGTACGAGTTGAAAGTCTTTGAAGGCAAAGGTTTTTGAATAATCTAATTTCTCTTGTGCATTTGGGTCAGCAGGGTCGCCGTCGTACATAGCCGCACAAATATCCACACCTTCGGCAGCGAGGGCAATATCGTAACTATCGGTTGCCGAACACATCGCAAACATGAAGCCGCCACCGACTACAAAATCCTTAATGCGCTTCGTAACAGCTAATTTACACTGCGAAACCTTGGCAAAACCAAGCGATTTCGATAATTCTTCGGCGCGACGTTGGTTGTCACGATACCAAGGCGCATGACCGTAATTGCGATAAAATTTACCATATTGACCTGTAAAATCCTCGTGATGCAAGTGTAGCCAATCATATAAACCCAATTTTCCGTCAACAACTTCGCGGTCATAAACGACTTCATAAGGGATTTCGGCATAGGTCAAAACCATCGTAACGGCATCATCCCATGGTTGAACTTTATTGCCTTTGGAATCCACATCGGGTGTATAAACAGCAATTTTAGGGGCGACTTCGAGTTTTATGTCGTCCATATTCACCTCTGGATTCGCAATTTCGTTTTGAATACCAGCAAATTGGGCATCGCTCAATACTTCGTAAGTGACGTTGCGGGTTTTACATTCTTTTTCAAAAGCCAACTGATGCGGAAACGCAAAACTGCCACCCCGATAGTTCAAAAGCCAATGTGCTTCAATGCCTTTTGCCAACACCATATAAGTAATGCCGTAGGCTTTAAGATGCTCTTTTTGTTTCAAATCCATGGGCAATAAAATCACACTCGCTTGTAATTGAGCGAAGGCAATGCCGATAAAAACCAAGGAAAAAAGTATTTTTTTCATATAAAAAAGGAATTTTTTAGTGATTATACTGAGGGGGATGTTCATTGATAATATTAAAACGTAGGAACGGATGAAAAGATTTTATTTTCTAAAAATGACAAATGATTTTACATAGAGATGCAAATTTACAAAACATGGTTTTATTTTGCTTCCTTATTGGTTAATTAGAAATTGGGGATTGGTTATTGGGGGTTGATTATTAGTTTAGACCAATTAACCAATAACCAATCCCTAATAACCAATAACTCATACGACTAACGGATAACGACCTCAATTGGTCGAAAAAGCGTAACCTGTATGGGTCTTTTTCTATCAAAAAAGTGTTATTTTTGGCAGAACTATGATTTTTATTTCAACGGACTAAACTTTCTATTTATGAAAAATAAAACAACAGCGGCTTTGCTTTCGCTCATTTTAGGTGTTTTTGGTGTTCAATTCTTTTATCTAGGGCGCATCGGCTTAGGTATGTTTATGTGTATGCTCACTTTTTTTGCAGGTAAACCCCAGATAGCGGCTTTTGTAGGTTTCATTAGTTTTATCATATTATTGACGAAAAGTGATAATGATTTCAACAAAAAATACAATAAAGATGCATGGCGTGAGCAACAAAACCCAAGTCAGCAAAGTGAATATACAGTAAGACAACAGAGAGAACAACAAAAAGAGCAGCAACGTGCAGAACAACAAGCCGCACAACAAAACAAAGAAGCGCGTGCTCGGATGCGTCCGACAGCCCCCCCTCAGTATCAAAAGCCTGAAAAATCTTCTGTTCCTCAAAAGGAAGGTTTGAAGCAATCGGCACTCGCAAAATTCAAAGATTTCGATTATCAAGGCGCAACAGAAGATTTTGGCAAGGCATTGGCTATAGATCCTGCAGATGTGGCTGTACATTGGAATTTGTCGTGCTGTTATTCCTTGACGGAACAAAAAGAGTTGGCATTTTATCATCTCCAAAAAGCCACAGAGTTGGGTTTTAAAGATTATGACAAAATAAAGACACACGAGGCGTTGGCATATTTGCGGGTGCAGCCAGAATTTGAGACTTTTGCTCGAAATGGTTTTAAAATGACGGAAGACATGGAACATTCCGACATTTTGCAACAGCTAAAAGATTTGACTAAACGTCGTGAGAGTGGATTATTGAGTGAAAAAGAGTTTGCAGATATGTCTCGAAAACTATACGAATGAGGTTAATTTTGGAATAAGTTTTTACACTTATCTCAAAATCTAATATTGTTGGGTATTGTTTTTACCGTAGAATGTTCTAATTTTGAATGTAGTTAAAAATAAATCATACAAATTTTTGCTTTATTGAAAAATAAGTGGAAATTGCTCGTGTTAAGAATCATACTCATTACTTTAACAAAACTTAACGAATCGCTAAGAACTATTAAGAGAGCTACAACGTTATAGTTTTAACCAAAACACACTTACGGCTATGATGGTAAAAGATTTAATTTCAGAAGAAATTGTCCCTCTGCGGACATCGGATACGGGCGAAGATGCGTTGGCAATGATGAGCGATTTCCACGTCCGCCACTTACCAATTGTCAATGGAACACAACTTTTAGGTCTGATTTCAGAAGATGAAATTTTTGAATTCGACTCACAAGATTCCATCGGCTCTTACGAACTAAAAATGGCTCATCCGTTTGTTTATGAACGCAACCACATTTACGACATCATGCGTTTGCTCAACGAATACCGCCTTACTTTGATACCTGTCGTTGATAAACAGCAAAATTACATGGGTGTTGTGACGCTCGAAGACTTACTCAAATTTTTTGCGGGCAGTGCCTCTTTTGATGAACATGGCAGCGTTATCGTCTTGACAGTCAATCGTTACAACTATTCTTTGTCGCAAATTGCGCGTATCGTTGAGTCTGAAAATGCGATTATACTCAACTCTTTTATTACCTCCATGCCTGACTCAACCGAATTAGATATTACTTTAAAACTGAATCGTTCAGATATTTCTAAAATTTTGCAAAGTTTTAGCCGTTTTGATTATGAAATCAAAGCTTCTTTCAGTGAGTCAGAATATATTGACTCCTTACAAGAACATTATGAATCACTGATGTCTTATCTAAGTGTGTAAGACTTAATAAATCGTTAAATTCGAAGTATTTTGCCCAAAACTGTCTGAAAGTTGTGTACTTTCAGACAGTTTTTTTTTATGTTTGACGTCCAAAATTTATTTAACTTTATCTCGAAAGATAACTCAATGAACTACCGATAAAATATTGAAAATATGAAAAAACTATTAATACTCCTTATTTTTTTTCAAAGCTTCGTCACAACTGCTCAGACCTTGAGCATGTCTGATGAAATTTCTATTGGTGGAGCAGACGGTTATGGTCTTATAGGCAAATACAATGAGCGCATCTTGTTTTTTCTACTCGACGATAGAGAAGTAAAGTTGCGTGCTTATGATACTAAGTTGCACAAAATGTGGGAGCGTGAGTTGGAGCCTGACCGCAAAAACAACGCAACAATCCTTGAAGTTTTAGGCACACGGCAGGATTTTAACCTTATTTATCAGTATCGGAAAAAAAATCATAACTATATCAAAATTCATAAATACGATGGACAAGCAAAACTGCTTGATTCCGTAACAGTCTTTGATTGGGGAAGAGATTTTACTTCGCCAAAGTTAGAATTACTTTATTCTGAAGATAAAAAATCTATTTTGATTTACGAAAATATCGAAAACCACCGCATCAAAGCTTTGGCAATCAACCTCGATTCACTTCGTCCCATTTGGAATAAAACCATAGAAATAAAACCTGATTGGAATAGATATGACCGTTTTGAGCAAATGATTTTTAATAATCAAGCAGAGTTTTATTCGATTGTAGAAGAAGATAACCGTATCAATAGTGAAAAACACCGTTTTGAGATTACAAAATACAGCCAAGAAGGAGGAGAAAAAAGCTTTTCATTGCCCATAATCGACATGGTAAGCCTCGATGTCAAATTTAGTTTTGACAATGTCAATAAACAGTTAGTTGCAGCAGGGCTTTATTCCGCCAAAAACTTTATACGAGCGCAAGGTCATTATTTCATCAGCCTACCCCCTCAGTATATTGAGGGCGGTACGTTCAATTTTGCGCTGCATCCATTCGACGATGAATTGGCTTCTGCCCTTTTGGGCAAAAAAATAACTGATACCAAAGGTTTGGTTGATCTCAAAGTACAGGACATCGTTCATCGGCTTGACGGCGGCATCCTCGCCATCATCGAACAAGCCAAAATTATCGAGCGACGTTCAACGCCTACGATGACAAATACAGGACGCTTTTTAGGAGGCGGTGCTGCCGCATTAGGCCTAGCAATGGATTATTTTTATGAGAATGTTTTGGTGATGTCTATCTCTCCCACCGGCGAGGCACAATGGCGTTCCATTTTTCATAAAAAACAAATTTCACAAGATGATGATGCTCGTTTTTCTTCGTATTTCTTAGCAAAAACGCCAACTGCCTTGCGTTTTTTGTTCAATGATGAAGTTGAACGCTCAACAACAGTTAGTGAATTCGTATTGAATGGAGCTGGTGAAGGCGAGCGACACGCCATTATGAATACGCAAGGGCAAGATCTTTTCCTGCGTTTCCGAGATGCCTTACAAATAGCTGCTAACGAAATCATCGTCCCTAGCGATGATAGGCGACGTGTGCGGTTGGTGAAAATTCAATATTAAAACAATTCGCACTTTATGAACGTGGTTGACCCCCACAGTAAAAAATGGCTTTTGTCTCTTAGGAAACAGATTTTAAAGCAAAGTTTTTTTGTTCGCTAAAAAACGCCTACCTTAGATTTCGATTTACACACAGGTACAATACATTGATAAAATAGTAACGTAAATCTTTTATTATCAAAAAAAAAGGAATTAAATGCTTTTTATTACAAGGCATTTAATTCTAAAAAAATAAAAATTGAACCATGTTTGGTAGCAAAAAAGCAACAGAAGAGGTTAAGACAACAGGTGTAAAACCTGCATTGTCATCAAGTGACAACGCCCTCAACAGCCTTGTGCGTGGCACAACAGTAGAAGGATCGGTTGTCGCAGAAAGCGATATCCGCATTGACGGTACGATTAGAGGCACATTAACGTGCAGTGCAAAAGTCATTATTGGACCATCTGGTATGATTGATGGCGAAGTCAAATGTCAAAATGCCGTAATCGAAGGTAAATTTTATGGTAAACTAAGGGTAAGTGATTTGTTAAGTGTCAAAGAAAGTGCAGAAGTCGTTGCGGAAGTCACAACTTCAAAACTATCCGTTGCACCAGGAGCCATATTTGACGTGACTTGTAAAATGAAAACCGATACGAAACCACAACCACAACATAAACCTGTCAAAGAAGAAACAGTACAAGCAAACGGTGTCCATAAAAAACAATAAACCAGACAATCCGAAAAAACGCTCGTCGCCCACAGCTCTTTTGCGCTACACCGATATTGCGTTTAGAATGGGCGTAACCATTGCCCTCGGTGCTTGGTTTGGAAAGTGGTTAGATGGAAAAACAGGCATGACCAAGCCTGTTTTTCTACTCATTATGTCTATGCTCGCCATTGGTCTATCCATTTATATGGTCATCCGCGATGCAAACAAAATACGAAACGAATGATAATTTGAACTAAACAACTTTATGAATCTGCGCCCATTCTTAACACTCTTAGTCGCTACAACGGCACTTGTTGTCCTACTTAACCTTATTTTGCAACAGTTTTTTGGCACTTTTGTCCAATACAGCAGCGTCACATGGTGGAGTTTAGGCTTGTTCATACCCCTCAGTATTGGCATGTTTATTTTCGGTCAACGGGCTTCAAACAGCGAAAACAAATTGCTTTTTCACAACCTCATCATTATTACCATCTTCGCCAAAATGTTCCTTTCTGTTTTTGTTTTATTGATTTATAAAAAAATATTTCACCCTGAAACCAAAAACTTCACGCTCCCTTTTTTCCTCGTTTACTTCATTTTCACCATTTTTGAGACCTATTTTATGGTTAAATTAGCGCAAAAGAAATAATATCGCATTGATTTTCAATAACTTGCGACATTGCATCTTATCTATTGCATCTTATCTATTGCATCTAATCTATTGCATCTAATCATTATTTAAAACCAAAATTTGAACAAAAATGTACACGAAAAGAAAATACGGATTTTGGATGATGTTTAATTGGTCGAAAAAGCCTTTTATATATGCGTTTCTTTACGCATTCATCATCACTACCAGTCATTATGTTTCAGAAATAGATATTTCTCTGCCGTGGCAACCCCTCAGTGTTTTGGGCATTGCTGTTGCCTTTTACTTAGGTTTCAAAAACAACAGTTCTTATGATAAAACGTGGGAAGCCCGAAAAATTTGGGGCGGTATCGTCAATAATAGCCGCACTTTTGGCATTGCCACCATTTCGTTTATACAAGGAGACGATGCCGATTCCATCAAAAAAAGGTTGATTTATCGTCATATTGCTTGGTTAACTGCCTTGCGATACCAATTGCGTTTACTCAAAGAATGGGAACACAAGGAGGACAGAGTTAACGGCTTGTATTCACCAACTATTTGTGAAGAATATTTCAACAAATTAGACGATGAAGTGATGCACTTTATATCTGAAACAGAGTTTAACACATATAAACTCAAATCAAATATGGCAACCCAAATACTGACGACACAAGCCAAAGAGCTGCAAACACTTAGAAATCAAAACTACTTTAATGATTTTCAACACATCGAATTTCATAAATTGTTAGGCACTTTTTATGACGACCAAGGACGCAGTGAAAGGATAAAAAACTTCCCTTTCCCCCGTCAGTATGCGTCTGTGGCATATTGGACTTCCCTTGTTTTTGCCTTAGTTATCCCTTTTGGTATGCTCAGTATCTTTACAGATGAAGCCAAAACACACAGTATTTGGTTGACAATCCCTTTTTCTGCCCTTATTACTTGGGTGTTTTTTCTAATGGAAAAGATTGGAGATTATTCCGAAAACCCTTTTGAAGGCACTTACAATGACGTGCCAATCAGCTCTATTGCCAGAGGTATTGAGATTGATTTGCGGGAAATGATAAATGATAGTGATATTCCGAAACCGATTTTGGCGACTGATGGTTTTTTGATGTAGCTATCTTTTAAGACTGTTAGATATAAAGAAAAAAGACGTTAAGATACCTTTCGGAA